>NZ_JAAGLR010000009.1 GCF_010548245.1 Streptomyces sp. SID11385
GCCGCCGCGCGTGCGTTCGCCGCTCCCGGGGACGCGGTGGCCCGCGCCGTCCTGCGGAGCGGCGGCGCGCCGGTCGCTGCGCCGGTGCTCGGGGCCGGGGGAATCGGACATGGGGTTCTCCTCTCGTGGGAGGGTCCCGCACGGGTTCGTACGGGAAGTTCGTCGGGCTCAGGGAGCCGGGCGCGCCCGGACTGCGCGGACCGGCCGCCAGGTGGAGACGAGTGCGGCGGCGAGGAGGAGTTCGGCGATGTCGCCGCCGTAGTACATGAGTTGCGCACCGGCACGCACGTCGTCGACCGGCGCGTGCACGACGGTGCCCCAGCCCCCGTAGAGGGCCTGGGAGAGCAGCGCGTGGACGGCGATGGCGGCGCCGAGCCAGACGAGACGCGTGCGCACGGGGGGCCGTGCGGGTGAGGGGTCGGGTCCGGCGACGACGTGGGCCCACAGGCAGCCCGCGAGCAGGAAGTGCAGGTGCAGGGGGAGGTGGGTCCAGGGGTGGGCGGCGCACCAGTCGTAGAGCGGCGTGCAGTAGAGCGGCACCAGGCTGGCCGTGGCGAGGAGGAAGGCGGGCGCGGGGCGGGCCAGGAGGCGGCAGGGGGCGCTGCCGAGCACCGCGGTGAGGCGGCGGGCGCGGGGAGCGGGGAGGGCGCGCAGGGTGAGGGTGACGGGGGCGCCGAGCACGAGCGCGAGGGGCGCGTACATGCCGATGAGCAGGTGCTGGGCCATGTGGGCGGCGAAGCCCGGGTGGTGACCGGCGCCGCCGAGGGGCGGCAGGAGCGCGACGGCGAGGAGGGCGAGGCCCACGCCGAAGGAGGCGGTGCGGGCGACGGGCCAGGGGGCGCGCCGCCCGGCGCGTACCGCGAGCGCGAGGTAGGCGGTCCCGGCGCCGAGCAGGAGCGGGACGAGGAGGAGCGGGACGAGCCGGTCCCAGGGCCCCGCGTGCCCGCCCGTCATCCCCGTCATGGCCGTCGCCCCCGCCCTCACGCCCCGGTCTCCCGCGTCGTGAGAGGCTCACCGGGCCGGCGGACCGGGCCACCGCCGCCGCGCACGAGGAGCCCGAGGACGAGCAGGACGGCGCCGAGCGCGAGGAATCCGAGGTCCCACCACACCTGGTGGGGACCGCCCCGCACGTGGTGAATGCCGAGCACGTGGTGGTCGAGCACGCCCTCGACGAGGTTGAAGAGCCCCCAGCCGACGAGCACCCACCCCCACAGGGCGCGCGAGGTCCACACGGCCCTGCGTCCCTCGGTCACCCGGTGGTGCAGGACGGCCAGGCCGCCCAGGACGCTCAGCCAGCACACGGCGTGGAAGATCCCGTCCCACACGGTGTTCATCTCCAGCCCGGAGACGGTGTGCGGGTCGTAGTAGCGCACCCCGATGTGGTCGTGATCGGTGCTCGTGAGCATGTGGTGCCACTGGAGCAGTTGGTGGAGCAGAATGCCGTCCACGAAGCCACCGAGGCCGACACCGAGCAGCAGCCCGGGGAACCGGAGCGGGTCGGCGGCGGAGGTGCGGGCCACGACGCGGGCCGTTGCCATGGGGTTCCTTCCGGAGCGGGCGGGGGGCGGCGCCCCGGGAGGGGAGCCGTGGTGGCCGGAGAGCGCGTCCGGTGCTCTCCGGAACGTCGGGAGACGGCTGGGTACCCGCCCAGGGGCGCTTGACACGTATACGCGTGCGTGTGCCGCCGTCCGGCCCCCGCCCCGACCGCCGCGGTCTCCCCCGCCCGCCCCGGCGGCCCCGCGCCCCTCAGCGCGTGTCCGTGATGCCGCCCGTGACGGCGATGACCTCGCCGACCGTGTAGGGCGAGTCGGCCTCGGAGGCCAGGTAGACGTAGGTGGGTGCCAGTTCCTCGGGCTGGGCCGCGCGGCCCACGGGGGACTCGCTGCCGATGCGGGCGAGGCCGTCGGGCGGCATGTTCGCGTCGGCCTCGTTGAGCGGCGTCCAGGTGGGCCCGGGGGCGACGACGTCGGCCCGCACGCCGCGCCCGGCGAGGTGCGGGGCGATGGACTTGGTGAACGTGATGACGGCGGCCTTCGACGCGGCGTGGTCGATCATCGTCGTACTGCCTTTCAGCGCCTCCTCGGTCGCGGTCGCGATCACCGCGTCCCCGTCGCCGAGGTGCGGCAGGCCGCCATCACGAGGTGGAAGTACGCGTAGGCGTTGGTCTTGAAGGTGCGGTCCCAGTCCTCGGCGGTGAGCTGGTCGGGTGCGAGCTTGCTCGTGAGGTACGCGGCGTTGCTGACGAGGGCGTCGCCGGTGGTGCGGGCCTCGTGCTGGGGGTCATCGTCATCCTTCCCAGCCGTCCGGGATACGGCGGGGCGCCCCTGGCGGCCGTCCCGCGAAAGCCGTGCGGGGGGGGATCAGCGCGCGGGGGCGCCGCCGTCGTCACCGGACGCGTACCGCCTCCGGCGCGGTCGTGGCGGCAGTGCGCCGCGCCCCGTGAGTACCCGGCGCGCGCTCCCCTACGCATACGGCTTCGGCGTGACGCGCCAGTGCCGGGCACGCCCGGTGGGGCGTGCCCGGCACCCGGCCGCGCTGCGACTCAGCCCAGCCACCACACCGTGGTGTCCGGCGCGAGCACCACGTTCCCGTCCGCGTCCGCTGCCGGGGGCGTGTCCCCGCTGCTCAGCAGGGCCTCTCCGGGGCTCGGGACGGTGACCGGGGCGCTTCCGGTGTGGGCGGTCACCACGACGGGCCGCCCGTCCGCCGCCTCGCGGCGCAGCGCGAGCACGCCTTCGGGCGCGTCGAGCCAGGTCACGCCGGTGCCCGCGCCGAGCGCGGGCTGTGCGCGGCGCAGGGCGAGCGCGGCGCGGTAGAACTCCAGCGTGGAGCCCGGGACGCCGGTCTGCGCCTCCACGCTCAGGCCGCCCCAGTCCGCGGGCTGCGGCAGCCAGCTCCCGCCGGGCCCGAAGCCGTACGAACTCCCCTCGCGCGTCCAGGGCAGGGGCACCCGGCACCCGTCGCGGAAGCCGTCCTGGCCCGCCGCGCGGAAGTACGAGGGGTCCTGGCGCACCTCGTCGGGAAGGTCCACGACGTCCGGGAGGCCCAGTTCCTCGCCCTGGTACAGGTACGCGGAGCCGGGCAGCCCGAGCATCAGGAGGGTCGCCGCCCGCGCGCGGCGCAGGCCGAGCGCCCGGTCGCCCGGGGTGCGCAGCTGGGTGCCGAGCCCGGGCGGGTTGCCGAAGCGGGTGGTGTGCCGGGTGACGTCGTGGTTGGAGAGCACCCAGGTGGCGGGGGCGCCGACGGGCCGCATCGCCGCGAGGGTGCGGTCGATGACCTCGCGCAGCGCGGGCGCGGACCAGTCGGTGCTGAGGTACTGGAAGTTGAACGCCTGGTGGAGCTCGTCGGGGCGCACGTAGTGCGCGGTGCGTTCGACGGTCGGGGTCCACGCCTCGGCGACGAAGACGCGGGCGCCGTCGTACTCGTCGAGGACGCGCCGCCACGAGCGGTAGATCTCGTGGACACCGTCCTGGTCGAAGTAGGGCGTCGCCCCGTTGCCGAGCAGCTTGACCTGTTCGGCGTCGCCGACGTCGGGCAGCCCGGGCGCCTTCACGAGCCCGTGCGCCACGTCGATGCGGAAACCGTCGACGCCCATGTCGAGCCAGAAGCGCAGCACGGAGCGGAACTCGTCGTGCACCGCCGGGTGTTCCCAGTTGAAGTCGGGCTGCTCGGGCGCGAAGAGGTGCAGGTACCACTCGCCGTCGGCACTGCGGGTCCAGGCGGGCCCGCCGAAGACGGACTCCCAGTCGTTCGGCGGGAGTTCGCCGCTCTCGCCGCGCCCGGGCCGGAAGTGGTAGCGCTCGCGCAGCGGCGAGCCGGGGCCCTCGGCGAGGGCGCGCTTGAACCACTCGTGCTGGTCGGAGGAGTGGTTGGGCACGAGGTCGACGATGACGCGCAGCCCGAGCGCGTGCGCCTCGCGCAGCAGCCCGTCCGCGTCGTGCAGATCGCCGAACATCGGGTCCACCGCCCGGTAGTCGGCGACGTCGTAGCCCGCGTCGGCCTGCGGCGAGGCGTAGAAGGGGCTCAGCCACACGGCGTCGACGCCGAGGTCGCGCAGGTGCGGCAGACGGGCGCGGATACCGGCCAGGTCGCCCATGCCGTCACCGTCGGCGTCGGCGAAACTGCGCGGGTAGACCTGGTAGATGACCGCCTCGCGCCACCAGTCGGCCCCGGGTGCCGGGGTGGCGGGCCCGGCCTGGGCGGGGAGGACAGCGGGGGCGACGGCGGCGATGGAGTCGGCGTGGTGCTGGCTCATGGGGTCCTTGCTGGTGACGTGTACGTACGGGTGGTGCGTCGTGCGGTACGGGTGGCGCGTCGCGCGCTACCGGTGGCGCGGGGGCGGGGTTCAGCCCTTCGCCGCGCCCGCCGTGAGCCCCGTGACGAGGTGGCGCTGCACGAGGTAGAAGAAGATCGTGACCGGCACCGCGATGAGCACGGCGGTCGCGGCCATGAGGTTCCACTGGGCGTCGTGTTCGCTGACGAAGGTCTGGAGACCGACGGCGAAGGTGTACTTCTCGTCGTCGAGGAGGAAGGTCGAGGCGAAGGCCACCTCGGCCCACGCGGTGATGAAGGTGTAGAAGGCGGCGACGGCGAGCCCGGGCCTGGCGAGCGGCAGGATGAGCCGCCAGAAGGTGCCGAAGGGGCTGAGCCCGTCGATGCGCCCGGCCTCGTCGATCTCGAAGGGGATCGTGTCGAAGTAGCCCTTGAGCAGCCAGGCGCTGTACGGGATCGCGGTCGTGCAGTTGAGCAGGATCACCCCGAAGTAGCTGTCGATGAGGCCGAGTTCGGAGAAGATCTCGTACATCGGCACGATGAGCACGGCGATCGGGAACGCCTGCGTGAGCAACAGCACCCACATGAGGGAGCGTTGGCCGGGGAAGCGCATGCGCGAGACGGCGTAGCCGGTGGTCGCGGCGAAGGCGACGCCGAGCAGCGTGGTGCCGAGCGAGACGATCAGGGTGGACTGGAGCCAGTCCCAGAACTTGGTGTGTTCGAGGACGTAGGAGTAGTTGTCGAAGGTGAGCCGGCCGAAGATGCGGCCGGGGTGCAGGTAGTCGTCCTTCTCCGGGCCGAGCGAGAGGAAGGCGAGCCAGACGACGGGCACCAGCGCGACGAGGCTTGCGAGGACGAGGACGGCGTGGGTGAGGACGGTGGCGAGCGGGCCGCGCTCGCCGCGGCGGCGGACG
>NZ_JAAGLR010000046.1 GCF_010548245.1 Streptomyces sp. SID11385
CGCGGGCGCCACCGTCGCCGCCACGGCCTCGACCCCTGAGCGCGCCGCCCGCCTGCGCGCCCTCGGCGCGAGCGAGACGCCGGGCCGCGCCCCGACGCCCGATCAGGCACCGTACGACGTGATCCTCGACATCGTCTCGGGCCCCGGCCTCCCGGCCTTCCTCGGCCTCCTCGCCCCGAACGGCCGCCTCGTGAGCGTCGGAGCGGTCGGCGGGCAGCCGCCCGAGGACTTCGGTACGCACCTGATGACGGCCTTCCAGAAGTCCCTGACCTTCGCCACCCTGAGCCTCGCGACGATCCCCCCGGACGCCCTGCGCACGGTACGGACCGCCCACTTCGCGGCGGCGACCCGGCACGAGCTGACCCCCGTCGTCCACGCGACCCTCCCCCTCACGGAGGCGGCGGCGGCACACGCGGAGATGGACGCGGGGAGGGTGTTCGGCCGGATGGTGCTGACGCCGACCAATTGACGCCGAAAGCCGACGCCCGAGGAATCTCAGCCGGTGGCCCGGGGGCGGCGCCCCCGAAAGCGGCGCCCCCGCCGAACCGCGCCCCGCCCCCCGCTACCGTCTCGGTATGCCGTGCCCCCACACCTCCCGCACCCCCCTCCCCCCGGAGGCCCCCCTCCCGCACGCCCCCGCCCTCTTCTCGCGGGAGTTCGCCGCCCACCCCTACCCCTCCTACGCGTGGCTGCGCGCGCACGAACCCCTCGCGTGGACGCGGCTGCCCAGCGGGGTCGAGGCGTGGCTCGTGACGCGGTACGAGGACGCGCGGCGGGCGCTCGCCGAGCCCCGGCTCTCGAAGAACCCGGCGCACCACGCGGAGGGGGCGGGGGCGCGCGGGAAGACCGGGATTCCCGGGGAGCGCAAGGCCGAGCTGATGACGCACCTGCTCAACATCGACCCGCCCGACCACACCCGGCTGCGCCGTCTCGTCTCGAAGGCGTTCACGCCGCGCCGCGTCGCGGCCTTCGCGCCGCGCGTCGCCGAGCTGACGGACCAGCTCATCGACGGCTTCGCGGCGCGCGGCAGCGCGGACCTCATCCACGAGTTCGCCTTCCCGCTCCCCATCTACGCCATCTGCGACCTGCTCGGCGTCCCGCGCGAGGACCAGGACGACTTCCGCGACTGGGCGGGCATGATGATCCGGCACGGGCAGGGCCCGCGCGGGGGAGTGGGGCGCGCGGTCGGCAAGATGCGCGGCTACCTCGCCGAACTCATCCACAGGAAGCGCCGCGACCTCGGCGACGACCTCATCTCGGCCCTCATCCAGGCCGTCGACGACGGCGAGCACCTCACCGAGAACGAAGCCGCCGCGATGGCGTTCATCCTGCTGTTCGCGGGTTTCGAGACGACCGTGAACTTGATCGGTAACGGCACTTTCGCGCTCCTCCAGCACCCGGAACAGCGCGCCGGCCTCCAGGAAGCCCTGGACTCCCCCGACCACGGCGAAGCCCTCCTCACCACCGGCATCGAGGAGCTCCTGCGCTTCGACGGCCCCGTCGAACTCGCCACCTGGCGCTACGCCACCGAGTCCTTCGACCTCGCCGGGCGGCACATCCGCGCCGGGGACCCCGTTCTCGTCGTCCTGGCCGCCGCCGACCACGACCCCGCGCGCTTCCCCGACCCCGCCACGCTCGACCTCACCCGCCGCGACAACCAGCACCTCGGCTACGGCCACGGCATCCACTACTGCCTCGGCGCCCCGCTCGCCCGCCTGGAGGGCAAGACCGCCCTCGCCCGCCTCTTCACGCGCCTCCCCGACCTCGCCCTCGACGCGGACCCCGGACAACTGCGCTGGCGCGGCGGCCTCATCATGCGCGGCCTGCGCACCCTTCCCGTCCGTTTCACAGCCGAGGCGCCGCCCCCCGGCCCCGCGCGGACCCGGCCGCACGGCGGGTGACCGCGTCGCCGCTGCGCCGAGTCGGCGGTCTGGTGAGCGAGGGTGCCCCTCGGTACGATCGCGGGCCGGAGGCGGGCCCTTCCACCGGAGGCACAGCGATGTCCGCAGCGGAAGAGAAATTCAACTGGCATCAACTGCCGGCGTTCTTCCAGGACGCGGACAAGAGTTCCATTCGCGCGAAACGCCGTTACTTCGGGCAACTGCGGGCCAACCTCCTCCTGCTCTTCGTGGCGGCGGCCTGCGGCGCGACGACGGTGCGCTTCCACGAGGACGGGCTCGACTGGGCCGGGGCGGTGGCCGGACTCGCCTTCGTGGCCTCGGCTTTCGTCCGCCTCTACATCGAACAGCAGCGGGACGAAAGGCGCTGGTACGAGTGTCGCGCGGCGGCGGAATCCTGCAAGACGCTCTGCTGGCGCTACGCGGTGGGCGGCGACCCCTTCCCGGAGACGATGGGGACGCGAGAGGCGCGGGCGCTGTACCTCGACCGCCTGCACGACATCAGTACGGGCCTGGAGATCGTCGACGTGTCCACGGGGCTCGACGTGAACGAGGAGATGGACAGGTGCCGGGCGAGCAGCCGGGCCGAGCGGATCGAGATCTACCGCACCAATCGCCTCACGGACCAGCTCGCCTGGTACTCGGCGATGGCGGCGGCCCGGGACCGTGGTTCCCGCCGGTGGCGGAGTTCGGCCCTCGTGGGCGAACTCATCGGCGTGATCGCGGGTGTGCTCAAGGCGTACGGGGTCATCGACATCGATCTCGTGGGGGTGGTGGGCGCCGCCGTCGCGGGGCTGACCGCCTGGTTCCAGGCGCACCGCCTCGACACGGAGGCGACCGCGTACAGCGTGACCGCCCGGGAGATCCGGCACATCCTGTCCCTCGTCGACACCGAGGCCGGCCCGGACGAGTGGGCGCGTTTCGTGGGGCAGGCCGAGACCGCGATATCGCGCGAGCACACGATGTGGGGCGCCGGGCGAAGCGGCAGGTCCGCGCCGACGGTGTAGAGCGCCCGCTTCCGTATCGGCGCGCCGCGTCCTTTTCGCCCGGCTCCACCCGGGCATATGAGCACTCGTGAACTGAACGCGCGTCAATAATGTGATGTTCGCGTGATCAGTGCTGCATCGACTTGTGACGAGCGTTCGAATCCCGCTACGTTCACGTCGGATCATCTGTCCCACCAGCTGACCCTCAGCTCTTGCGAAAGGCACCGCATGCTCTCCGGGAACGGTCGCCACCGACGCCCCCGCCAGGCCCCGGCCCTTGTCGTCGCGGCAGGGGTCACCGGCTCCGCCATCGCCATCCCCCTCCTCGGCGCGGGGACCGCGAGCGCCGACCAGGGTCCCTGGGACCGCCTCGTGGAGTGCGAGACGGGCGGCGACTGGGCGGCCGACAGCGGCAACGACTACTACGGCGGCCTCCAGCTCTCCGACGAGGAGTGGGAGGCCCACGGCGGTCTCGACCTCGCGCCCCGTGCCGACATGGCGACGCCCGCCCAGCAGATACAGGTGGGGCAGCGCATCCTCGCGGCCCAGGGCCCCTCCGCCTGGCCCGGCTGCGCCCTGACCGCCGGGCTCACCACGGAGGACGGTTCCACGGCTTCCGCGCCCGCCGCCAAGACCACGCCGAGCGCCACCGCGCCGGACACGACACAGGCGGACAAGAAGGACAAGAAGGAGAAGAAGGGCAAGGAGGAGGCTAGTTCGCCCTCCCCGAGCGCCGACCCCTCCGCCTCCACGACGCCCGACGCGGACGACGCCTCCACCGGCACCCCGTCCTCCGGCGCCTCCGCCGGCCCGTCCGGCAAGGACGAGGACGGCGCCACGGGCAAGCACGGCGCGACGGGCAAGAGCGACGCGACGGGACAGAGTCGCGGCAAGCATGCGAAGCCCACCCCCTCCGGCTCGCCCTCCCAGGCCGCCGACCCCTCCGCCTCGCCCTCCGAGTCGACCACCGTCCCCGGCGCCCTCCCCGGCGAGACGTCCGCCACTCCCGGCGACGACCGCGACTCCGGCGCGGACCGCTCCGCCCCCGGCGGCCGTCACGCGGCCGGGGACACGGAGGGTCAGAAGGGTGCGGACGGGGCGGACAAGGCCGATTCGTACAAGGTGCGCGAAGGGGACAATCTCTGGAGCATCGCCGAGGCGCACAAGATCGCCGACGGCTGGACCGCGCTCTACGAGCAGAACAAGAAGATCGTCGGCACCGACCCGGACCTCATTCTCCCTGGCCAGAGCCTGGATCTTGGTGCGGATTCAGGGCGATAACCGGACAAGCGGTTGACCGCATCTGTCCGTTATTGTCCGGTAGGGGTCGAGTGAGACATGAGTCTCAACCGCCCTGATCGTCTTTGAAGTTCCGCTGATTTCTTGCTTAACGTCGTGCTCGCTTCCCCACCGGGAGGCCCCGACGGTCGTCACGCCGAATCCTGCCGGCGCCCGTTTCGGGACAGTCGTCGCGTCACGCGCCGAAGGCAGGAGCGGGGGACCCAAGGTTTGCGTCCCAGCCGGCGCCCGGGAGACCGGGCGCCGGTCCGGGGCTAGGGGTGAAGCCGGGCGGCAGCCGCCGTCCGGCCGGGCAACTCACGGGCCCGAACCCGACAGCTCACCTCGTAGGCGTCGGTGAGGAGATCCTCCATGCTGTTTTCCGGCAAGGCCAAGCACCGTCGCCGCCGTACCACCCGCATCGTCGCGTTCGCCGGTGTCACCGGTGCCGCGATCGCCGTCCCGCTGATGGCGAGCGGCAGCGCCTCCGCCGCCTCGACCGCCACCTGGGACGCCGTCGCCCAGTGCGAGTCCGGTGGCAACTGGTCCATCAACACGGGCAACGGCTACTACGGTGGCCTCCAGTTCAACCAGTCCTCCTGGGCCGCCGCCGGTGGCACCCAGTACGCCCCGCGTGCCGACCTGGCCACCAAGGACCAGCAGATCGCCACCGCCGAGCGTCTCCTCGACATGCAGGGCCCGGGTGCCTGGTCCTGCGCCGGCGCCGGCAACCTCACCAACGACGGTGTCGACCCGGGTGTCAACCCCAACGGTGGCGGCCAGCAGACGCAGGAGCGTTCCGCCGGCGACCAGAGCGCCTCGCGCAGCCAGCAGCGCCAGGCCCCGCAGCCGCAGCACACCACCCCGAAGTCGACCACCGGCACGGTCAAGACCGACACCGGCATCACCGTCCCCAAGGGTGACGGCGAGTACAAGGTCGTCAAGGGCGACAGCCTCAGCGAGATCGCCCAGAAGCACCACGTCTCCGGCGGCTGGCACAAGCTCTTCGAGCTGAACAAGGACATCGTCAAGGACGCCGACCTCATCTACCCGGGCCAGCAGCTCCACCTCAGCTGACCCCTCCCGGGAGGCGACCGGGCCACCGCGCCCGGGACGCACCCCCGAGAAGCCGCCCCGCCCCGCCGCGTTCTCCCCCGTACGCGGCGGGGCGGGGCTTTCGGCTTTCGCGTCCACGCGGCGCGAGCCGCGCCCCGCGCCCCCGCACCCCGCGCCCCCGCG
>NZ_JAAGLR010000077.1 GCF_010548245.1 Streptomyces sp. SID11385
CCGAGGGCGCGCAGGAAGAGGCTGAGGCCGACGAGCAGCGCGGTGACGGCGGCCGTGCCCCACGCGCCGACGAGCGCCGAGACCGGCGAGAGCGCGAGGAGCACCGCCGTGAAGGGATCGGCGAGGCCCTCCCGCGCGAGCCGCCGCCAGGGCGTGAGGGCGGGCGCGGGCGGCAGGTTGGGCCCGTACCGCGCCGCGCGCAGTGCGGCCTGCTCCTCGGTGAGGCCGCGCGGCGAGGACTCCAGGCGGCGCAGGACGTGCAGGGGCGCGGCGGTCTCAGGCACCGAGGGACCGCTGGGGTACGGCGGGGGCCTCGCTCCCGGGGGCGAGCAGGGTGCCGACGAGTTCGACGACGCGCGGATCGCGCAGGTAGTACACCTGGCGGCGGCCCTCGCGGCGCGAGCCGACGAGACCGCCGAGCTTGAGTTTCGTCAAGTGCTGGCTGACGGCGGGCAGGGCCCCGCCGAGCCGCTGCGCGAGCCGCGTCACGTCGCTCTCGCCGCCCGCGAGGGCCCAGACGAGGTGCAGCCGGGCCGGTGAGGCGAGCAGTCCGAAGACGGTCGCCGCCGTGTCGAGTGCTTCCGCCGGCGGATCGTCCGCGAAGCCGCTTCCGTCCGCGCTCACACCGCTCTCCGTTCCGCCGGTCCCGCGCCGGGGTCCCGCCCGGCCGCACAAGTGTAGGCAGTGCCGGGGGGCCCGCTCAGGCGGTGGGCTCGTCGCGCTCGCGGGTCCAGTCGCCGGGCCGGGCCTTGATGGTCCTGGGGTCGGCGGGGTCGGTGAGCGGCCCCTCCGTGGTCTCCCGCGCCTCGCTCTTGAGGATGCGGCTCGCCCGGCCCGCCGAGCGCACGAGCCCCGGGAGCCGCTTCACGCCGAGTACCACGATCACGACGAGGAGCAGGATCGCCAGCTCACTGAGTCCGAACACCGGGTGCGCTCCTCGGAAAGGGGGCTTGGGGCGGTACGCCGGACCCGCGGGGAGCGGCGTCCGGGCCAGAATCTACAGGAGTGTGGAAGCAAGGGAAGAGGGCCGCGCGCCCGCCCCCTTCTCCGGTCCGCGCCGCCGGGGCGCGCTCACTCCTCGTCGTCGCTGCCGTCGTCGCTCCCGCCCTCGTCGTCCCCCTCGAACCAGTCGCCCACCTCGTCGATCACCTCGGCCGCGACGAAACCGCCGGCCGCGCCCACCGCGAGCCCGGCGGCCCCCGCGAGCACCGCGCCCCCGGCCCCGTGGCCGCCGTGGCTCTCGTGGTGGCCCGCGTGCCCGCCGTAGGGGTCCGCGTGGTTGTAGTACGAACCGTGATCGCCGTACGCCGAGCTGTGCTCCAGCAGGTGGGTGACCCAGCCGTCGACCTCGCTCGTCCAGTCGAGGCCCGGCACGTCGGCGTGCGCGACGGTGAACCGGGTCAGCGCGTCGTGGCCGCCGCCGAGCAGGCCGCCCCGCTTGTCCGCCTCCAGGACCACTTCGGCGCCCGTCTCGGAGGCGAGGAAGGTGACCTCGACCTCGTTGACGGCGTGCGCGAGCGCGGGCGGCGGGATCAGCTCGATCTCCTGGTAGAAGGGCAGCCGCTGTCCCGTACCACCGATCCTGCCCAGCTCCAGGTCCGCCGAGCGGAACCCCCAGCCGAGCCGCCCGAAGGCGTCGAGCACCGCCTCCTGCACCGGCAGCGCGGTCACCACGAGGGGATCGAGGTCGCCCTTGTCGCGCGCCCCGCCGAGCGCCACCTCGGTGCGCACCCCGAGGACGATGCCGAGCGACTGCCCGTACAGCTCCGTCGTCGGCGTCTCCCACGGCACCGCGAGCGCGAAGGGCAGGACGCGCTCCTCGCCCGCTTCGAGCGTGAAGTCCCCGCCGACGTGGTGCCGCCCGAAGACGATCCCGCCCTCGTGCTCGCCGTGCTCGCTCTCCGCCTCGACGCGCGCGAGGAGTTCCAGGGTGATGTCCTCGACCCGCGCCCGCGTCTCGCCGCCGCCGAGCCGCACCTCTCCCGTGAGCGTGCCGCCCGGAGGCACGGGCTCGCCCGCGAGCACCGTGTCGACCGAGGGCCCGCCCGCGCCGAGCGCACCGAGCAGCCGCTTGAACACCATCGCGCACATCCTCCTGGGACTTCCGGGGCGCGGCGCGCACTGCGTGTGGCGCCGCTGCGGTCCCGTAGAGCATAAAGGCGCAGGCAGGCCCCTTCGACCTCACCGAGGGTGGGGGTTGAGAGGCCGTCAGGGCCCCGCCCGCCTCCGTTCCCCCGGGGGCACCCCGGCCCTCAGCCCGCCGCCTGCTCCGTCCGCGCGCCGCGCGGCCAGCCGAAGAGGCGCGCGCCGATGACCGCCGTGTGCAGCGAGTAGCGGTCCAGCGAGTCGGAGAGGTCGAGCCCGGTGAGGGTACGGATGCGCTCCAGGCGGTACGTGAGAGCCCGGACACTCAGGTTGAGCCGCCGTGCCGCCTCCGCCGAGACGCACCCGGCCTCGAAGTACTCGCGCAGCGTCACGAGGAGCGGCCCGGCACCCCCGCGTGCCTCCTCCAGCGGCCCGAGGACGGTGTCCATGAGGTCGTACATCGCCTGCCGGTCGCGCGTGAGCACGGGGAAGACGAGCAGGTCCTCGGCGTGCAGCACCGGTTCCGGCAGCTCCATCCGCTCACCCACCCGCAGGACTTCCAGCGCTTCCTCGTAACTGCGCACGACCCCGCCGGGACCGCTGTGCGGGCGGCCGACCGCGGCCCGGCACTCCTTGCCGAGCACGTACGCCTGCTTCGCGAAGAACCGCGCGATCTCCTCCTGCCCGCTGGGCGCGACGCAGATCAGCACCTCGTCCTTCGTGGTGAGGAGCGTCCTGCGGTCCCCGAAGCGTGCGAAGACCGCTTCCTGCACCCCGCGGGTGACGGGATGCCCGTCGTCGTACGCCTCCGCGCCGCGCGCCACGGCGACGACGTGCGCGTGCGCGAGCCGCAGCCCGAAGCGCTCGGCGCGCTCGGCCATACGGCCCTGGTTGCCGCGCCCGTGCAGCAGGTCGTCGATGAACTCCCGGCGCGCCGCCTCCTCGTGGCGCACCGCGAGCCGCTGCGCCCGCTCGTAGCCCTCGGCGCTCGCGTCCACCGCCTGCTCCACGGCGGCGAGCACCTCGGGCGCCGAGGCCCCGGGCGGCGCCGGCCAGTTGCTGCGCGCGGCGGCGAGGAGCCCGTTGACGAGCGAACGCAGCCCGTACCCGGCCTCCGCCGCCTGCTCGCCGAGCACCCGCCGCGCCTCGATCTCCTCGCGCCGCAGCCGGCGCCCGGTCCGCGCGACCTCGGTGAGCGTCTCGCGGAAGCCCTCCGTGTACAGCTCCGGGATCTCTCTGGGCTGCATGTCCCCGCGCCCCTCAGCTCGCGGCAGCCGTACTGCCCGGGTTCTCGACGGCCCGCGGCCCGGGGGGCTCGGCCGGTACCGGGCGGTCCTTGGCGGCGTCGTCCCGGTAGAGGAAGCGGCGCGCGAGCGGCTCGGTCCAGCGCGCGGTGAGCGGCCCGAGGATGACGAGGATCAGGACGTACGCGGTCGCCAGCGGCCCGATCTCCGGCGCCGTGCCGACCGCGAGGCCCGCGATGACGATGGAGAACTCGCCGCGCGCCACGAGCGTGCCGCCCGCCCGCCAGCGCCCGGCCCGCTGCACGCCTGCGCGCCGGGCCGCGTACCAGCCCGTGGCGATCTTGGTGAGGACGGTGACGACGGCGAGGAGCAGCGCGGTGAGGAAGACCGGCGGGATGTCCGCCGGGTTGGTGGAGAGACCGAAGAAGACGAAGAAGACGGCGGCGAACAGGTCGCGCAGCGGAGCGAGCAGGTTGTGCGCGCCCTCGGCGACCTCGCCCGAGAGCGCGATGCCGACGAGGAAGGCGCCGACGGCGGCGGAGACCTGGAGTTCGGCGGCGACGCCCGCGACGAGGACGGTGAGCCCGAGCACGACGAGGAGCAGCATCTCGGGGTTGTCCGAGGAGACGGCCCGGCTGATGAGCCGGCCGTGGCGCAGCGCGAGGTAGAGCACGAGGCCCACGGTGCCCAGCGAGATGACGAGCGTCAGGCTCGCGCCGCCCAGGCTCAGCCCGGCGAGCAGCGCGGTGAGGATCGGCAGGTACACCGCCATCGCGAGGTCCTCGATGACGAGCACCCCCAGGATCACGGGCGTCTCGCGGTTGCCCAGCCGTCCCAGGTCCCCGAGGACCTTCGCGATGACCCCCGAGGAGGAGATCCAGGTGACCCCGGCCAGGGCGACGGCGGCCACGAAGCCCCAGCCGAGGATCAGCGCGCACACGAAACCCGGCAGGGCGTTCAGGACGAAGTCCACGATGCCCGAGGGGTACTGCTTCTTGAGATTGGTGACGAGTTCGGAGGCGCTGTACTCCAGGCCGAGCAGGAGCAGCAGCAGGATCACCCCGATCTCGGCACCGGTGGCGACGAACTCCTCACTGGCGTTGAGCGGCAGGAAACCTCCCTTGCCGAAGGCCAGGCCCGCGAGGAGATAGAGAGGGATGGGGGAGAAGCCGATCCGTCCGGCCAGCCGGCCGAGTATGCCGAGGCCGAGAATGATCGCGCCCAGCTCTATCAGCAGTTCAGTCGTCGTGTCGTGCACGAGGGGTCATCCTCCAGCGATCAGTTCGGCCACGGCGTCCACTCCCTCACGGGTCCCGACGACGACCAGTACGTCGCCGATCGCGAAGCGGAAATCCGGGGTCGGGGAAGGAACCGCGTCGGTGCGCCGCAGGACGGCGACGATCGAGGCCCCGGTCTTCGTACGTGCCTGCGTCGCGCCGAGCACCCGTCCGGCGAAGGGGGAGCGCTTCGTCACCGGGATGTGCTCGGTGACGAGGTCGATCTCCACGTGCTGGCGCAGGTAGCGCACGGGGTCGGGCTTGAGCAGTCCGGCGAGCGCGAGCGATTCGCCGGGGTCGAGCTGGGCGGCGTCGCGGCAGCTGTCCTCGTCCTCCGGGTCGTGGAGGCCGAGGACGCGGCGGCCGTCCTGGTGCACGACGACCGACAGGTGGCGGCCGGACTGCGTGTCCAGGTCGTAGCGCGCCCCGATCCCGGGGAGAGCGGTCTTGGTGAAGTGAGCGGTGGGCTCCATCGAGAACTCCGTACGGCGTGTCGCGTGTGCGGCGGTGTGCGGGGGACGGGTGTCACGGGGGACCGTGACAGCCCATACCGTGTCACCCCTGCTGCGCGCACAGAACACCCGTGCGTGGGTAGGGGACGGAACCGGGCCCCGTCAGGTGTGCGGAGGTGCGCCGGAGCGACCGGCCGCGCGAGGGGAGCCCGGAGAGGACGGTGGGGAAGCGGGGGAGCGGTCTCCCCCGGCCGGGTCGGGGTGGTGCAGCGGGTGGGCGGGGATCGTGCGAGGTGCGGTCGTGCGAGAGGGGGGTCCGGCGGTACGGGGGCTCCGGGGGCGGACCGGACGGCGGTGCGCCCGGGGCCTCGCTGGGCCGGACGGGGTCTCGCGGACGGGGGTACGGGGTGCCGCCGCGTGCGGGCCGGGGCGCGCGTGCCGTACCGCGGGGGAGGTGCCGGGTCAGGCGCTATGCGGAACGGCTTCGCGGGGGCGCACTCCGATGGCCCTGCCGCGAGAGGGAGGGCGGAGCGCCGCGCCGGGGCCGGGTTGAAGCGGCAGTGCGCGAGGGCGGGTGTGCCGGTCGTGCTCCACGGGACCACCCCCTCCCAGACCTGCGCGGGCGGCCCGGTGAGCGGGCCGCTCGACGCGCCGGGACGCCCGAAAGGCGTGACCGGCTTGCTTATTTGACCAGTACTTTAACGTACGGCAAAAGGGAAGAATGGGTGGATATCGTGGCGAAGTGCGCGTATCAACTGGTGGGAATTTTGCCGCTCTTGCGGGACTCGCGCGCGACGGAGGCCGGCCCTGTGGCGGGAGATCGCCTGCTCAGTGCCGGGAGTGCGGAGTGCGGCCCGGCGTGAGGCGGGGCCGGGTGCGGGCGCCTCCGCTCCCGCCGCCGCGTGAGCCCGGGTGCGGGTCGAGCAGTTGCGCGGCGACGCCCGCGGCGACGAGCCCCGAGGCGAGCACCACCCCGTGCCCCGCGATCAGGCCGCCGCACAAGGTGGCGAGGGCGAGGACGAGCAGCAGGGCCGCCCAGGGGCGCGAGGCCCGGGGCAGCCGTCCGGTGCGCAGCGCCCGCTCCAGGCGCGGGTCCTCCGCACGCAGCCCGCGCTCCAGTGTCCGCAGTGTCTCGTCCTGACGATCCATCGCCCGTCTCTCCCTCCGTGCCGCCCCGGTCCCCGCCGCGGCGGCCCCTGCGGCCCGCACCCCTCGGCGGCACGTACCAGAGGGATTCCGTCCTCGGGCCGCGCCCACACCTGACGCGGAGGTTCCGCCGACGACCGCCGGCCGGTCCTTCCCCAGAAGCCTCTCCCGCGGCCGGGGGCGCGCGCCATCCGGCACCACCCCCACCTCCGCCTCCGGGAAAACCCTGAGGGACGGGGAGCCGACCCTTAGGGGACGGGGGGCGACACGCCGCGCGGAAATGGGGGTTGTCACGGATGGACCGCCCCGGGGGCGATCGGGGAGGCTGGAGGCGACCCGTCGTACGGCATGGCGGGACATGTCCGGCCACCGGGAGGGGACGAGGTGTCGTTGTTCCAGCGCATCTTCCTGCTCAACGCCGCCGTGCTCCTCGCGGCGACGGGACTGCTGCTGCTCGGCCCGGTGACGGTCTCGGCCCCCGTCGTGCTCACGGAGGTGCTGATCCTCTCGGCGGGCCTGGTCGCGATGCTCACCGCCAACGCGGCGCTCCTGCGGATCGGTCTCGCGCCGCTCCAGCGCCTGCACCGCGCGATGAGCACGACCGACCTGCTCCGGCCGGGGCGCCGCCCCGACGTCTCGGGGCACGGCGAGATCGCCGGGCTCATCACCGCCTTCAACACGATGCTCGACCGGCTGGAGGCCGAACGGGCCACGAGCACCGCACGCGCGCTCTCCGCCCAGGAGGCCGAGCGCCGCAGGATCGCCCAGGAACTGCACGACGAGGTCGGCCAGACCCTCACCGCCGTGCTCCTCGAACTCAAGAGCGCGGCCGGGGACGCGCCCCCGGCGCTCGCCGAGCGGCTCCACCAGGTGCAGGAGACGACGCGCGGCGGCCTCGACGAGATCCGCAGGATCGCCCGCAGACTGCGCCCCGGCGTCCTCGACGAACTGGGGCTGCGCGCGGCGCTCGCCTCGCTCGTCACCGAGCTGCCGGCGGACAGCGGAGTGCGGGTGCGGCGCGCGGGCGACCGCGAACTGCCGCCACTGGACAAGGGGGTGGAGCTGGTCCTCTACCGGGTCGCCCAGGAGGCGCTGACCAACGTCGTACGGCACGCGCGGGCCACGGAGGCACGGCTCACGCTGCGGGCGTCGCCGCGAGAAATCGAGCTGACCGTGGCGGACGACGGGCGCGGCCTGGGGGACGCCCCCGAGGGCGCGGGCCTGCGCGGCATGCGTGAACGCGCCCTGCTGATCGGCGCCCACCTCTCCCTCGGGACCGCCCCCGGCGGCGGCACGGAAATCCGCCTGACGGCCCCCCTCACGACCCGGCCCTCCCCACCGTCCCCACGCCTTCACGAGGGAGCGGGCGTCACGTGAGGGGGTGGCGGGAGGGCGGCAGGGGTGGCGCGGGTCGCTGGGCCTGCCGGGACCGCCACCAGCGTGGCCGTGCCCGCGTTCCGCCCCTGCCCGGCTCGCCCGTCGACGCACGCGTCACCGGCCTCCCCGGTGCGCCCCCCGTCCCGCCGCTGTTCCCCCGAAGCCGCCCGCGTCCGCCGCCTTCCCGGCCTTCCCCGTTCCCCCGCACCGCCTCCTCCCCACGGAGTCACCCGTGTCCACCGCCCCGATCACGCCGCCCGCCGCCGCGCGACCCGCCCCCGCTGCCACCCCTGCCGCCTCGCCTGCCGTCTCGCCGGGCACCGAGGACTCCGCCGCCCCCACCCGGGTGCTGCTCGCCGATGATCACGCCCTCGTGCGGCGCGGACTGCGGCTCATCCTCGACGCCGAGCCGGACCTCACCGTGGTGGCGGAGGCCGGGGACGGGGCCGAAGCGGTGGAGCAGGCGCGCCTGCACCGGCCCGATCTCGCCGTGCTCGACATCGCCATGCCCCGGATGACCGGGCTCCAGGCGGCGCGGGAGCTGTCCCACTTGCTGCCCGGACTGCGCATGATCGTGCTCACGATGTACGACAACGAGCAGTTCTTCTTCGAGGCGCTCAAGGCCGGGGCCGGAGGGTACGTGCTCAAGTCCCTCGCCGACCGCGACCTCCTCGAAGCCTGCCGGGCGGCGATGCGCGACGAGCCCTTCCTCTACCCGGGCGCGACCGGGGCGCTCATCCGCAACTACCTCGAACGGGCCCGCAGAGGAGAGGACCCCACCGGGGGCAGCACGCTCACGCCGCGCGAGGAGGAGATCCTGAAGCTCGTCGCCGAGGGGCACTCCTCGAAGGACATCGCCGCGCTCCTCGTCATCAGCGTCAAGACCGTCGAACGCCACCGCGCCAACACGCTCCACAAACTCGGCCTCAAGGACCGGCTCGAACTGACGCGGTACGCGATACGGGCGGGGCTCGTCGAACCCTGAGCGGCGCCCCGCGCGCGGCGGCGCCGCCCGGGGGAGCAGACTGGCCCGTACAGGCACCATCCGTACCGCGACCAGCAAGGAGCAGCGCACATGTCGTTCCGCGCCATCCGTGTCACCGAGGACGAGCAGGGCCGCCACGCCGCCGTCGAGACCCTGGAGGACGAGCGGTTGCCGCCGGGCGAGGTGACCGTCGACATCGAGTACTCGACGGTCAACTACAAGGACGGACTGGCGCTCGCGGGCAAGGGCATCGTGCGCACCTTCCCGCTCACCCCCGGCATCGACCTCGCGGGGACGGTCACGGACTCCGCCGACCCGCGCTTCGCGCCGGGCGACCGGGTCGTCCTCAACGGCTTCGGGCGGGGCGAGAGCAAGGACGGCGGTTTCGCCGAGCGGGCCCGCGTCGGGGCGGACGAACTCGTCCCCCTGCCCGAGGGGCTGAGCACCCGCCAGGCCGCCGCGATCGGCACGGCCGGGTACACCGCGATGCTCAGCGTCCTCGCGCTGGCGGACGCGGGGGTCGAGCCCGACGACGGCGACGTGCTCGTCACGGGCGCCGCCGGTGGCGTCGGCTCCGTCGCGATCAGCCTGCTCGCCGCGCGCGGGTACCGCGTCATCGCCTCGACGGGCCGCCCCGAGCACGGGGACTACCTGCGCGAGCTCGGTGCCGCCGACCTCATCGACCGTGCCACGCTCTCCGCCCCGGGCAAGCCGCTCGCCTCCGAGCGCTGGGCGGCGGCAGTCGACAGCGTCGGCAGCCACACCCTCGCCAACGTGCTCGCCGCGACCCGCTACGGCGGCACCGTCACCGCCTGCGGCCTCGCCCAGGGACTCGACCTGCCCGGCTCGGTGGCCCCCTTCATCCTGCGCGGCGTCCGCCTCCAGGGCATCGACTCGGTGTACGCCCCGATGGAGTCCCGCCGCCGCGCCTGGACGGCACTCGCCACCGAACTCGACCCGGCCCACCTCGACACCATCACCGACACGGTGCCGCTCGCCGACGTGATCCCCCTGGCGCCCCGCATCCTCGCGGGCCAGGTCAGGGGCCGCACTCTGGTGGACGTCAGGGCCTGAGGCCCCACGGCGCACACCACCCCCGGAGCAAGGGCTCTGAGGGGCCCTCACCTCTTGGGTCACTCGCGTGCGTACGGCAGGCTGTCCCCCGTGCCCGCTCTCACCTTCCCGCCCCAGTCCTCCTCCGCGCCCGCGCCCGAGCCCGGCATGGTGGTGGCCGGGGACGACGCGCTCGCCCCCCGGATCGCCGCCGAACTCGCCGAGGTGTACCAGGAGCGGGTCACCCTCATCGAGCCGCCCGCGCCCGAGGGACTCGCGACGGGGGCGGCGTTCTCGGGGCGGGCGCTGGGGCGCGCCTCCGCGTTCTTCGACCGCTTCGGGTTCGTACGGGGACGCGGGGCCGAGACCGCGCACGAGCCGGCGCCGACCCGGGGCGGGGGAGTGGAGGTGGTCGAGGCGGTACGGCTCGACGACGCGGCGCTCACGGCCGCGGGGGTCGCGACCGCGACGGCGCTCGCGCTCGTCCACGAGGAGGACGAGGTCAACATCCACGCCGCCCTGCGTGCCCGGCGGCTCAACCCGCGACTGCGCCTCGTCATCCGGCTCTACAACCGGCGCCTGGGCCAGCAGCTGGAGCACCTGCTGGACCAGGCGGCGGTGCTCGCCGGGCTCGACGAGGGCGTCGCGAGCGTCACCGTGCTCTCCGACGCGGCGACGGCCGCGCCCGCGCTCGCCGCCTCCGCCGTCGCCGGGACCAGCAAGGTCATCGAGGCCGACGGCATCCTGCTGCGCGCGGTCGAGCGCCGCCCGCCCGGCAGGGGCGAGGTCGCGG
>NZ_JAAGLR010000113.1 GCF_010548245.1 Streptomyces sp. SID11385
CCGCCCCGGCACCGCGTACGTCCTCACCCTCGCGGGACGCTACCGGGGGACGGTGCGGCGCACGGGGCTCGTGTGGGCCGACCCGCTGCCGCGCCGCGTCCCGGTGGACCTCACGCTGCGGCACTGGCGCGGCGGGCCCTTCGTGGCCGGCGAGGGCGAGCGGGTCTCCCTGCTCGTCGTCTGGCAGGTCGCCGCGCCCGCCCGCGCCGCCTTCGCGGTCGAGAACGCGGCGGACTACCTGTGCGACGCGGTCGAGTCCGCCGCCGGGGCGGTACGCGACGAGACGGCGCTCACCGCACGGGTCGCCGCCGACGCGGCGGCCGTGGGCCTCAAGGTCCACACCGTCCGCGTCCTGCACACCGCCCCGGCCCCGCAGGTGGCCCTGCTGGACGCGGTGGAACGCACGGTGACGGGGCTCACGGAGCGGGGACTGCTGGGGGACGATCCCTCGGAGCGGAGAGCGATGGTGCGGGCCCTGACGGTGGCGCTCGCGGCGAAGTCGTGAGCGGGAGACGTGAGCACGAGAAAGGCCCCCCGATTGCTCGGGGGGCCTTCTCTGTCGGTGCGCCGCCAGGGACTCGAACCCCGGACCCGCTGATTAAGAGTCAGCTGCTCTAACCAACTGAGCTAGCGGCGCCTGCTGACTCGGAAATCATACCCAAGGTTTCGGGGTGCTCCCGACCACCCGTGCGACCACCCGGCGTGACCGCCCAGGACGCCCCCGCGCCGCCACCCCCGGCGTGCGGCTCAGATCGTCAGCGAGAGCAGGACCGGGGTCGAACCCCTGCTCAGCGCCGCGGCCGCCGCGTGCAGGCGGTGGGCGTGCCGCGCGGGCAGGGAGACGGCGAGGCAGCCGACCGTGGGGCCCGTGCTCATCGGGACCGCCGCGCACACCGTGCCGACCGCGTACTCCTGCACGTCGAGCACGGGCACGACGGGCGTCTGCGCCTCCAGCCTGCTGAAGAGGGCGCGGGTGTCGGTGATGGTGCGGGCGGTGAAGCGGGCCGGGCGGTGGCGCGAGAGGTGCTCGCGGCGGGCGTCGGGGCCGAGCTGGGAGAGGAGCGCCTTGCCGACCGCGCTCGCGTGGCCCGTCGAGCGGAAGTCGACCCACTCGTGGACGCGCGGGGTCTCGGGGGCGTCGGCGACGCCCGTGACGGTGATCTCGCCGTCCACGTAGCGGCCCACGTACACGGCGGCGTTCACCTCCTCGCGCAGCCGGTCCAGGAGCCCCTGGAGGTGGCTGCGGATCGCGAACTCGCTGTTGAGCGAGGAGCCGCCGAGCAGCGAGAGCGACTCGCCCGTCACGTAGCCGCCGTCGTCGAGCCGGCGCGCGTAGCCCTGGCCGCACAGCATCGCGAGGAGCGCGCCGAGCCGGTCCGCGTCCAGCCCCGTCTCGGCGGACAGCTCGGCGGTACGGGCACCGCCCGCGCGGCGCGAGAGCGCTTCGAGCACCCGCAGGGCGTCCTGCACCGACTGCTGGGCGCGGGTCCTTGGCGGTACGGAGGTCGAAGGCACGGTGTCCCCCTGCGGCGGCGTGGTGGGCCGGTCGAATCCCGACTGCCGCCACGATAGTGCGATGGGGGCGCGCGGGGGTGGTACTTGGGGGGATTGGGGGCCTGGCACGGGAGGGGGCGGCGCGAACCCCCTCCCGTCGGGAGATTCCGTCAGGAGATCCGGTCAGGAGATCCGGTCAGGAGACCCCGTCAGGAGACCCCGCGAGGATCAGAGCACCGCCCGCAGGAACTCCCGCGTCCGCTCCTCCCTCGGCTCGCCGAAGATCTGCGAGGGCGGCCCCGACTCGACGATGCGGCCCGCGTCGAACATGAGGACGCGGTCGGAGATGTCGCGCGCGAAGCTCATCTCGTGGGTCACGCACAGGAGCGTGATGTCGGTCGTACGGGCGATGTCCCGCAGGACGTCGAGCACGCCCGCCACCAGCTCCGGGTCGAGCGCCGAGGTGACCTCGTCCAGAAGCAGGATGTCCGGCTTCATCGCGAGCGCGCGGGCGATCGCCACGCGCTGCTGCTGCCCGCCGGAGAGCTGGGTCGGGTGCGCGTCGGCCTTGTCGCCGAGCCCCACGAGGTCCAGCAGTTCGCGGGCGCGCGCCTCCGCCTCCGGCTTCGGGACGCCGAGCGCCGAGACGGGCGCCTCGGTGATGTTCCGCAGCACGTTCATGTTCGGGAAGAGGTTGAACTGCTGGAAGACCATGCCGATCTTCTTGCGCGACTGGCGCTGGTACTTCTCGGACGCGGGCTTGAGCGAGCCGTCCGGCCTGCGCTCGTGGCTCAGCGGCTCACCGTCCACCCACACCACGCCCTCGCTCACCTGCTCCAGGGTCATCAGGAGCCGCAGGATCGTCGTCTTGCCCGAACCGGAGGGCCCGATGAGCGTGACGTGCTCACCCTTGCGGACGGAGAAGTCGAGGTGGTCGAGGACGGTGTTGTCGCCGAAGCGCTTGACGACCTTGTCGAAACGGATCAGTTCGGCGGCCCCGGTGTCCTTCTTTTCGAGCGGCGCCGTTTCGGCGCGGGCGGGCGGTACGGGGCTGTCGCCGGCCGCCCGGGCGGGAGTCGGCTCCGCGGGGGTCGGCTGCGCGGGTTCAGTGGCCAAGGCGTTTCTCCAGCTTTCTCATCAGCAGCGACGTCGGGTAGCTCGCCACCAGGAAGATCAGTCCCGCGAGGGTGAAGACCTCCGCGTACGCGAAGTGCTCGGAGCCGTACTCGCGGGCGTGCAGGACCATGTCGCCCACCGTGATCACGGCGAGGTACGGGGTCTCCTTGAACATGGCGATGGCGTAGTTGCCGAGCGCCGGGAGGACGTTGCGGACCGCCTGCGGCAGCACGACGGCACCCCACGTGCGCCCGGGCGAGAGCGACAGCGCGCGGGCCGCCTCCCACTGCCCCTTCGGCACCGCGTCGATCCCGGCGCGGTACGCCTCGCCCATGTACGTGGCGTAGTGGACGCCGAGCACGAGGATGCCGAGCGTGAGCGGGTCCACCGAGCCGAAGAAGGTGTACACGCCGACGAGTTGGACCAGCAGCGGCGTCGAGCGGATGAACTCGGTGACCGCCTTCACGGGCAGCCGCACCCACGCGGGCCCCCGGCTCGCCATCGCGACGAGCAGGCCGAGCACGGCGGCGACGAGCGAGCCGAGCACGGTGGCGAGCAGCGTCGTCCAGAAGCCGTCGAGCAGGAGCGGGAACGAGTCGGAGACCGCGTCCCATTTCCATTCGTAGTTCACTTGGCACTCCCGTCCGCGAGAGCCGGTGCCGCGCTGCGGCTGCGCAGCACACCGCGCGCGCCCTCGTGCTGCCCGAGCCGCTTCTTCGCGGCGCGCTCCAGCGCGTTCATGCCGAGCGTGAGCAGGTAGGCGAGGACGAAGTAGATGACGAGGAGCGTGAGATAGGCGGGCGCGGTGGCCCCCGTGCGGTCACGCATCTGCTGCACGACCGCCGTGATGTCCACGGCCGTGATGAGCCAGAGCAGCGGCGTCGCCTTGAGCAGCATGATGAGCAGCGAGGTGAACGAGGGGATCATCTGCACCCACGCCTGCGGCAGGATCACCTTCCGCATCCGCTGCGCGGGCGAGAAGTTGAGTGCCACGGCCGCCTCGAACTGCGCGCGCGGCACGGCGTTGAGCGCCCCGCGCACCACTTCGGAGCCGTACGCCCCGTAGTTGATGCCGAAGGCGACGACGCCGCAGAAGAGCGGATCGATCTCGTAGCCGGTGAGCAGCGGCAGCGCGTAGAAGAGCCAGAAGACCTGTACGTAGAGCGAGGTCCCGCGGAAGAACTCCACGATGACCCGCGAGACACCGCGCACGAGCAGGTGCCTGCTGTTCGCCATGAAACCGAAGACGAAGGAGAGCGCGAAGGCGACGAGCGCGCCGAGCACGGTCGCCTGCACGGTCACCCACAGACCGGAGCCGACGTCGTCGAGGCTGTCGAAGAAGAGGGAGAAGAAGTCACCCATGGATCAGGGCCTTTGTCCGGGCCGCACGCCACCGTTCCGGGACGGCGCGCGGGGTCGGTACGGGGAAGCTCACGCCTTGCACAGCGTCGCCGTCCGCAGGTTCGCCGGGGGGACCTCGCTCGCGCCGAAGCCGTAGGGCTTGAGCAGCCGCACGAACTCCGCCTCGTCCGAAGTGATCTTCTTCAGCTCCTTGTTGAACGCGTCGCGCAGTTCCTCGCTGCCCTTGCGGAAGACCGCGCCGCCCGGCGAGTACTGCTTCTTGCCGTCGAGTTCGGGCACGAAGGGCGCGACGACCTCCAGGCCGGGGTTGTTCTTGACGAGCCAGCGCAGCGAGATCCCGGTGAGCACGAAAGCGTCCACGCGGCCCGTCTTGACCGCGTCGGCGCCGTCCTGCTGCTTCTGGAGCGACTTGATCTTGCCGCCCGAGATGCCCGCGCCCTCCACGTAACTCTTCTCCACCGCACCGGACATGACGCCGAGCGTCGCCCCGGACGCCTTCGCGGACGCGAGGTCGGTGAGCTTCTTCGGGTTGCCCTTCTTGACGAGCATCGCGGTCGGCGAGATGAACTCCGGCTCGGAGAACAGGGCGTTCTCGCAGCGCTCCGGGGTGATCGCCATGCCCGCGCTGATCACGTCGTACTTACCGGCCTGGAGACCGGGAATCAGCCCGTCGAACTCCGTGAACGTGGGCCGCAGTTCGGGCACGCCGAGCGCCTTGAAGATCGCGGCGTGCAGCGTCGGGGCCTCGCCCTTGAGCTTGCCGTCCTCCTTGTACCCGTACGGGGCCTCGTTGGCGTACGCGACCTTCACGTATCCCTGCTTCTTCAGCTTGGCGAGGCCCGTTTCGCCCCCCGAGCCGCCCGAGTCCGTCTTGCTGCACGCGGCGAGGAAACCGGACACCGTCAGTGCGCCTCCGACCGCCGCCGTGCGGGTCAGGAAGCCCCGGCGGGACAGATGAGGGAACTCGGCCATGGTGTGTTACCTCCGCGTCGTACAGCGCATGGATACAGCGCATGGATACGAGGGGGTCGCCTTCCCGAGCGGCCAGAACTATGCGGATGCCCTGGCGGCTGTGATGCGATGGTGGCCTGAGGGTGACCTTCCTGTTGTCATACAAGGGAGATTTGCGGATCTTCCTCTCGCTGTGTGCACGCGGTGCGTGCGCGGCGGGGGCGTGGCGCACGCACCGCGCGCCCGTCGCGTGCTCGCCGTGCGTGCCGCCCCGGTCCGCGCGACCCTGGAGGCGAGGCCGGAAAAGTCCGGTACGGGCAGGTGTGGCGGGCGGTGAGCGGGCAGACGCACACAGGCAAGGCGAAGGCCCCGTGCCCCTTTGGGGGGCGGGGACCGTACCCGTACCCAAGGGAGCAGTGACGTGACCGCACTCGGCTTTCTCTATCCCGGCCACGCGGCGGAGGACGACTACCCGCGTATCGAGCAGACGCTCGCGAGCGACATCCGGCTGCCGCTCGTGCACGTCCCGGCGCGCGGCGGCGAGGCGGGGTGGCCGGGCGAGGCGCTCGCCGGGGAGGCCGCCGAGGAGCTGCGGCTCTCGGGGGCCGAGGCCGTCGTCTGGGCCTCGACGCTCGGCAGCGCGAGCGGCGGCCCCGACGAGGCCG
>NZ_JAAGLR010000148.1 GCF_010548245.1 Streptomyces sp. SID11385
GCGCCGGGGGCGGGGCCGCTCCGCCCAGCCCGCGCCGGGAACGCGCGGCTCCGCCCAGCCCGCGCCGAGAACGTCCGGCCCCCTCCGACCTCGGCCGGATTCCGCCCCTCGATCACCATTTCGTCGGATTGTGCGGTGTTACGTTGAGATGAGCGGGGGCGGTCGGATCAGGAAGAGACACGGCAGTGAGCAGCACCACGGCGGCTTCCCCCGGCACCCACCGGCTCCATGACGCCAGGACCTTCGGGGCCGCCGTCTCGCGGACCTTCCTGCCGGTGGACGTGGAGGTCGGGGCGCGGAGCGGCTTCGACGCGTCGGATCGAGGCGTACGACCACCACGGGCTGCTCGTGTCGCTCGTGGACGCGCCCGCGCACGAGATCCGCTACCTGCCCGGCGGCGCGCGCGAGCACGCGGGGGCCGTCAAGGTGTTCTTCCAGCTCGGCGGCGCGACCGTGGTCCGGCAGGGGAACCGCGAGGCGACCCTGGAGCCGGGCGCGCTCTCCCTCGTGGACACCGCCCGCCCGTACCGGCTGCTCGGCGAGGGCGCGTTCCGCTCGCTGATCCTCCTGCTGCCGCGTACCGCCGTGGACCTCGGGGAGCCCGAGCTGGCGCAGCTCGCGGCGACCGCCGTCACCCCGCACGACGCGCTCGCGCGGATCGTGCTGCCCCACCTGTCCGAGACCGCGCGGCACCTCGACGCCTACCGGGGCGAGGCGGGCGGGCGGCTCGCGCGGGGCACGGCGGAGCTGGTCGGGGCGCTGCTGCGGACCCGGCTCGGTACCGAGGCCGCCGATCCGCGCCGGGCGCGCAGGGCGCGGCTGCGGGCGGAGGCCGAGGAGTGGATGCGCGCCCACCTCGGCGAGGCCGGGCTCGGGCCCGAGGAGATCGCGGCGGGAGCGCACATGTCGACGCGGCAGTTGCACAGCCTCTTCCACGACACGGGGACGACGGTCTCGGCGTGGCTGCGGGCGCGGCGCCTGGAGGCGGCCCGCGACGATCTCGCCGACCCGCTCCTGCGCGGGCTCACGGTGACGGCGATCGCGCTGCGCCGGGGCTTCACGGACAGTTCGCACTTCACGCGTGCGTTCAAGGCGGAGCACGGGGTCACGCCGAGCGAGTACCGGGCGGGGGCGCGGCTCCGGGGCGTATGAGCCGGACGAGAATGGCGTGCGCTCCCCGGCCACGGGCTGTGCGCTGTGGGGCAGGCGGGGCGGCTCGCGGCCGAGCAGGCTGGGGGGCGAGGCCGGGCGCGGGGGAACCGCGCGGCGGCCGGTGCGGGCGGACCGCACGGACGCGAGACCTGGAGGAATCATGCCGGAACTGCTGAAGGACAAGGTCGTCGTCATCACCGGCGCCGCGAGCGGCAACGGGCGCGCCATGGCGCTCCGCTTCGCGGAGGAGGGCGCGAAGGCGATCGTGGTCGCGGACGTGCGCGAGACGCCGCGCGAGGGCGGGGCGACCACGGTGGAGCTGGTCGAGGAGCAGGGCGCGCGGGCGGTGTTCGTACCGACCGATGTCACGGACCGCGCCCAGGTGCGCGCCGCGGTGGCCGCCGCGGGCGAGTTCGGCGGGCTCGACGTGTTCGTCAACAACGCGGGCATCACACGGTTCGAGGAGGACCCGCTCGCGACCGAGGACGCCGTGTTCGACCTCATGATGAACATCAACGTGAAGGGCGCCTGGATCGGCTCGCAGGAGGCGGTGCGCGACTGGACGGCGCGCGGCGTCGGCGGCTCGCTCATCAACCTGTCCTCGATCGGCGGCATCCAGGGCTCTCGTGCGACGCCGCTGTACAGCGCGAGCAAGGGCGCGATCCGGCTGCTCACGTACTCGTTCGCCGACGCGTACGGGGCGAAGGGCATCCGGGTCAACGCGATTCACCCGGGGCTCGTGGACACCGAGATGATCCGCACCGACCTCGCGGCGTTCAGCGGCGGCGGCTCGATCCCGATGGAGCGGCTCGCGCGACCGCGGGAGATCGCGGACGCGGCCGTCTTCCTCGCAAGCGACCTGTCCACGTACGCGAACGGGTCCTCGCTCGTGGTGGACGGCGGTTTCACGACATCGATGTGAGGCGGCGCCAATGTGAGGCGGCGCCGATGTGAGGCGGCGCCGGGCGGGGCGCGCGTCCCGCCGGGCCCCCGCCGCGGGACGCGCGCGTCCTCCCCGAGGATGACCCTGACGACTTCAGGGGGACGACCCTGACGACTCGTGGGGGACGAGGGCTCGGCCGCGTCCTCCCCCTGAAGACGGATTCTTGCCCGCCCGGCACATTCGCACCCGTTCTCGACAGGTGCGGGACCTGATCAGCGCATACGGTCGGTTCCATGACGGATGGGCGGAAGGCCGGTGCGGGGGCCGGCGGCGGGACCGGGGGCGGGGCGGGGGCCGCCGCCGGGCTGAGTGCTGCCGAGGTCGCGGAGCGGGTGGCACGGGGGGAGGTCAACGACGTTCCGGTGCGCAGTTCGCGGTCGCTCACGGAGATCGTGCGGGCGAACGTCTTCACGCGCTTCAACGCGATCATCGGGGTGCTGTGGCTGGTCATGCTCGCCGTGGCGCCCTTCCAGGACAGCCTCTTCGGGTACGTGATCGTCGCCAACACCGCGATCGGCGTCTTCCAGGAGTGGCGTGCCAAGCGGACGCTCGACTCGCTCGCCGTGATCAGCGAGGCGAAGCCGACCGTGCGCAGGGACGGGCGGGCGGCGGAGGTCTCGTCGAGCGAGCTGGTGCTCGGCGATCTCATCGAGATCGGCCCCGGGGACAAGATCCCGGTGGACGGCGAGGTCGCGGAGGCCGAGAGCCTGGAGATCGACGAGTCGCTGCTCACGGGTGAGGCCGACCCGGTCGTCAAGCAGCCGGGCGACCCGGTGATGTCGGGAAGCTTCGTCGTCGCGGGCGGCGGCGCCTTCACCGCGACGAAGGTGGGGCGCGAGGCGTACGCGGCGCGGCTCGCCGAGGAGGCCTCGCGGTTCACCCTCGTCAGCTCCGAGCTGCGCTCCGGTATCTCGACCATCCTCAAGTACGTCACGTGGGCCATGGTGCCGACGGCGATCGGCCTCGTGATCAGCCAGCTCGTCGTCGAGGAGCACAGCTTCAAGGACGCCGTGGCCCGTACGGTCGGCGGCATCGTGCCGATGGTCCCCGAGGGCCTCGTGCTGCTCACGTCCGTCGCCTTCGCGATCGGTGTGATCCGGCTCGCGCGGCGGCAGTGCCTGGTGCAGGAGCTGCCGGCGATCGAGGGGCTCGCGCGCGTCGACACGGTGTGCCTCGACAAGACGGGGACGCTCACCGAGGGCGGCATGGACGTCTCCCGGCTCGCGCCGCTCGGCCCGTACGACGAGGAGCGGGCCGCGACCGTGCTCGGCGCCCTCGGCGCCTCCGACCCGCGGCCCAACGCGAGCCTCCAGGCCGTCATCGACGCCTACCCCGACACGAGCGGCTGGCGGGTCGAGCAGGCGCAGCCGTTCTCCTCGGCGCGCAAGTACTCGGGCGCCGTGTTCGCCGGGCAGGGCGGCTGGCTGCTCGGCGCCCCCGACGTGCTGCTGCCCGCGGGACACCCGGCGCTCGCGGAGACCGAGGAGCTGAACCGGCAGGGCCTGCGGGTGCTGCTGCTCGCGAAGGCGCGCGAGGGCGCGGCGCTCGACGCGCCGGACGCGGCGGGGGACGCCGATCCCGCCGCGCTCGTCGTCCTCGAACAGCGGCTGCGCCCGGACGCGGCCGAGACGCTGAGGTACTTCGAGGAGCAGCACGTCGCGGCGAAGGTCATCTCGGGGGACAACGCGGTCGCGGTCGGCGCGGTCGCGGCGAAGCTCGGGCTGCCGGGGGCGGAGAGCGCGGTGGACGCGCGCGAGCTGCCGAAGGACCCGGCGGAGCTGGCCTCGGCGATCGAGGAGCACACCGTCTTCGGGCGGGTGACGCCGCAGCAGAAGCGGGAGATGGTCGGCGCGCTCCAGGCGCGCGGGCACACGGTCGCGATGACCGGCGACGGCGTCAACGACGTCCTCGCGCTCAAGGACGCGGAGATCGGCGTCTCGATGGGCTCGGGCTCGGAGGCGACGCGCGCGGTCGCGCAGATCGTGCTGCTCAACAACAGCTTCGCGACGCTGCCCTCGGTCGTCGCCGAGGGCCGCCGCGTCATCGGCAACATCACGCGGGTCGCGACGCTCTTCCTCATCAAGACGGTCTACTCGGTGCTGCTCGCGATCCTCGTGGTCTGCTCGCAGGTCGAGTACCCGTTCCTGCCCCGGCACCTGACGCTGCTTTCGACGCTGACGATCGGGGTCCCGGCCTTCTTCCTCGCGCTCGCGCCGAACAAGGAGCGGGCCCGCCCGCACTTCGTGCGGCGCGTCATGCGGTACGCGGTTCCCTGCGGGATCGTCGCGGGCGCGGCGACGTTCGTCGCGTACCTCATCGCCCGCGCGCACTACTCGGGGCACGGGGCGCTCGACGCGGAGACGAGCGTGGCGACGCTGACGCTCTTCCTCATCTCGCTGTGGGTCCTCGCGATCGTCGCCCGCCCGTACACGTGGTGGCGGGTGCTGCTCGTCGCGGTGATGGGCTTCGGCTTCCTGCTCGTCCTCACGGTGCCGTGGCTGCAGGACTTCTTCGCGCTCAAGCTCGTCGGGACGACGATGCCGTGGACGGGCGTGCTGATCGCGGTGATCGCCTCGGTGGTCCTGGAGTTCGTGTGGCGCTGGGCGGGGCGCCGCTTCCCGAGCGAGCCGGCGGCGCAGACCCCGGCGCGGGCACGGAGGCTGGCGCGGAGGGGCGGGGCGACGCGGGCCGACGAGAAGTAGCCGGTACGGGGGAGGGCCCCGTACGCCGGTACGGGGCCCTCCGTGAGCGCGGTGCGGCACTCACCTCATGTCGGTCACTTCACGTCGACGTAGTCGCCCCCGGCGGAGACGGCCGGGGTCGTGGAGGTCCCCGCGAAGGAGTAGCGGAAGTAGCCGTCCGCCGTGGCCTTCGTGGTGGTCTTCAGGTTGCCCTTGCTGTCCGTCTTGACGGTCTTGAGGGTCGTGTAGGTGCTCGACCCCTTCTTCTTGAACTGGAGCTTCACGGACTGCTTGGTGTAGCCCGCGTACTTGTCGGTGTCCCAGTTGGCGCGGGTCAGGGCGCCCGTGACGGTGACGGTCTTGCCCTTCTTCACCGGCTCGGGCGAGGCGTTGACGGTGAGCTTGGAGGCGCGCTGGAGCGAGGCGGTCGCGGCCTTCTGCTGCTCGACGGTGCTGATCTTCGAGTCGTCGGCCTTGTCGGGGTTCTGGCCGTTCCAGGCGATGCCGCCGAGGAAGACCTTCCAGGAGGCGCCCGCGTCCGCGTTGGAGAGCTTCGAGGCGGGGACGGTGATCTTCGTCGTGCAGGAGAGCGAGGTCGCGCTCGGCTCGGCGCAGGAGATGCCGCCGCTCCAGAAGTTCCGCGCGGCGTGGTCGACGTCGGTGCCCCGGTAGAGGCCGACGACCATGTCGACGCTGCCGTCGAAGACGTCGACCTTCTTGCCGTGCTTGGCGGTGAAGGTGACCTTCACGGTGGTCTTGGCCGTTCCCGTGGACACGACGACGGGCTTGCCGCCGTTCACGGTCGCCTTGCCGAAGCTCAGGTCGAGCGCCGGGGGCTTCGTCGCCGCCTGGGCGGCGGGGGCGGCGAGGGCGCCGAGGGCGAGGGAGCCCGCGAGCGCGGCGACGGCCGCGGTGGCACGCATGCGCATGTGTTTCCCCTGAGGGAGAAGGTGCCCGCGCCGCGCCGGGTCCGGCGGCGCGCGTACGGGACGCGGCGCGCCGGACGCGCGGGGGCGCGGGGCACATGTGATCGAGGAGCCTCATGGCTCGTACGAGGAGACAGGCCGGGAGGCATCCCGGTTGCCCTCGCCGATCAGACTTTCCGATCACATTAGTTTCACAGGGGAGTCACATGACCCCCTCGTCGCCGAGGGTTCAGCCCGCGTGCCTGCGGACCTTCAGCGCGTTGTCCCTGCGGTGGTGGGCCTCGCCGTCCGGGGCGTGCTGCACACGGTCGTGCTCGGCGGCGGTCAGGACGTCCCACTCGCCCTCGGGAAGCCGCAGGCTCTCCAGGACCTCCTGCGCCGAGGGCAGGTGGAGGGCGAGGTGCGGGTCGCCCTCCTCGTACGACTCCCAGGGCGCGAGCCCGGCGTGCCCGATCACGAGGAGCGTGCCGCCGGGGGCGACGGCCTCGGCGGCGCGGCGCAGGATCGCCTCGCGCGGGAAGGAGGCGTCGGGCGAGTGCAGGAAGGACGCGGTGACGAGGTCGTAGCTGCCCTCGGGGAAGCTCGTGCCGAGGACGTGCTGCTCGAAGTGCGTACGGTCGGCGACGCCCGCATCGGCGGCGTGCGCACGGGCGCGGACCAGGGCGGTCTCGGCGATGTCGGTGCCCGTGACGGTCCAGCCGCGCCGCGCGAGCCACACGGCGTCGGCGCCCTCGCCGCAGCCGAGGTCGAGGGCGCGGCCCGGCGTCAGGCCGGAGACCTCGCGGACGAGCGCCGCGTTGGGCTCGCCGCTCCAGATGCGGTCGCTCTCCGCGTACCGCCCCTCCCAGAAGGCGCGCCCGTCGCCGAAGTCCTCGCCGACCGTGTGCTGGGGGTGCCCGCTCATGCCCGTACCTGCCTCTCTCGCACAGACCCGTGCGACCACGGGGTGAGCTGCCAGGGTGCGGGCGGGGGCGGGCGCGCGCCAAACTGCGTTGCCGTTCCGGCAACAAGGGCGCGCCCGCCGCGCGGTCAGTCGAACCAGCGGTCCCGCGCCAGCTCCGCCGTCCGCGAGTCGTCCTCCAGGAGGGCCGCGACCTCGAAGCGCCGCGGCCACTGCCCCGCCGCCCAGGCGAGGCCCGCCGCGACGCCTTCGACGGTCGCGGCGTGCACGGTGCCGTCGGGCGTGTGCCGCCAGTCGACCTCGACGCCGCCCGCGGTCAGCTCCTCGTACTCGGTGTACGTGGCGGGCGTGCGCGGGCCGAGGAGCGTGCGGACGGCCGCGGGCACGTCGTGCACCGTGCCCTCGCCCTCGACGCCCGCGGGGACGGCCTCGCTGAGCCTGCCGACCTGGAGGAGTTCGGCGAGCGCCGCCGCGAGAGCGGGCCGTACGGGCAGGAGCGGCCGGTCCCCGGCGAGCGGGAGCAGGTCGGGGACGTCGACGACGTACGCCTCGGTCGCGTCGACGACGTACGGGGACGCGCCGGGCGCGGCGGGGACGGCGCGCAGGTCCTCGGGGAGCGTGACGTTCTCGGGGTCGAGCGTCGCGAGCGCCGAGTAGAGGCCGTGGAGCTGGGCGGCTGTGACCTCGCGGGACGGGTCGGCGAGGCGGTCGAGGAGTTCGGCGGCGCCGCCGGGCTCGTCGAGCAGGGCCGTCGCGGTCGTCCGCACGCCGAGGGCGCGCAGCACCTCGGCGTCCTCGAAGCCGCTCGCGTCGGCCTCCTCGTAGAGCCCGGCGAGGAGCGGGTCGCCTCCCGCGGCGAGGAGCCCGGCGGGGCGGCGTCCGCCGAGGACGGGGTGGCCGCGCAGCCACCAGGCGGTGTAGGAGCGGACGGATTCGGTCGTGCCGTCGGGGAGCAGGACGCGGACGGGGGCGGTGAGGGCTTCGCGGAAGGGCGGGCGGGCGAGGAGGGCGAGGGCTTCGGGCCAGCGGTCCTCGGCGACGAGGTCGAGGTCGCGGACGGCGAGGAGTTCCGTCGCGACGGGCGGCACGGGCGTGTCGGGGAAGCGGTCGAGGACGTCCTCGCACCACACGTCGACGGCGTCGAGCAGCCCGGCGTCGTCCGGCTCGGGCCAGTCGCCCTCGCGGGGCTCCAGCTCGTCCGGGTCGAGGACGGTGTCGTGGGCGCGGACGAGCGCGAAGGTGCCGAGCACGCCGCAGGCGGCGAGGGGCTTCTCGCCCCAGCGCGCGGCGAGGTCGGCGTCGACGGCGGCGAGCGCGTCCTCGCGCATGACGGCGGCGAAGGCGCCGCCGGGGAGGACGAGTTCGCAGGCGGGGGCGAGTTCGCCGTCCTCGTCGGGGAGCGCGAGCGCGCCGAGCCAGGGCTCGTCACCCGCTTCGATACGGGCGTCGCGGACGAGTCCGAGGACGAGTTCGGCCAGTTCCTCGGGGTCCGGCAGCCCCTCGGTCTCCAGGCCGCCGTCCCAGGGCTCCTCGTCGAGCGAGGCGGCGACGGCGGCGCGCACCTGCGGCGTCGTGAGGACGGCGCGCGGGGTCGCGGGGAGCGCGCCGAGCTTTTCGAGGAGCGGGTGCGCGGCCTCGGGGTGGGCGACCTTGAGGCCGAGCCGGGCGAGGACGTCGGCGGCGGGGCCGCCGTCCGGGAGCGGCAGGAGGATGTGGCGGGGGCCAAGGGCGGTACGGCCCGAGGCGAGCGGGACCGGGAGCCCGGTGAGGCGGTCGGGGTCGACGCCCGCGAGCGAGTCGTAGAGGCGGTACCACCAGCCGGGGGCGCGCTCCAGGCCCGCGAGGCGGTCGACGGCCTCGGTGAGCGGGACGCGCGCGATGTCGAGTGTGCGCAGCGCGGGATGGCTCTCCAGACCGGCCGGGAGCAGGCTCGGCAGGACCTCGGCGAGGACGTCGACGGTCTCGCGGCCCGCGCCCGAGACGACCTCGGCCTCGACGGGCCGCAGCGCGGTGAAGCTGCCCGGCTCCTCGCCCTCGTGCGGCACGGCGGGCGCGAGGAAGGCGGTACGGGGCAGCAGCGCGAGGATCGCCGCGCGCACCGCGCCGTCCAGCGCGGCGCGCCCGAGCGGCCCGGGGACGAGGTCGAGGAGGGCCGGGGTGACGGGGCGCCAGTCGGCGAGGAGTTCCGCGTACGCCTCGGCGGCGCGCGCGACGAGGAAGTCGGTGAGCGGGCCCGGGGCGACGTGGCGGCGGCTCGTGTCGAGCGGGAGCGTCGCGATGAGCAGCGCGGGCACCCCGAGCGGTTCCTCGCTGGGCGTCGGGGCGTGCACGACGGGCACGGTGCGGGGCGCCTCGGGCGCGCCCTCGGCGTCGACGGGGACCGCCCAGGTCACCGCCCACCAGGGGCGCAGGCGTTCCTCGACGGGGCGGCCCGCGAGGAGCGCGGTGTCGAGGGCGCCGCCGTGGCTGACGGTGCGCCAGCGGCGTACGGCGCCGTCGTCCTCGATGACGGTGTACGGCTCCTCGGCGCGGCGGCGCAGCACGCGGGTCCCCTCGGGGGTCTCGACGACGATCTCGGCGAGCCCGGGCAGGGAGAGCAGAAGGGCGTCGTCGATGCCCGCGAGGAGGCGTTCGATCAGGTCCTCGGCGACGGCGTCGCGCAGCGGCAGGACGACGACGGTGTCGTAGCCCTCGGGCGCGGAGCCCTCGGCGGCGAAGGGGAGGCGCAGCAGCGGTACGTGGCCCTCGCGGCGCCGTACCTCCTCGTCGAGCGCGGGCAAGCCGAGCGCGGCGACGGCCTCGCGGGCCTCGGCGAGCGACCAGCGCACGCCGCCGGTGCGGCCGAGCACGGCGGGCTCGTCGCTCACGGCGAGGACCGCGGCGAAGCCGACGCCGAAGCGGCCG
>NZ_JAAGLR010000188.1 GCF_010548245.1 Streptomyces sp. SID11385
GCGCGGCCTGGGCGGGCTGCTGCGGCTCGGCGGCCGGGGCGGCCTCCTGCGCGGGGGCCTCGGCCGGGGCGCCGGAGCCGTCGTCGATGAGCGCCAGCTCGGCGCCCACCTCGACGGTCTCGTCCTCGGCGACCTTGATCGAGGAGAGGATGCCCGCGGCGGGCGAGGGGATCTCGGTGTCGACCTTGTCGGTCGACACCTCCAGCAGCGGCTCGTCGGCCTCGACGCGCTCGCCCTCGGCCTTGAGCCAACGGGTGACAGTGCCCTCGGTGACGCTCTCGCCGAGCGCCGGAAGGGTGACGGAAACCGGCATGGTTCCAGTTGCTCCTTACGAAAGTGGAAAAAAGTCCGTGATGCCCGAGGGATGTCAGTCGTGCGAGTGCAGGGGCTTGCCCGCGAGCGCCAGGTGGGCCTCGCCGAGCGCCTCGCTCTGCGTGGGGTGCGCGTGGATGAGCTGCGCCACCTCGGCGGGCAGCGCCTCCCAGTTGTAGATCAGCTGGGCTTCGCCGACCTGCTCGCCCATGCGGTCGCCGACCATGTGCACGCCGACGACGGCCCCGTCCTTGACCTGGACGAGCTTGATCTCGCCCGCCGTCTTCAGGATCTTGCTCTTGCCGTTGCCCGCCAGGTTGTACTTGAGGGCGACGACCTTGTCCGCGCCGTAGATCTCCTTGGCCTTGGCCTCGGTGATCCCCACCGAGGCGACCTCGGGGTGGCAGTACGTGACGCGCGGGACACCGTCGTAGTCGACCGGCACGCTCGCGAGGCCCGCGAGGCGCTCGGCGACGAGGATGCCCTCGGCGAAGCCGACGTGCGCGAGCTGGAGGGTCGGGACGAGGTCGCCCACGGCCGAGATCGTCGGCACATTGGTGCGCATGTACTCGTCGACGAGGACGTAGCCGCGGTCCATCGCGACGCCCTGCTCCTCGTAACCGAGCCCCTGCGAGACCGGGCCGCGGCCGATCGCGACGAGCAGCACCTCCGCCTCGAAGGTCTTGCCGTCGGCCAGCGTCACCTTGACGCCGTCCTGCGTGTACTCGGCGCCCTGGAAGAACGTGCCCAGGTTGAACTTGATGCCGCGCTTGCGGAACGCGCGCTCCAGGAGCTTCGAGCTGTTCTCGTCCTCGACCGGGACGAGGTGCTTGAGGCCCTCGATGATCGTGACGTCGGTGCCGAAGGACTTCCACGCCGAGGCGAACTCGACGCCGATGACGCCGCCGCCCAGGATGATCGCGGACTTCGGGACGCGGTCGAGCTTGAGCGCGTGGTCCGAGGAGATGATCCGGTTGCCGTCGATCTCCAGGCCCGGCAGCGACTTCGGCACGGAGCCGGTCGCGAGCAGGACGTGGCGGCCCTGTACGCGCTGGCCGTTGACGTCGACGGAGGTCGGGGACGACAGGCGCCCCTCGCCCTCGATGTAGGTCACCTTGCGCGAGGCGATCAGGCCCTGGAGACCCTTGTACAGGCCCGAGATGACCTCGTCCTTGTACTTGTGGACGGCCTCGATGTCGATGCCCTCGAAGGTGGCCTTCACACCGAACTGCTCGCTCTCGCGAGCCTGGTCGGCGATCTCACCGGCGTGCAGCAGCGCCTTGGTGGGGATGCAGCCGTTGTGCAGGCAGGTACCGCCGACCTTGCCCTTCTCGATCAGGGCGACGTCCAGACCAAGCTGCGCCCCACGCAGCGCCGCGGCGTAACCGCCGCTACCACCGCCGAGGATCACTAGGTCGAAAACGGTGCTGGCGTCGTTCGCCACGTCACGTCCTCCATGCATGTGCGCCGTGCTCCGGTCGCGAGTGACCGGTCGGCGGCGGTCGTCGGCCGCTCGTTACTTCGGCCCTCGGGTGGGGCCCTGTCCTGCCAATCACCCATCTTCGCACCTACCAGGGGGCGAAAGGACGCGCCCCCGGGGTGTGAGACGAGCGACACGCGGGACAGCGGTCCCACTTCGTCGCCCGCGTCAACGAAATGGCCCGCTTTGTCATTCCCTGGAGTTCTTTGCCCGCTCTTGGCGGACGAGCGGCGGAAGCGGCACGGACGCGGGGCGACCCGCGGCGGACGCGCCTACGGGAACGGCCGGCGCCCCCCCCGCGGGGGACACCGGCCGTCTCACCGTCGTACGCGTGCGGAGCCTCAGCCCAGCTCGCCCTCGCCGGCCGCCTCGATGAGCCGCACCAGGGTGCGCACCGCGCTGCCCGTGCCGCCCTTCGGGGTGTAGCCGTACGGGGCGCCCTCGTTGAAGGCCGGGCCCGCGATGTCGAGGTGCGCCCAGCGGATGCCCTCGCCCACGAACTCCTGGAGGAAGAGCCCGGCGGTCAGCCCGCCGCCCATCCGGCCGCCCACGTTGGCGAGGTCGGCGACGGACGAGTCGAGGCCCTTGAGGAGCGACTTCGGCAGCGGCATCTCCCAGGACGGCTCGCCCGCCGACTCCGACAGCTCGTGCAGCGTCGCGCGGAAGTCGTCGTCGTTCGCCATGACGCCGAACATCTCGTTGCCCAGCGCGACCATCATCGCGCCGGTCAGCGTCGCGACGTCCACGATCACGTCGGGCGCGTCCTCGCTCGCCTTCGCGATCGCGTCGGCCATCACCAGGCGGCCCTCGGCGTCCGTGTTGAGCACCTCGACGGTCTTGCCGCCGTACATGCGCAGCACGTCGCCCGGGCGCGTCGCCGAACCCGAGGGCATGTTCTCGGCGAGCGCGAGCCAGCCGGTGACGTGCGCGGGCAGCTTGAGCTTCGCGGCGGTGAGGACGGAGGCGAGCACCGCGGCGGCGCCGCCCATGTCGCACTTCATCGTCTCGTTGTGCCCGGCCGGCTTGAGCGAGATGCCGCCCGAGTCGTACGTGATGCCCTTGCCGACGAACGCGAGCGCGGCCTTGGCGCGCGCGCCCTTGTACTCGACCTTGACCAGCCGCGGCGGGCGCTGCGAGCCCTGGCCGACGCCCATGATGCCGCCGAAGCCGCCCTTGGTGAGCGCCTTCTCGTCGAGCACGGTGACCTTGACGCCGTAGTCCTTGGCGAGGCCCTGGACGAGCGCGGCGAAGGACTCCGGGTAGAGGTCGTTCGCGGGGGTGTTGACGAGGTCGCGGGCGCGGTTCAGCTCGTCGGTGAGGACCTGCGCGCGCTCGGCGGCGGCCTTGTGCCCCTTGTCGCGCGGCTTCGCGCCGACGAGGACCACCTCGGCGAGCGGGGCCTTGACGCCCTCGTCGTCCTTGTACGCGGTGAAGGCGTACGCGCCGAGCAGCGCGCCCTCGCCGATCGCGGCGACGTCGTCCGCGTCGCCGACGGGCAGCGCGTAGACGGCCTTGGCCTTGCCGGCCAGGGAACGGGCGACGACACCGGCGGCGCGGCGCAGGGTCTCCGTGCCGAAACCGCCCTCGTCCTCCTCGGCGCCGAGGCCCACGGCGATCACGAGCGGCGCCTTGAAGCCGCTCGGCGCCGCGAGGCGGGTCAGCTCACCGGGCGCACCGGTGGCGCCCAGCGTCTCCAGGACGTCGGCGAGCTTCCCGTCGTAGCCCTTGTCGACGGCCTCGGCGCCGGGGGCGAGCCGCGGGCCCTCGTCGTCCTTGACCACACCGACGACGATCGCGTCGGCCCGCAGGCCGGGAACGGCGGCGGTGCTGAGTGTCAGAGCAGTCACGGTGGTGAAATCTCTCTCTCGTGTCTCGGGGCCTCGGATGCGCGAAGGCGCCTGCGTGCTCGTGCAGGGGTGACGGCCCGGCGCGCGGGGTCCGATGGGACCGGCGCCGGGGCAGAGCCTACGCTCCGTGACGGCTCTCGCCCATGGCGGCGGGGCCTACGGAGTGCGGGGCACGGCGGGGCGGTACGGGACGCCGGCTCCACGCCCCGTCAAGTCCCTTGCCCCACGCGCCGCTCGGCGCCCCCGGCTCACCGCCCCAGCGCCAGGACCACCAGCGCCGCCGTCGCCGCCGTCTCCTCGATGCCGCCGAAGACGTCCCCCGTCACCCCGCCGAAGCGCCGCACACAGTGCCGAAGGAGCAGCGCCGCGCCCGCCGCTCCCGCCACCACCGCCGCGCCCAGCCGCACCACCGCGCCGGGGCCCTCGCCGAGCCC
>NZ_JAAGLR010000219.1 GCF_010548245.1 Streptomyces sp. SID11385
CACCCGCCCCCCGCACCCGTCCCCGGGGCATGACCCGCCCTCCCAAGGGGGGGCCACCTCCACGCGTTCAAGTCTTCCAGCCGCGAACCCCCTCCCGGCCCCACCCGCCCCAATCTGTGGACAACCTCAGCGATCCCGCACATCCCCTCACCCCATCGAGTGAGCGGATTCTCAGGAGCAGCCGAGTTGTCCACAGGTGGGGCCTTCGCGGTGCCCGTGCGTGGTGGGATCTGTGTGTCCCGCGCACCCGAACCTGCGTTCCACAGGCGCGTCCGTCATACTGCGCCCCGTGGAGCAGAAGCAGAGTGAAGCGAACCTTCCGCCCATCGGCGCCGCCGCCGATCCGGCGTTGATCCCCGGCCTCACGGTGCCGAGTCCTCGTACGGGGACGGACGCGCCCGGTACGGAGCCGGAAGCGGCCGCCGGGACGGGCCCCGACGCGGACGCCGACGCGCCCGCGGCCGAGCCCGCCGACGCCGCCCCCGCCTCCGACGCGGAACCCGAACCCGGCAAGGCCGAGGCCGAAGCCGAAACGGGTACGGAGGCTGACGCCGAGGCCGAGCCGGGGGGCGCCACCCCCGCCGAAGCCGCGACCGACGACGAGGCCCCGGCCCCCGCCTCCGCGGACGATCCGGCCCCCGCCACCGCCGACGGCCCCGCCGCCGAGGACACCTCCGGCGAAGAGGACGAGGACTTCCGCGCCGAGGCCGTCTTCACCGCCGCCGACCGGCGCGGCTCCGTGACCCTCGACCGCGACGGCGTCCGCTACGCGCTCGACGACCAGGCGTGCGAGTGGACCTGGAGCGAGGTGGCCGCCGTCGAGTACGGCACCAGCCGCATCGGCCGCCGCCTCACCGTCACGGTGCACACCCCCGACGAGCGCTGGTACCCGCACGACGTCCAGGCCCCGGACAAGGCGACCCTGAGCCGCTGGACCGAGGAGCTGGACGCCGCGCTCGACGCGCACTTCGAGGAGTGACGCCGGGGCGGGCCGGCCGCACCGTCCGCCGCCCCGCCCCGCACCCCGGTCCTGCCCGGTCCGGGTCCGCGCCGCCCTCGTACCTCCGTACGGCTCCGCCTACAGCCCGTGCACGTGCGTCCCCACCGCGTCCGACCAGGAATTTCCCGCCGCCGCGTCCCAGTTGGTGGACCACGCCATCGCGCCCCGGATGCCCGGGTACGTCTTGTCCGGCTTGAAGCTGCCGCAACTCGTGCCCTTCGCCAGGCAGTCGAGGGCCGCGTTCACCACGCTCGGGGCGACGTAACCGCCGCCCGCCGCGCTCGCCGACGCCGGGACGCCGAGGCCGACCTGCGCGGGGTCGAGCCCGCCTTCGAGCTGGATGCACGCGAGCCCGGTGAGGAAGTCGACGGTCCCCTGCGCGTACACCTGTCCGTCGCAGCCCAGCATCGAACCGCTGTTGTAGTACTGCATGTTGACGACGGTCAGGATGTCCTTCACGTCCAGCGCCGTCTTGAAGTACTCGTTCGACGTCGACTGCATGTCGATCGTCTGCGGCGCCATCGTCAGGACGAAGCCCGGTCCCGCCTTCGCGGCCAGGTCGTGCAACGCCTGTGACATGTAGGTCGAGTTGAGGCCGTTCTCCAGGTCGATGTCGACCCCGTCGAAGCCGTACTCCTGCATCTGAGCGTAGAGCGAGTCGGCGAACGCCCCTGCCGAGGCGGCGTCGTTGACGCTCACCGTGCCCTTCTCGCCGCCCACCGAGAGCACGACGCTCTTCCCCTCGGCCTGCTTCCCCTTCACGTCCGCCTTGAACTGGTCCTCGGTGTAGCCTCCGAGACCCGCCGAGTCGAGCGTGAAGTCGACCGCGCCCGGTGTCGCGGTCGCGTCCGCGAAGGCGACGGCGATGATGTCGTACTGGTCCTGCACGTCCGCGAGCGTCTGGACCGTCGCGCCGTTGTCGAAGTTCTGCCAGTAGCCGGTGAGCGCGTGCGCCGGTACGGCCGCCTCCGGCTCCGCCGCGCTCGCGGGAGCGATACCGGCCGTGAGTGCCGTGGCGCCGAGCGCGAGCGCCGCGACGGCGGCGAGCGCCGTACCGAGCGCTCCGCCCCGCCCGTGGCTCGCGCGGGCAGAACGGTGCTGGGGGAAATGCAGCATGGAAGTGCCTCCTGTGGGGGGAGTCGACGGCGGTGGGGCGCCATCGCCCTCCAAACTGGTCCAGACCAATATGAGCTGTCAAGAGGCGGTACGGGACTTGTCGCCGCCGGTGCGGAACGCGGCCCGCCACCGGCCACCCGCTCAGGCCGTCGCTTCGGTCGCCCGCCCTGTGGCGCCGCCCCGTCTTGACCTCGCCGTCGACCCCGTACAACTCCCCGACGCGTGTGGACAGATGTTTCGGCAAGGGCCCGAAGGCCCCCTTCCGTGCGGTGTATCCGGTCAGGGAACCGGTCGACAGGGGTGGGCAAGCCGACACAATGGGCCCAACTCCTGCCACGTAACCGCACTTTCCGGCCAAGATCCGGATTTCAGCCGTGGAAAGCCCGCGCCGTCGTAAGGCCCTACGAACCCTGCGAAGTGGGGTGTTGAGGGTGCTGCGGCTGGATATGGTGCAGGAGCGAGCGGTGGCGTGCCGCTCGACCGGGCTTCGCGCGCCCGCGCGTACGCGCTCGGGCGAGAGGGAGGGGGTGGGGCCGTGCCGACCGCTGTTGCCGTGACCGGGAGCGACCTCGTGCTTCCCTCGCCGGACCGCCACACGCCCGGCGCCGTCCCGCTCGGAGCCGCTACGGGCGCCCCGCTCGCCGAATCACTCGCCGAACTCCACGCCTTACTGGAGCAGCACGGCTGGCTCATCGTGCTGCACTCCACCGCCACGGACCCGGAGGCGATCCGCCGGGTACGCACTGCCCGCGCGGCCCTCGAAGCGGACCGCGTCACCCTCGTCGGGCTCGACCTGCCCCCGCTCGGACTCGCCCTCGTGGCACTCCAGTTGCGGCAGCTCTCGGTCTGCGACTTCACCCCCGGCGTCCTCGCCTCGGCCGCCCGCCTCCTCGCCCACTACGTGCACGCGGGCGCCGTACTCGGCTCGCTCGCCCGGCTCGACCGCGTGCCTGTCCCGCTCGGCTCGCACGCCCGCTCCCGCCTCCCCGGCACGCAGTACGCGGTCCAGGCGCACCCCGAACCCCGCCTCGTCAAGGCCGTCCCCGGCGCCGAACTCCCCGGCCCCGACTTCGCGACCCGCCTCTACCTCGCCCACGGCGACCGCCCCTCGACGTGGCTCGGCGAGACCCTGGCCCGTACCTGGCAGGTCCAGTCCGTCACCGAAGTGCCCCTGCCGAAGGACTCCGTGGCCTGGTGGGGCACGGGTAAACTCACGGAGTTCGCCGCGGGTATACCTGACATCTCCGTCCTCTATCAGCTCGTCTCCTCCGTGCGCCGGGAACGCTGCCGCTGGTGCGGGCTCGAATTCCTCGGCGACCGCTGCGGATTCTGCGGCGCCCCCCTCGCTCCACCTGCCCTCCGTGCCCCGGCCGCCACCCGCGAGCCCCGCCGCGCACTCGGCCGCGAGTCGGGCCGCGAACCCGGTCGCGAGACACCGCGTGCTCCGTCGCGCGACCTCCCCGCCGCCCGCCGGGCGGCAGCCGCCCTCCCGCACGCGGGCGCCCGCCCCGACCCCGGACTCCCCGGCCCGCCCGGCGAGTTGGGTCCCGTGGCCCCCTCGGGTACGAGACCGCAGCCCACCGCTTCCTCGGGTACGAAGCCGCAGCCCACCGCTCCCTCGGGCACGCCCCCGCCGGACCGTCCGGACCCCCGCGACCGCCCGGCCCCGCCCGACCATCCCGGCTCGCCGCACCCCCCGTACCGCTGACCCGGAGGGCCCCGGGACCCGCGCGGCGCGCCCTCGCAGACGAGGCCCGTCCCGCGCGACCGTCCGTCCCAAGTCCCGTACGAGCAGCGCCCGTACACCCAGCCCCGCCCGCCCGCCACGCCGCCCGACCGCCCCCTCACGACCACCACCCCGTCCCGATCGAGGTACTCCGGCCATGAACTCACGCCAGCGCCGAGGCGTCGTCCTGATGGTGCTCTCCGCCGTGTGCGCCCTCATCGCGCTCGTCGGGGTGCTCGGGGTCGTCAGGAACGTCAACTCCAAGGTGGGCGACGAGACGACCGCCTACCGGCTCAAGAACGACATCGCCCCGTACAAGAGCCTCGACGCCTCGCAGTTCGAGAAGGTGTCCATCCCGAAGCGCTGGCTGCCCGACACCGCCATCACCCAACTCGGCGCCCTGCGCGGCAAGATCGCCGTCACCACGCTCCACAAGGGCTCGCTGCTCCAGGACGACATGATCGTGAACCGCCCCACGCTCGCGGCGGGGGAGCAGGAGATCGCGATCATGATAGACGCGGCGACCGGGGTCGCGGGGAAGATCACACCCGGCTCGTCGGTCAACATCTACGCGACATTCAAGGGCCGGAACGAGAACCAGAAGGACGAGTCACGGCTCATCGTCGAGCGCGCCCAGGTCCTCGACGTCGGCAAGCTCACCCCCTTCGACCAGAACAACGACGACAACCGCGACCGCACCACCGAAGCCGTCCCCATCACCTTCGGGCTCGGCACCGCGGACGCCCAACGCGTGGCCTATGCCGAGTCGTTCGCGACCCACGTCCGGCTCGCGCTCGTCGGCGCCGGCGAGCAGCCGCCCGCCGCCGCGGGGCCCGACCGCACGTACACCCTGGACAAGGACAAGTGAGGCGGCGGCCATGAGCACGCGCATCCTCCCGGTGGCGGGCGATCCCGACCTCGCCCGTTCCCTCGTCTCCCTCCTCAGCCAGCTCCCCGAGGCCGAACCCGCCCTGCCCGTACCGGACTCGACCGCTCTTCTCGACGCCCTCGACCGGCTCGCCGCGGAATCGCTCGACGAACTCCCCGAAGTCGTCCTCGTCCACGAACGCGTCGGCCCCGTCCCCGCGCTGGACCTCGTCCACGAGGTCGTACGGCGCTTCCCGCAGGTCGGCGTCGTCCTCGTCACCGCCGACACGGGGACGACCGTCCTCACCGCCGCCATGGACGCGGGCGCGCGCGGCATCCTCCCGCTCCCGCTTGCCTACGACGCCCTCGCCGAACGCGTCCGCGCCGCCGCCGAGTGGTCCGCCGGAATGCGCCGCCACCTCGGCAACAGCCCGGAGGGCGGCGGTGGTTCCGGAGGCGGGCGCGTCCTCACCGTCAGCGGCGCCAAGGGCGGCGTCGGCACGACTCTCGCCGCCGTCCAACTCGCCCTCGCCGCAAAGGCGTCGGGGAGCACCGTCGCCCTCGTCGATCTCGACCTCCAGTGCGGCGACGTCGCCGCCTTCCTCGACGTCCAGTTCCGCCGCTCCAGCGTCGACCTCGCCGGCATCGCCGACCTCACCCCGCGCGTCCTCCAGGACGCGATGTTCCCGCACCCCAGCGGCCTCGGCCTCCTCCTCGCCCCCGCGGACGGCGAGCGCGGCGAGGAAGTCACCGAGCGCGCGGCCCGGCAGATCCTCGGCGCGCTGCGCTCCCGCCACGACCTCGTCGTCGTCGACTGCGGCTCCCAGCTGACGGCCGCGAGCGCGGCGGCCGTGGAACTCGCCGATCAGGCACTGCTGTTGGTCACCCCGGACGTCATGGCGGTACGGGCCGCCAAACGCACCGTACGGCTGTGGGAACGCCTCCAGATCCGCAAGGCGGAGGAAACCCTCACCGTCCTCAACCGCCACACCCGCTCCGGCGAGATCCAGACGGCCCTGGTCTCGCGCATCACCGGCACCACCACCGCCCGCACCACGATTCCCGCCGCCTACAAGGAACTTGCCGGAGCCATCGACTCGGGCCGCGTCCACGAACTCGACGCGCGCGGCACCGTCCGGCAGGGCCTGTGGACCCTCGCGGGCGAACTCGGCCTCGTACAAGTGCCCGAGCAGCCCACCGGCGGCCGGCGCCGCAAGAAGGGCGCCCACACCGGGGCGTCCAGCGCGCTCGCGCGCCGGGGCGACCGCGGCGCCGTCACCCTCGAATTCGCCGGGATCTTCCCCCTCGTCCTCGTCGTCATCGGCCTCATGTGGCAGTGCGCGCTGTACGGGTACACCTTCAGCCTCGCCGCCAACGCGGCCGACGAGGGCGCCCGCGCGGGCACCGCGGCCGTCGCCGCGGGCGAAGACGGCGCCGGAGCCTGCCGCGCC
>NZ_JAAGLR010000256.1 GCF_010548245.1 Streptomyces sp. SID11385
GCGACGACGGCCGCGGCCTGCCGCCCGGCCTCCCCGGCCCGCGCGAACTCGCCGCGCGCGGCCACTACGGCCTCCTGGGCCTGCGCGAACGCCTCGCGACCCTGCCGTACCCGGCCCGCCTCACGATCGGCGCGCCGCCGCGCGGGCCGGGCACCGAGATCCGCGCCGAACTGACCCTCCGCACTGCCCGAGAGGAGCCCGAGGACCATGCCCATCGCTCCGCCTGAACCACTGCGGCTCGTCGTGGCCGACGACAATCCCGTCGTACGGGCCGGACTCCGCGCCCTCCTCGAAGGCCGCGCCGACGCGGTCGTCGTCGCCGAGGCGGCGGACGGCCGCCAGGCGCTGGCCGCGACCGAACGCCACCGGCCGGACGGGGTCCTCCTCGACCTGCGGATGCCGGTCGTGGACGGACTGACCGTCCTGCCCCGCCTCGCCCGCCTCGCCCCCGTCCTGGTCATCACCTACGGACGCGACGCGGAACTCCACGCGAGGGCGCGGCGGCTGGGGGCGGCGGGCTGCCTCGTGCACGGCGACTTCACCGTTCCCCAACTGGTCGGAGCAGTACGTCACTTACGTGCCGGAACCCCGCCCATGCCAGCCCCTTCGCAAAAGCAATCATCCGTGCGACCCTCGTGGGGCGGACCGCTGAGCGCACGGGAGGAAGAGGTCATGAACCTCATCGCGGCGGGGCTGAACAACCGGCAGATCGCGGCGGCGTGCTTCATCACCGAGAAGACGGTGAAGAACCACATCAACCGCATCTTCGCCAAACTCCAGACCACCACCCGCAGCGAGGCCATAGCCCGCTGGCTCGGCACGGCCCACCCCGCCCTGGGAGGCCCCCATGCCTGACCTCCCCCCTTGGGCCCACGGACCCTCCCCCCACCACCCTCCGTCGCCCTACGGTCACACCACCACACCGGCCCACCCGGGAGACCACCATGCCCAAGCCCACCACCTGGCTCCCCACCCTCCTCACCAAGCTCCGCAGGGACGACGGCGCGGGTTTCGTGGAGTACGCGGGGTTGCTGATCATCATCGCGGGAATCTTCGTGCTGATCGACCAGCTGGGGCTGGACGGGCTGATCTCGGGGGCGATCAACGATGCCGTCTCAGACGTCGTGGGTGGTTGATCGGGGCATCGGCGAAAGACGAGGGACAGGTCCTTCCCCTCTTTGTCTGGGCAACGGGCATCATTCTCTTCGTGGCCTTCGCGTTCTTCGCCTTTGCGCAGGCCGCGGTCGCGCGAAACTCCACCCAGAGCGCGGCGGATGCGGCTGCGCTCGCGGCAGCGAGGGAAGCTCGTGAAGACCTGGTGAGGGACTTCCTGCTCGCGCTTTCAGGCGACGGCGATCTTGATGCGTACCTTTCTGCGGCGGTTCAGATAGCCCACCCAGGTATGCGGCAGGCCGCTCAGCAGTTAGCTGAAGCCAATCAGGCGTCCGTCGTCGGTGATGTCGCTGTCGGTTCTCGGGACGGTTACCCGGACTTTGCTGTGACAGTGCGCGGAGACAAGGGGCTGGCGCACAGTGTCGTCCCGGGCGTCGAAGGCCGGCATGCGACGGCCACGGCGACTGCGGGACTGATGCCGCTCTGCGAATTGGATGGAGAGGCTCCCGAGAGCGGGGAAACCGTGACTTTGCGGTGCAGGGCGGGAAAGTCGGTTGTCATCGATCCTGCCGAGCTGGAGCAAGGTCCCTTCGAGCAGGTGAATGATCTCTTTGCGGTGCGCTTGATCAAGTGAAGTGATTTGGAGCGATCCCGGATGATGGAACGGTCGTTGCTGACGAGCCGAATTATTGGCCTGGGCCTCACTTTGGGGGTACTGCTCGGCGGGGTGGTTGCATGCAGCAGCGACTCCGAGTCGAAGACGGAGAGTGAGAAGAACACTCAAGCCGAGGCTCCTTCCTCGGCCGAGCCTGGCTCCTCCGCGACGGAGGGATCTGCGTCCGCCTCGCCCCCCGATGGCGTCGACTCGGGGACATTGGCTGAGCTTCGGAACTCCGACCTTGTCGTGGTCGTCAAGAGCGCGGTCAGGGACAAGGGCGGTTACGTCACGGTGGAAGGCAATGTGACGAATTCCGGAAGTCGTTCCTGGGTCGGCGCCGACTGGAAGAGCGACGAGAACGAACTCCGCAACAACGGCGGCTCGTTGGCGGGGGCCTCCCTGGTGGACCAAGAGGGGAAGAAGAGGTATTTGATTTTGCGAGATACCTCCGGTAAGTGTCTTTGTACTAAATTCGATTCCGCTCTCCGGCAAGGTCAGAGCGCGGACTGGTTTGCTCAGTTTCCCGCTCCTCCTGCCTCCACCAAGAAGGTCACCTTTCAGGTCGGGAGTATGCCGCCCGCCGAGATTCCGCTCAGTGAGGCGCGGTGATGGCGCGGGTGCGGGGGCGGGCCGTGGTGGTCGCTTCGGCGGTGCTGGTGTTCGGGCTGCCCGGGGGTGTGGCGGGGGCCGATGACGGGCCCACCGTGCCGCCGGGGAGTGTGACCACCTCGCCGCCCCCCGACGTCGATTCGAGCAGCCCAGGGCTCCGCCTCGCCGACGGCGCCCAACTCGCCCCCGCCAAAGTGCTCGACATCAAGTCCGTCGTCGAAGACCTCGGCGGCGAGGAGCGCCGCGAGGACACCAACACCGACGTCAAATTCGCCCTCCAGGCCGAAGTCCTCTTCGACAAGGACAAATTCGCCCTCGACCCCTCCGGCAGAGCCCGCATCAAGGCCATCGCCGAGGAGGCGAAGAAACAACAGGCCCGCACCGTCCGCGTCTTCGGCTTCACCGACAACCTCGGCAGCTACGCCCACGGCAAAACACTCTCGAAACGCCGCGCCGACATCGTCCACGACGAAATCGCCCAGTACATGGGCCCCGAAGTCACCTTCGAGGTCCGCGGCTACAGCGAGGACTACCCCATCGCCGACAACACCACCGAGGAAGGCCGCCGCAAGAACCGCCGCGTCGAGGTCTCCTTCCCCCGCACCGGCTGAGACCCGATCCGCGGCACAGCGGACCGAGTCGAACGCAGCCAAGTGGGCTGGGACGCACGAGATCCCTCTGCTTCCTCGCGGCGGCGCAAGTCATGACGAGAGCCCCCGCATCCGGGATACAGCCAGGCATGCTCCCCGCTTGCTGCGTCCCGTACGCGAGGGCCTTGCCGCTGAAGAGCGACTCAACGGGTTGGCCTCTGCGCCGTGACCCTGATGCGGCTCGGAATGCAAGGTCGTCCCGGTCTCTCCGCCGCGACCACGGTGGGGGCTGCCCCAGCAGGAGCCGTTGTCAGCTTCGAACGGGCAGAGTGCCCAGCCATGGACACCCCTGAGTTCTGGCCCCTCATCGAGACCACCCGCTCGGCCGGCGGGCCAGACAGCCTTTCGCCGAAGTCCTGGTCGATGAGCTGGCCGCCCGCACCAAGGACGACATCCTCCACTACCAGGAACGCTTCGATGAGGCGCATGACGCGCTGTACCGATGGGACATGGGGGCTGCCGCCTACCTCATCGGCGGCGGCTGCTCGGACGACAGCTTCATGGACTTCCGCGCCGGCCTGATCGCGCTGCGCTGCGACCGGTACGAGAAGGCAGCGGCTTGCCCGGACAGCCTTGCCGATCATCCGGCAGTGATCGCCGCCGCGGAGGTACACCGTGACGAGGCTTTCTTCTGCGGGGAGGTCGACTACGCCGCCAGTGCGGCGTTCGAGCGCATCACCGGTGACAGCGAGGACTTTCACGAGGCATGGGACAAGCACAGAGCCTCACGGAAGCGTTTCGGACAAGGCGCCGAAGGCATGGGCGAAGTCTTCGATTTCGATGACCCGCGTGAGATGCGATGTCGACTCCCGCGGCTCACAGCCCTCTACCCCCGTGAGACCCCACGACAGACCTCGCCGAGCAGTGACGCCGCCATGTGACAGCCGTCCTCAGCGGCGCCATCCCGCACGACCTCCGCCGCTCTTCCCTCGGCTGGCCCGTTGTTCGGGCATGGGAGGCCGAACAGCCCTTGAACTGCCTGAGCCATACCGCACGTTCATCGCGGAGGTCTCCAACGGCACCCGGGAAGGCCCATCCGCCCCGCATCATGCGATGGCACGGCCATGAGGAAGAGCAATAGTCAAGAGTTGTGGGTGAGCTGATTTCAACTTGAGCTGCGGTGGGTGAGGCTGGTCGTGGCAGCGTTGCGAATCCGCTTGGTGCGGCCGGCTTCGGCGAGGATTTCGACGGCCTCGGTGTTTGTCCCGGCGGCGCTCTTGAGCTGGAGCCAGTTGGATGACGCGAGCAGGTTCTCCGGCTGCCAGGGCAGGTTGAGCGTGATGGCGCGGACAAGTGACCACTCCCGCAGGCGCTGAGCCAGGAAGGGGTGGTCGATCGTGGCCTGGGTCATCGACTGCGCCCACTCCTCGTAGGCGGGAGCGGGGTAGAGGCCGACGGCTCGACGGTCCAGGTGCCGCAGCACAGCGGACTGTGCCATCGTCTGGTCCGGGTCAGTGAGCACGCAGCTGACCAGGTCAGCCTCGTTTGTGTCGGCAACGTGGCCCAGCTTGTCGAGGTAGGCCGCGAAGCGGGCGTGCTCGTCCGGATTCTGCAGGATGTCGTGGACGTTCATGCGGCCTGCTCCCCGCGCTCGACCAGGATGCCGTTCTCGAATCGCGCACCGGCGCGGACCAGGGACACCAGGTGGGCTCCGGTGATCGCGCGCCATCGTGCCTGAGCGGACTCGACCAGCTTGAACACCATCGCGAGGGCGGCCGCGGGGCTGCCTGCGCCGCGGGTGACCTTGGTGCGGAGTTTGACCGTGGAGAAGGTCGACTCGATGGGGTTGGTGATCCGCAAGTGAATCCAGTGCTCGACGGGGAAATCGTAGAAGGCGAGCAGTTCGTCACGGTCCTCGGTGATCTTCGCGACGGCTTTCGGGAACTTCGCCCCGTAGGTTTTCGCGAACGCCTCGATCGACTGCTCGGCGTGGGTGCGGTCCTCGGCGTTGTAGATCTCCTGCATCGTCTTCGTCGCGCCGGGCTGCGCGGACTTGGGCAGGCAGTTGGTGACGTTGCGGGCTTTGTGAACCCAGCACCTTTGCGGCCTGGCTGACGGGAACACCTCGGAGAGCGCCCGCCACAGGCCCAGGGCACCGTCGCCGACGACCAGCTAGGGCCTGTCCGTAAAGTCAGGGGAGCCAGAGGCGGAGGCAGGCGAGGGTGACCATGGCTTGGTAGTGGCGGGCTCGTTTGTCGTAGCGGGTGGCGAGGGCTTTGTTCTGCTTGAGTTTGCTGAAGCAGCGTTCGACGAGGTTGCGGCGCCGGTAGGCGGCACGGTCGAGGCCGCACAGCCTCTCGCCCCTGCTGAGGCGGCCGTTGATCTGGTCGAGTCGTTCCGGGATCGTGCTCTTGATGCCTCGCTTGCGAAGGTAGGCGCGGATTTTCCGGGACGAGTAGCCCTTGTCCGCCGCGACGCGTTCGGGCCGGGTCCTGGGGCGGCCCGGGCCCGGCCGGTTGATGCGGATGCCGGCCATGACGGCTTCGAACTGGGTGCAGTCGTTGACGTTCCCGGCGGTCAGGGTGAAGGCCAGCGGGCGGCCGTTCCCGTCGCAGGCGAGGTGGATCTTCGTGGTCAGCCCGCCGCGGGACCGGCCGATCGCCTCACCGGGCCGGACCTGCCCCTTTTTCGGGCCCCGGCCGCGTGCTGATGCGCCCGCACCGTCGTCGAGTCCACGCAGACCAGCGTCCAGTCGACCTCACCCACCGCGTCCGAGTGCTGCTGGACATGAGCCAGCAG
>NZ_JAAGLR010000287.1 GCF_010548245.1 Streptomyces sp. SID11385
AGCGCGTCCTCACCGCCCGCGCCCGGCCTGACGGCGACGACGGCGCGCGCGATGCCGCGCCGGGCGGCGAGGTGGGCCTCGATCTCGCCCGTCTCGATGCGGTGCCCGCGCAGTTTGACCTGGCTGTCGGCGCGGCCGAGGAGGTGGAGGCGCCCGGCGGTGTCCCAGCGCGCCAGGTCACCGGTGCGGTAGAGCCGTTCGGCCCCGGCGCCCGGCAGCAGCTCGCGCTCGGTGAACCGCTCGGCGGTCAGCTCGGGCCGGCCCGCGTAGCCGAGCGCGACGCCCTCGCCGCCGATCCACAGCTCGCCCGTGATCCCGGCGGGCAGCGGGTTGCCGTGCGGGTCGAGGACGTGGAGCGTGGCGTGCGGGAGCGGGCGGCCGATGGGGACGGCGAGCCCGGGGTCGAGCCCGTCGGCCGGGCCCTCGAAGAAGGCGCTGTCGATCGTGGCCTCGGTGACGCCGTACGAGTTCAGGACCCGGGTGCCCGGTCCCGCCAGCTCCCTCAGCCGCTCGTACTCGGCGACCTTCCACGTGTCGGAGCCGACGACGAGGAGGCGCAGGAAGCCGAGCCCCACGCCCTCGCGGGCGCAGTGCTCCATCAGCCCGCGCACGAGCGCCGGGACGAACTCGGCGCAGTCCACGCGCTCCTCGCGCAGCACCTCGTACAGGCGCGCGGTGTCGAGGAGCAGGTCCCGCCCGGCGAGGACGAGCGTGCCGCCCGAGCACAGGGCGCGCACGAGGTCGCCCGTGAAGACGTCGAACGAGGGCTGCGCGCTCTGGAGATGGACGCGCGTCTCCTCGCCGAGGCGGTACTCGCGGTGCCAGGAGGCGTAGGCGGCGGCGAGGTTGCGGTGGGCGACCCGGACGGCCTTCGGTTCGCCGGTGGAGCCGGAGGTGTGGATGACGTAGGCGGGTGCGTCGAGGTCGTCGGCGGCCTGCGGGACGGGGGCGGTCTCGGAGACCGCGAGTTCGGCGGCCGAGAGTTGCGGGCAGGGCAGTTCGTCCGGTGCCTCCACCCCGTCCGCCGTGATCACCAGCGCGGCGCCCGCCCCGGCGAGCACCTTCGCCAGGCGCTCCGCGGGAAGGGCCGGGTCGAGCGGCAGGTACGCGGCCCCGGCCCGCAGGACCGCCAGCAAGTGGGCGATCAATTCGGGAGACTTGGGCAGCGCGACCCCGACGACGGACCCGGCGCCGACGCCGAGGCCGCTGAGCCGCAACGCCAAGTCCGCCGAGGCGTGATCGAGTTCGCCGTACGTGAGCGCTTCGCCGCCCGGTACCCGTACCGCGTCCGCCGAGGCGTTCTCGCGGGCGGCCCGCTCGAAGAGCCGGTGGACGGGGACCGCGCCGGGCTCCAGGGCGGCGCGCCCGGCCCCGCTGGTCTCCCGTACCAGCTCCTCGCGTTCGTGCGCGGCGAGCATGTCGAGCGAGGAGACGGGCTCCTCGGGCGCGGCGTGCGTGAGGCTGTCGAGCAGGCGCGTGTAGTGCGCGGACATGCGGCGCACGGTCGTGGGGTCGAAGAGGTCGGTGTTGTACTTCAGGACGCAGTGGAAACGTCCCTCCGACTCCTCCTCGTACACGCTCAGCGTCAGGTCGAACTGTCCTTCTTCCTCCGGGAGTTCGATGTACTCCAGGCGGTAGCCGTACTGCTCCGTGGCGACCTTGTGCGTGAGCAGGATGAACATCGCCTGGAAGACGGCGGAGCGGCTGGAGTCGTGCTGGAGGCCGAGTTCGTCGACGAGGAGCACGAAGGGGTACTCCTGGTGGTCGAGCCCGCCGAGCACCGTGTCGCGCACCTGCGCGAGCAGCGCTTCGACGCCCGGGTCCCCGGAGAGGTCGGCGTGCAGCGGGAGCGGGTTGACGAAGTACCCGTACACGGAGGAGAACTCCTGCCGCGTGCGGCCCGTGACCGGGCTGCCGACGACCAGGTCGTCCTGCCCGGACCAGCGGTGCAGGAGCACGTAGTACGTGGCGAGGAGCACCATGAACGGGGTGACGCCGTGGCGCTGCGCGAGGGTGTGCACGCGGGCGCTGAGCGCTTCGTCGAGCACGAAGAACTCGGAGGCGCCGTTGTGCGTCTGCACGGCCGGGCGGGGGCGGTCGGTGGGCAGGTCGAGGAGCGGGACCTCGGCGGGGAGGTGGTCGCGCCAGTAGTCGCGCATCCGCGCGGCCTCGGGCGAGGCGAGGAACTTGTTCTGCTGGTTGAGGAAGTCCACGTAGCGCGCGGGCACGGGCGCGAGCGCCGGTTCGCGGCCCTCCTTCAGGGCCTCGTAGACCTCAAGCAGCTCTTCGATGAAGGTGAACGTCGACACCGCGTCCGAGACGATGTGGTGGACGGCCTTCATGATGACCCAGCGGTCGGGGCCGCGCCGGAAGAGCCGGAAGCGGAAGAGCGCGTCGTGCTCCAGGTCGTACCGCGCGCGGTACTCGTGGATGATCTGCTCCTTGATCTCCTCCCACTCCTGGCCCTCGACGTCGAACCAGCCGAGGTCGGGCTCGCGGCCGTCGCCGATGCGCTGCACGGCGCGGCCCTCGCGCAGGTGGAAACCGGTGCGCAGCGCGGGGTGGCGGGCGACGAGCCGGCGCACGGCCGCGAACATCAGCTCGGGGTCGAGCTCGGCGCGCACCTCGACGGCGCCGCCGATGTTGTAGGCGTGCCCGTCGGGGTTGAGCTGCTTGAGGAACCAGAGGGCCTTCTGGTTCTGCGTGAGCGGGAAGTCGCCGTCGTCGTCCCAGAGTTCGACGGTCGTCGCGGCGCCTCCGGCGGCCTCGTCGTGCGCGAGGCGTTCGGTCAGCTCCTCGTGCAGGCGGGTGGCCAGCTCGGCGAGCGGGGTGTTGCTGAGCAGCGCGACGACGGGCGGCGCGACGCCCAGTTCGGCCTGGGAGCGGGCGCGCAGTTCCATCGCGAGGAGCGAGTCGAGGCCGAGGGCGCCGAGGCCGCCCGCCGGGTCGATCTCCTCGGGCGCGGCCCGCAGCACGGCGGCGACCAGGCGCGTGAAGCGCTCCGTGACGAGCGCGCGGCGCTCCTCGGGACCGGCGGCGCGGAAGGCGGCGAGGAGGTCGCCCTCGTCGTCGGCGGCCTGGTCCCCGGCGGAGGCGGCGAGGTCCTGGACGAGGGCGGGCGGGGTGTCGTACCAGGCGAGGAAGGTGCGCCAGTCGACGACGGTCGCGACGACGAGCTGGGCGAGGTCCTGGCCGAGGACGCGTTCGAGGACGCTCATGCCCGCTTCGGGGCTGAGCGAGCTCATGCCGCGACTGTGCAGGTAGTGCGCTTCGAGGCCCAGTTCCTCGATCATGCCGGTCGCCCACGGGCCCCAGTCGAGCGCGAGCGCGGGCAGTCCGGCGGCGCGGCGGCGGTGCGCGAGCGCGTCGAGGAAGGCGTTGCCCGCCGCGTAGTTGGTCTGCCCTGCGGTGGTGAGGAGCGAGGCGACGGAGGCGAAGAGGACGAAGTGCTCCAGGGGTTCGTCGCGCAGGTGCTTGTCGAGCAGGGTCGCCCCGGCGGTCTTCGGGGCGTGGACGCTGTCGAAGGCTTCGCGGTCGATGTCGGCGAGGAGGGTGTCGCGGACCTGCCCGGCGAGGTGGAAGACGCCGCGCAGCGGGGGCGGGTCGCCCGCGCGGTACGTGGCGAGCCAGCCGGTGAAGGCGGCCTCGTCGGTGAGGTCGACGGGCGCGAGGACGACGTTCGCGCCGAGCGCCTCGATCTCCCTGACCAGCGCGATGGCCTGCCCGGCGCGGCTGCCCGGGTCGGTCGCGCGCCACGCGGCGCGCGGCGGCAGCGGCGTCCGGCCCA
>NZ_JAAGLR010000316.1 GCF_010548245.1 Streptomyces sp. SID11385
CAGGACAAGCCGCACGCGGAACGGCCACCCGTCCCCGACGCCAAGCCGCCGGCGGTTCAGCCGCTCGTACCGAGTCCCGCGCCGCCGTACCGCCCGGCGCCGGTCGCGGCCGAGCCGAGCGCGCCGCCGCGGGTTTCCGCGCCGCCGCGCGCGCCGGAACCGGTGCGTCCGACGCCGCGCCCGCCCCGGCCCAAGCCCGCGTCACCGACACCACCTGCCAAACCCTCCCCCACGCCCGCACCGCCGACTTCCGTGCCGCCACCGGCTCCCGTCGAGCCGGTCGAGTACCGCTGGAGCACGCTGCCCTACGGGCTCACCGGGGACGGCACGGGGCCGGAGATGCGGCTCAGCGGGAGCCCCGTGTGGCAGCGGCCGGGCGGGATGACGATCGGGGGGACGCGGTACGCGCACGGGGTGAGCGTCCGTGTTCCGTCCGAGACGACGATCGATCTCAACCGCGAATGCACGGATTACGAGGCGTACGCGGGGCTCGACGACATGACCTTGGGCATGGGCGCGGCCCGCTTCGCGGTCTGGGCCGACGGAGTGCGGCTGTGGCGCTCGGGCGTGCTGCGGGGTGGGGAGCCGGCGGTCCCCGTGCGGGTGGGGATCGCGGGACGGCGGACGGTGCGGCTGGTGGTGGAGGCCGTTGACCCGGCGGCGTTGGCGCCTGCGTCGGGGGGCACTGCGGACGGTTCCTCCTCGGGGTCCTCCGCAGGGGACGGCGATGGGGACGGTCCCGGGATCGGGAACGTGCGGAGGATGTTGGGACGGCTCGGCCGGCTGGGTGTGGCGGACTGGGCGGGGTCGCGGTTCGCCTGCGAGTAAGCGGGCGTGGCGCCGGATTCCGCGCTGCTCAGGGGGTGTTGTCGCGGGTCAGTCGATGAGGTCGGCCGGGGCGAGGGAGGCGGCTCGGGCGACTGCTTCGGCGTGGGGCGCGGGGCCGAGGGCGGCGCGGGTGGTCGTGGTGACGCGGGCGGCGAGGTCCGCTTCGTGGGGGCCGCGGGCGTGGGGACCGCGCAGCCGGGTGGCGAGGGTGAGGGCGTGGACGGCGCCGACGTGCTCGCCGGTCTCCATGAGGAGGAGCGCGCCCGTTTCGAGGAGTGAGGCGGTGATGCTGCCGGAGAGGTGCGCGGACACTGCGGCGGCGAGTGCCTCGCGCCACTGCGGGAGCGCGGCCTCCGCACCGTCGAGCGCGGCACGTACCCGTATCTCCGTATCGGCGAACGCGGCCATCCAAGTGGGTGGACCGCCTGTTCTTCCGTTGACGACCCTGAGTTGTGCGCACATGGCGTCGGCCTCGTGAGGCGCGCCGTCCTCCAGAGCCATGCGGGCGCGGAGCAGGATCAGGAAGGCGTGCGCGTCGAGCGAGGCGGTCTCGTCGGCGACGGCGGCCGCGCGCGCCATGTGCGCCTCGGCGCGGGGGCGGTCGCCGGAGTGGTGGGCGATCTCGGCGAGGCGGGCGAGGAGGAACGGGGTCTCGGCGAAGGCGCCGACCTCCTGGGCGAGTTGCAGCGCCCCTTCGCACTCGACGCGCGCGTCGTCGTACCGTCCCTGCGCCATCGCGAGTTCCGCTCGGGCGCTGGCGACCTGCGCGCCGAGCCAGCGGTCGCCTGTGCGGGCGCAGAGTTCCCTCAGTTCGCCGAGATCGTCCTGGGCGTCGGCGTCCTCGCGCGGGGCGTCGACGGTGATGTGGACGCGGAACATGAGCGCGGTGGCGAGTTCCCAGTCGGCGCCGAGGCGGCGACAGCGGTCGACGGCCCCGTCGATGAGCGGGTAGGCGTCCTCGGCCGTGTCGAGGAAGAAGGGCGCGAAGGCCGCGAGAAGGCCGGGGAAGACGGTGGCCTCGGGCGCGTCGGAGCCGGCGAAGAGGTCGCGGAGCCCGGCCACGTACGTGCGTGCGGCCGGGGTGAGGTTCTCGTGGTCCGGGTCGGTCTCGGAGGAGAGGAAGAGGTGGAGCATGCGCAGGTGGAGGCGGGGCCAGTAGCGCGGGTCGTCGGGTGGGACGCCGGGGTCCGCGCCGGTCGGCGTCGTCCGGCCCGTACCGCCCTCGGCGCGTCTGTGGCGGACGTGCAGGTCGGCCACGGCGGCGGGGACCCCACCGGCGAGGACCATGGTGTGCTCGGCCCACTCGGCGCCCTCGATGCGGTGGTTGCGCAGCCACCAGAACCAGCCGCAGCCGAGGACGAGTGCGACCGCGTTCTCCTCTTCGCCTGTGGCGAGAGCGCGAGCGAGAGCGGCACGGATGTTGTCGAGTTCGGTCTCCAGGCGGGCGATCCAGGGCAGTTGTTCACTCGAACGAATGAGTGGTTCCGCGGTGGTGACGAGCGCGCGGTAGTACGTGGTGTGGCGGCGCCCGGCAGCGTGGGCACGGTGCGTGTCCTCGGCGGCGCGCTCGACCGCGTACTCGTGGATCGTCTCCAGCATGCGGAAGCGCATTCCCGTACCGTCCGGCTCCGGGCTCGCCACGACGAGTGACTTGTCGACGAGCGCGCCGACGAGGAGGTCCGCGGGCCCTGTGCAGACGGCCTCCGCGGCGGCGAGGTCCCAGCCGCCGGCGAAGACGGACAGTTCGCGCAGGGCGTCGCGTTCCTCCTCGTCGAGGAGGTCCCAGGACCAGTCGACGACGGCGCGCAGGGTCTGCTGACGGGGGAGCACGGTGCGGCTTCCGCCGGTCAGGAGCCGGAAACGGTCGTCGAGCCGCTCGGCGAGCTGGCGGGGACCGAGGAGGCGCAGACGCGCCGCGGCGAGTTCGATCGCGAGCGGCAGCCCGTCGAGGCGGCGGCAGATCTCGGCGACGGCGTCGGGGTCCTCGGCGAGGGTGAAGCCGGGGCGCACGGCGGCGCCGCGCTCGCCGAAGAGCCGGACCGCCTCGGCGGCGGGCAACGGATCGACGGGACGAACGGCTTCTCCGGGGACGCCGAGCGGTTCGCGGCTCGTGGCGAGCACGGTGAGTCCGGGGCAGCGTGTGAGGAGTGTGTCGGCCAGGCGAGCGGCGGCCTCGATGACGTGCTCGCAGTTGTCGAGTACGAGCAGCAGTTCGCGGCCCGCGCAGTACTCCACGAGCAGCTCGACGGGGTCGAGGGTGGCCACGTGCCGCTCGGGGGTGGTGCGCAGCGCCGTCTCGCGCACGCCGAGCGCGCTGACGACGGCGGCGGGGACGTCTTCGGGGCGTTCGAGGGGGGCGAGTTCCGCCATGCGGATGTGAGGGGGTGGTGGGGGTGGGGCGGGGGTGGTGGCGCGTGGGGGGACTTCGGGTGGGGCGGAGTGGGGGGAGTTGCCCCGGGTGGAGTGAGAGGGCTTGCCGGCGGGGTGGGGGGTTTCGGTGCTCTGGGATCTGGGGCCCGGGGTGGGGTTGCCGGCTTCGCCGGGGGCGGGGTGTGGGGCTTCGGCCGAGGTCGGCATATTTTCGTTCGAGTAGCCGAGGGCGGCCTCTTCGGCGAGGCGGGTCTTTCCCGAGCCGCCGGGGCCGGTGAGCGTGACGAGGCGGGAGGCGCGCAGGGCGGCGCGGATGCTCTCGATCTCCTGCGCGCGGCCGACGAAGGAGGTGAGCCGACGCCGGATGCCGGTGGTGGGGGCAGGGGCGGGCGTGGGGTTTTCGGGGCGCTGGGGCGACATGGCGGGCGGGACGGCGGCGGGCGAGGGCGCGGCGGGCGCCGGGGCGGGGGCCGTCGTCTCGCGGAGGAGTTCCGCGTGGAGAGCGCGGAGTTCCTGGCCGGGGTCGGTGCCGAGGTGTTCGGCGAGTGTACGGCGGAGATCCTCGTACGCGGCGAGCGCGTCAGCGGGCCTGCCGTCCGCGCGCAGGGCGCGGAGCAGGAGGCCGTGGAGGCGCTCGTCGTACGGGTGGGCCGAGGTCAGCCCGCGCAGTTCGGGTACGAGCGCGGCGGCCTGCCCCGCTCCGAGGTCGGCTTCGACCCGACGGCGCACGGCGGTGTGCCGCAGGTCCTCCGCGTGACGGGCCTCGGCCGCGGCATCGGGCAGGTCGGCGAACGCTGGGCCGCGCCACAGTCCGAGCGCGGTACGCAGGACTTCAGCGGCCTTCTCGTAGGAGTGTGCGTCGAGTGCGGCGGAGCCCTCGCCGAGCAGGTCCTCGAAGCGGTGCAGGTCGATATCGCCCCGCTCCGCGACGAGCCGGTAACCGCCCGGCCCCGAGGCGAGCGCCTCGTGTCCGAGCACCTTGCGCAGCCGCCCGACGAGCGCCTGAAGTGCGGCGCCGGCCTCCCTCGGCGGCTCGCCGCCCCACACCTCGTCCACGAGCGTGCCGGCGGCAACATCGCGGCCGGGGCGCAGCGCGAGCGCGGTGAGCAGCGCGCGCAACCTGGCACCGCCGAGCGGCACCGGCGTGCCATCGGGAGCCTGGGCCTCGGCGGCACCGAGGATGCGGTACTTCACCTGGCCATTGTCCACGAGGGGTGGGGGCGGGAACGAATGTTCGGGAGGCTTGGCGGGGCGGGGGTGGGGGGTGGGTGGTGTGAGGCGAGGTGGGTGGTGGCCTGCGGGCGGGGGCGGGCATACCCCCACCCACCCGGGGGGGCTCCCCTGCATCCATTCTTTCGCGTCCGCCCACCCTCCCCCGACCATCCGCCCACATCTGTGGATAACTCCGGCGAAAAAATAATCGCGCCCCTCGTCCGGGTGAGGAGATGTGCAGCGGGCAGCGAGCACCACGGAGATGTGCCTATGCTGCGGGCACCGGGGCGTCCGAGGCCGCTCCGGGTCTCCCGGGCGGCTCGTGGGCCCGGAGGCCGTCCGCTGTTACGGGCCCCAGCACCGGGGGCCCCTTCCGCGGGCGAGCTCAGTCGCTCATCGTCAGCCGGATCGCCAGGGCTGCGATGGGACCTCCAGTCACCCTGTCCAAGAGCGCGCGTGCCCTGGGCTGACGGAGGTGGGCGCCGTGAACACACCGGCGCAGCCGGCCAGGTTGGCGATCCACACGAGTCCGAGCGTGATGTGCACTCACGTAAGGGTCACGCCCATCGCGAGATGCGGCAAAACCCCGGTATGAACTCGGGGGAAGGATGGCGCCGTGGAACGCGTCCATCTTGGGGTTGAGGAGGTTGGTCAGCGGGCCCCGGCGCCAGCCGGCGGCAAGGGAGTCATTCCCGGCCGGGGCCGTCTCGGGGCCGGCCTCCTCAACCCCGCGCTTCGTGCGCAGGGCCACGAGCATCAGGTGCGTGGCCATCCGCAGCAGGTACGTGGCTTCTTGCCCAGTGCGGGAAGTCGTAGGCGAGACGGGAGGCGATAAGCAGGGCGGTGAGGCCCGAGGGGGAGCGTGCTTTGCGGTGTGCCGGTCTGGGTGCCGAACGCCGTGCTCTACAGCGCGGGTGGGGTGCCCCTCGGCGGCGGGCGGTAGGACGGATGGCGGGTCCCGTCGTCCCTCTTCGCCTTGGCCGCTCGCGCCCTCAGCCGCCGCTGCCCGCAACCCGCAGCGCACCCGCTCACAGCCCGCAGAGCGTCCTCAGCCGCTGACAGCGCCCCGGCCCGCCCCCAGCGCGCCCGCCGCCCCTCGGGCAGGCGCCACGGAGCCGGTTGGTACGGCGCGCTGGCGCGTCGGTGTACCCGTCCATGAGGTGCCCCGCCGCTCCAGGAGGCGCCGCAGCCACAGCTCGGTCGAGACGAGTTCCGCGAGACCGTCGAGTGGTACGGGCGCGCCCTCGGCGGCCTGCCTCAGCGCCTTGCGCACCACTCGGGCCTCGATGAGACCTGCCTCGGCGAGAAGAGGTGTGCGGAAGACGTCGAGGAGGGCGTCCAGGTGGTTGCGCAGACCGATGCGGAGCGGTGCGTACGGGTCGGCGGTCGACGGGGTGCCCCAGCCCGAGGGCAGTTCGTGGACACCTGCGCCCTCCAGAACAGCGCGCAGCACGCCGGCTCGCGCCCCGGGCCGTACTCGCAATGCTTCGGGGAGTGCGCGGCACGCCCGTACGACCTGGTTGTCGAGGAATGGGGCGTGGAGGCGTTGGAAGCGGATCTCGGCGGCCTGTTCGAGTACGCGGAGGTCTGCGGCGTGGCGGGCGAGGGCGGCGCGGGCCCGGAAGTCGCCGGGACGGCGGCCGGAGCCGGGCCCGGGACGGGCCGCCGCCTCGTGGAGGCGAACCGATACTTCGGCGAGCGCCTCGCCGGTGAGCCAGCGTGCGGCCGGGCCCGGGCGGGCCCAGGCGAGGGCCGCGAGCGAGGCACCCATGGCGCCGTCCGCCGTCTCGGGGAAGCGGCGCCGCAGCAGGAGGTCCGCGGCGTCTTCCAGCCCTTCGCGGTACGGGGTGCGGGCGAGGCGGCGCGCGGCTCCGTAGACCTTGCCGGGCACCATGACGGAGCCCTCGGCCTTGGTGAGTGCGGCGACGGGGCGGACGAGGTGGCGTCTGCGCCGGTCCATGAGCAGGTCGGCCAGGCGGGCGGGGTGGGCGTCGAGCACCTGGCGGGCACCGTGTCCGGTGAAGTGGTCGGCGCTGCCGGCGAGGAGCCGGGCGCGGTGACGGCCGGCGGCGACGAGCGCGGGGCCCGGTTCGTCGGTGAGCGGGACACGGAGTTCGGCGAAGGGCAGGGTGTCGGGACCGCCCGCGACGACAACGTGGTGCAGGCGCGGGTTGGCGGCGAGGGCGGCGGCGCGTTCGGTCTCGGGCTCCCGGCCTGGGACGACGAGGTCGTTGAAGGTGACGGCGACGAGGCGTTCGCCCGCGCCCGTGCCCTGCCCGAGCAGCGTGCCGGGCATCCCCGGGAGTCCAGCGGCGAGGAGGGCGAGGGTCGCGGAGCCGCTGCCGCCGGAGAGGTCGGCGCCGATACCGGGCTGCGGCATCCCCCGCGCGGCGCGGCGCTCGGCGGGGCCCATGCCGGGGACGGGGCCCTGGTCGGCCTCGGTGCCGGGGACGTGGCGGGGGGCGGCGAGTCGGACCCGTACCGCCTCGACGAGTGCTTCGCGCACCGCCTCCACGGCGCTGTCGGCGGCAACGGGCGCGGCGGAGACGGCGAGCGAGGTCACCTGCTCGTACCCGGCGATCTCCGGGACGCCCGCGCGCATGATCAGCGCGTGTCCCGGGGGGACGCGGTGGACACCGGCGTACGGGGTGGCGTCCTGGAGGGCTTCGGGGACGTCGGGGGCGGCGAGGAGGGCGGCGAGGTAGCCGATGTCGAGGTTGGCCTCGATGAGGTCCGCGAGGGGGAGTGCGGCGGTGGCGAAGGCAGTGCCGCCCGCCCACGGGGTGTGAAAGACGGGGCGGGCGCCGGCGAGGTCGCCGACGACCATGGTGCGGCGGCCGACCTGGACGACCGCCGTGTAGCTGCCCGCCCACGCGGTGAGGTGGCGCAGCGCACCACCTTTCGCGGAGTAGAGCGCGGCGCGCAGTTGGGCGTCGGTGGCGGCGCAGGTGCCGAGGACGGCGATGCGGGTCTCGGCGTCGGCGCGTACGACGCGGAGTTCGTCGGGGCGCCAGTCGCCGACGGCCCACAGGGGGTCGGGGTCGCCCCACAGGAGTTGGGCGCCGACGGGCTGGATGGTGTCCTCGGCGTAGTCGTCGATGCCGGCGTGGTCTCGTGCGTAGGAGGTGTTGCGGCCAGGGGGTGGGTCCTGGGTGCGGCCGCGGCCATGTTCGGCGCCGCCGCCGCGGCTGCCGTACTGGTCGAAGCCGTAGGGGTCGCCGTAGCCGTGCTCGGGGCCGGGGGCGCCGAAGGCGGTGTCGTGGGCGGCGACGGAGCCGGTGGGCGGACCCGGTGGTGCGTACGCGGCAGGGCCGGGCGAGCGGCGCCGGGCCGCGGTGCTGCTCCACCCCACCAACCAGCGCATCGCCGCCTCCACAGCCTGTGGACAACCCAGTCGCGCAGGGGAGTTCCGCCGGAAAGTCCCGCCGCTTCCGCCCATGCTGCCACGAAGAAGCCCCACTCCGGGGGGTACGGGTCGCGCGTCGCGGCATGCCTGATCCTGCCGGGCAGGGGTGGTGCGCGCACCTTCGGGGTGGCACATGCGCCGGGTGAATGCGCCCCCGGCACAGGCCACTTGGCCGTACGTTGACCCCGCTCCGTGAGGCCGTTGGGCGAACCCGTGTGCCGTGTCGGTGAGTTCTGGCCAGGGCTGCGGGGGCGACTCTGCACGGTGACCGGCCGCTTCGGCGGTTCGGCGGGCGGGTCGGGGGCGTTGCGACAGTGATGGGAGCCGGTCGGTGGGGTGGCGGCCCGGGGGCGAGGGGTACGGGGCGGGGAGAGCTCCGGCGGACAACGCGCGCCACGGTGGGCGCGTGCGTCCCGCGCGTCACCGGCAACCGGGTCATCGGGAAGGGCGCGCGCGGGTCGGGGACCGAAGGAATCCGGCCAATTACGGTTCGCGGCACGGCGGGTGCGAGGGCGAGCGTGGCGCTCTCCGACGAGGGTCGGCGGCGGGGCGCGGCGGGGTCGGGGCGGGGCGCGTACTCCCCGTTCGTGCCGCTTCGTACGGTGTGGGGCGGGCCTCGTTACCGGCGCGCGCCGACCGGCCGCGGGGACCCCGCACCTGGACGGCCGCCGGAACCGGCCGTCACCGCACGCCCTCG
>NZ_JAAGLR010000351.1 GCF_010548245.1 Streptomyces sp. SID11385
CCCCGGCACGGCACGGCCATCGTGCGGCAGCCGCGCGGCGCCGGTCTGCGCGCCGAACGGGTGAACGTCGCCGACCGCCCCGGACCCGGGCCCGGTCCGTGATCACCCCGTACAGGTGGCACCATGGACCAATCTCCGGGATGAAGTGAGAGGTGAGATGGGCGCAGCGCACGACCGGCGGCCGGGCAGGCTCACACAGTGGTGGCGGCGTGCCACCGGACAGCCCCCCGGCGATGAACCCCCCGCACAGGACCGCACCGCGCTGCTGCTCGCCGTCGCCCAGGCCGGACTGCCGCTCGCGCCCGCCGCGCACCCGGTCGGCCACCGCTGCTCCTGCGCGCGCGTCGGCTGTCCCACGCCCGGCCGGCACCCCGTCTCCTTCGCCTGGCAGACCCAGTCCACGCACGACCGCGCGCAGATCGAGCGGTGGGCGGCGGCGGAGCCCGAGGCGAACTTCATCACGGCGACGGGCATGGTCCACGACGTGCTCGACGTGCCCTACGGCACGGGCGAACGGGTCCTCGCGCGGCTCGCCGACAGCGGGGACGGCGGCGCGGAGGTCGGCCCGGTCGCGGTGAGCGACGACGGCCGGATGCTCTTCTTCACGGCGACCCGGGGCACGCCCGAGGACGAGGACGAGTACTGGCCCTGCGAACTCGACTCGCACCCCGAGTCGGTCGACGAGCACCCGGGCCTGCGCTGGCACTGCCGGGGCAGCTACGTCCTCGTACCGCCCGCGCGGCTGCCGGGCGAGGGGCTCGGCGTGACGTGGCTGCGCGGCCCCGAACACCCCCTCGTGGACCCGCTCCCGCTGCTCGCGGCCCTCACGGACGCCGAGGCGGTGGCGGCGGGCACGCCGGGGGAGGAACCGGGCTGGTGACGCGAGGGCGGGCCGCTGCGGAGGCTCCGCACCGGCCCGCTCGCCCCGCGAAGCCTCTCAGCTCCCCTCCGCCCCCGTCAGTCCCTGGAGCCGGTTGAGGAAGACGACGGGCTTGCCCGCCTTCGGCACCTTCACCGTCTCGTTGGACGTGTACTCCAGCGTGTACGAGCGGTCCACGCGGCCCTTCAGGAGCGGCTTCGCGGCCGGCGGCGGGGTGACCGTGACGTTCGCGGCGCCCGTGCGGCGCTCGTAGTGGCGGCTCGCGAAGAAGGCGAGGCTGCCGCCGTCGGCGGTGCGCAGCGCGTACGGGCGGAAGGCGCCGGTGTCGGCGGGCTCGTCGGCCCACTGGATCGTCCAGCCGGGGCGCTCGGCGTTCTTCGCGCGCTGCTGGCGCCAGCCGGTCGTGTGCTGCCCGGGGGCGAAGCGCTCGCCCTTGCCGTCCCGGAGGTACGTCGTGTAGGCGCGGCTCAGCGCCCCCGGCGTCGCCGGGACGACGTACCCGTCCCCGTCCGTACGGAACTTCGGTATCTCGCCGGGCGCGAGGATCGCGAGGTACGTGGCCCGCCAGTCGGCCTCGGGCGCCGAGCGGGTGAAGAGGAAGAGCCAGCGGGTGTCGCGGGCCGGGTCGTCGTCCAGGTCGCGGTTGGTGTCGGTGTCGGCGACGAACCAGCGCGGCCAGCCCCGCTGCCGGGGTATCAGGTAGCGCACGTCGGAGACCTCCAGCGGGCTCGCCTTGGCGCCGCCCGCCGGGTCCTGCGCCTTGCGCGAGCGCAGTGTGTCCTGCGTGATGGCGCCGAAGGGACCGGCGAGCACGGCGGCGTCCTTCGCCGGGGCGAGTTCGCGGGCCGCCTCGTTGTACGCGGCCCGGAACCGCTTCAGCGCGGTCGCCGCCTCGCCGCGCGTCGCGGCCGGCACGAGCGCCGTCTCGCCGTGGACGGTGACGCACCCGGTGGCGGTCAGGGCGAGTGCGAGCCCGCCCGCGAGCAGCCCGCCCCGTACCCCGTACCGCGCCCGGACCCCGCCCCGGCCCCGCGTCGCGTACGTCCTCCGCTCACCCCGCCGCAGAAGTCCCCGCATCCTCCGCGCTGCCCTCATCGGCCGCCGTCACCCTCTCCCCGCCGCCGTTGCCGCCCTTGCCCCCGCTGCGCCCGAACCCTACCGGCGCGAGGAAGAGTCCGAGGGCCGGTACGAGGTACAGCGTCCACACCGTGACCTGGAGGACGGTCGGGTCGGGCTGGAAGTTGAGCACGCCCTTCAGGAGCGTGCCGTACCAGGACTCCGGCGGGATCGTGGAGCTGATGTCGAAGGCGAGGTCGGTGAGGCCGCCGAGCCAGCCGGCCTCCTGGAGGTCGTGGAAGCCGTAGGCGAGGACGCCGGCCGCGACGACGACGAGCATCCCGCCCGTCCACAGGAAGAACCTCGCGAGGTTGATGCGGATCGCGCCCTTGTAGAAGAGCCAGCCGAGGGCGACGGCGGTCAGCAGCCCGAGGACGACGCCGATGAGCGGCCCGTGCGTGCCGTCGCTCGACGCCTGCACGGACGCCCACACGAAGAGCGCGGTCTCCAGGCCCTCGCGGCCCACCGCGAGAAACGCGGTCAGGACGAGCGCGCCCGTGCCCATGACGAGCGCCTTGTCGAGCTTGCCCTGGAGTTCGCTGCTCAGGTGCCGGGCGGTGCGCCGCATCCAGAAGACCATCCACGTCACGAGCCCCACCGCGACGACCGACAGCGAGCCGCCGAGCGCCTCCTGCGCCTCGAAGGTCAGCTCGCGGGAGCCGTACGTGAGCGCGCAGCCGAAGCCGAGCGCGAGCAGCACCGCCACGACGATCCCGGTCCACACCGGCCGCAGAGCCTCGCGGCGCCCGGTCTTGACGAGGTAGGCGACCAGGATGCAGACGACGAGGCTCGCTTCGAGGCCCTCGCGCAGCCCGATGAGGTAATTGGCGAACATGCGGGGGCCTTTCAGTCCTTGGCCGGTGCGGTGAAGAGCGCGCGCCCCCACCAGTCGTGGGCGTCGCGCACCCCGGGCGGGATCGCGAAGAGCGCCGAACCGACGTGCTGGATGTACTCGTTGAGGGCGTCGTGGCGGGCGAGTTCACGCTGCACGGGGATGAAGCCGGTGCGGGGGTCGCGCTGGTACGCGAGGAAGAAGAGGCCCGCGTCGAGGCGCCCGAGCCCGTCCGTGCCGTCCGTGAAGGAGTAGCCGCGCCGCAGGATGCGGTGCCCGCCGTGCGCGGCGGGCCGGGCGAGCCGCACGTGCGCGGTGGGCAGCATCGCGCGCGGGGACACCGGGTCGTGCTCGGCGAGCTTCCCGGCCGGCGCCCCGGTCTTCTTCGTCCGCCCGAAGACATCCTCCTGCTCGCTCAGCGAGGTCCGGTCTCACACCTCGATGTTCATGCGGATGCGCCGCGCGACGAGGTACGAGCCGCCCGCGAGCCAGGCGGGGCCGTCCTTCCCGGGGACCCACACGTGCTCGTCGAGCGCCTTCGTCTCGTCGCCCGCGATGTTGTTGGTGCCGTCCTTGAACCCGAAGAGATTGCGCGGGGTCTCGGCGCCCGGGGTGGTCGACGACGTCTTCCCGAAGCCGAGTTGGGACCAGCGGATCGCGACGGTGCCGAAGCCGATGCGCGCGAGGTTGCGGATCGCGTGCACGGCCACCTGCGGGTCGTCGGCGCACGCCTGCACGCACAGGTCGCCGCCCCCGCGCGCCTTGTCGAGGTGGTCACCGGGGAAGGCGGGCAACTCTTCGAGCGCGTCGGGCCGTTGGTCTTCGAGCCCGAAGCGCGTGAAGAGCGAGGGGCCGACGCCGAAGGTGAGGGTGAGGCGCGCGGGGGAGAGCCCGTACGCCTCGCCCGTGTCGTCCGGGGGCGCCTCGTCCGCGCCGAACGCCCCCTCGCCGACCGGGTGTCCGGCGGTCATCCGCGCGGCGGCCTGGGTCCACTCCTTCAACAGGGCGATCAGGTCGGCGCGTTCGCTCGTCGTGACGTCGAAGGCGGCGAAGTGCAGGCGGTCCTGGACGGGGGTGGCGATCCCGGCCTGGTGGGCGCCGTGGAAGGGCACGGCGGCGGGCGCGGGCTCCGCGTCGTCGCCGTCGAGCGCGAGCGCCGTACCGGTGGCCGCGCCCGCGCCGAGCGCGAGCCCGGCCCCGCCCCAGCCGAGCAGGTTCCTCCGGGAGGGCTTCCGCCCGGCTCCCTGATCCTGCGCGCTCACTTGCCCACGACCGCCGCTGCGAGCTTCGAGAGCGGCTCGGCGAGCGCGTTCACGCCGTCCGAGAGCTTCTTGCGCTGAGCTTCCTTCACCTTGTCGTAGGAGGTGAAGTCGTAGGAGTCCTTGCCGGGCCGGTAGGCGTCGAGCTGCTTGTCGAGCGCGGCGAAGCGCGCGTCCAACTGCCCGGTCAGCGCGGCGTCGTGGGCCTTCGCGACGGGCTTGAGGAGCGTGTACGCCTTCTCGGCGCCCTCGACGTTCGCCTTGAAGTCCACGAGGTCGGTGTGCGAGTAGCGCTCCTCCTCGCCGGTGACCTTGCCCGTCGCGACCTCGTCGAGGAGGTCCTTCGCGCCGTTGGCCATCGAGGTCGGCGTGATGACGGCGCGGCCCACCCGCTGCTGCCAGTCCTTCAGGTCCGTGTCGAGCTGGGTCGCGAGGCTCTTCTCCTCGGCGCCGATCTTCCCGTCCTTGAACAGGGCCTTCTCCAGGCGGTGCCAGCCCGTCCACTTCTGGCCCTTCTCCAGGCCGTCCGCGCGGGTGTCGGTCTTCGGGTCGATGTCCCCGAAGGACTCGGCGACGGGCTCGGTGCGCTCCCAGCCGATGCGCGAGGGCGCGTACGCCTTCTTCGCCGCGTCCAGGTCGCCCGCGCGGACCGCGTCCGTGAAGACCTTGACTTTCGGCAGCGTCTCGTCCGCCTGGTCCTGCGCGTAGTCGCGGTACGCGGAGACGGCCGCGTCCAGGCGCGCGTCCCGCTTGGACGCGCCCCCGCCCGAGACGGTGAGCTTCTGCCGCACGCCGTGGCCGACCATCCCGGGGCGGCACGCGATCTCGTAACTGCCCGCCTTGACCTCGGCGGTGAGCGTGTACTTCACGCCGGGCCCGATGTTCTCCTTCTCGGAGACGATCCGCCCGTCCGGCATCACGATCTCGACCTCGGTGGCGCGCTTGCCCTTGTTGGCGATGGCGAGCGTCACCTTCCCCGCCTTCGCGGTCTTCGCGGTCGTGTCGCACGTCGTGTCGGCGGCGGTGACGCCGATGGCCCCGTCCTCGCCCGCTTTCGCGTCGCTCTTCTCGGTGCAGGCGGTGAGCCCGCCGAGGGCCAGCGCGCCGGTGAGCACGGCGAGTACGGGACGACGCAGGGGACGCATGAGAGTGCTCCAGGACCACGAGGCGACGGCCGTGGAGGGGCCGCCGGGGGAGGGGAGTGCCAGTGAGGCGACCCTGAGCCTTACCTCACCGGAACACCGGCTTCTCGTGATCCGCCTCTCATCCGTGAGGAATGGTCAAGGTGAAGTCAAGTGCTGTCCGTGCCGCGCTACTTGACGGAAGCGCGGACCGGGAGCACCAGGGGGACGCCCGTCGCCGGGTGCGGGACCACCTCGACGGGCTGGCGGTAGACCTCGGTCAGGAGATCCGTCGACAGCACCTCGGCCGGGGGCCCGTCCGCCGTGACGCGGCCGTCGTGGAGGACCGCGACGCGGTGCGCGTACGCGGCGGCGAGGCCCAGGTCGTGGAGCACGACGACGACCGCGTCCCCGGCCGCCGCGCGCTCGCGGCACACCCGCAGGACGAGTTCCTGGTGGCGCAGGTCGAGCGCGGCCGTCGGCTCGTCGAGCAGCACGAGCGGGGTCCGCTGGGCGAGGACGCGGGCGAGCGCGACGCGGGCGCGCTCACCGCCCGAGAGCGCCGAGAAGGGCCGCGCCGCGAAGGCCGCCGTCTCCGTCGCCGCCATCGCCTCGGCCACCGCCGCCTCGTCCTGCTCCTCGCACTCCGTACCCGCCCACGGCGCGCGGCCCATCCGGACCACCTCCGCCGCCGCGAACGGGAACGACACCGTCGCCGCCTGCGGCAGCACCGCCCGCCGCAGCGCGAGTTCCGCCGCGCTCCACCGGCCGGCTGGCCGCCCCAGGATCTCCACCGCACCCTCGTGCGGACGCGTGTCGGCGGCGAGCACCGCGAGCAGCGTCGACTTGCCCGCCCCGTTCGGCCCGACGAGCGCCAGCACCTCCCCGGCCCGCACCGG
>NZ_JAAGLR010000385.1 GCF_010548245.1 Streptomyces sp. SID11385
CCGCATGGCGCGTCCCGGCCGGCACGGGCTCCGCATGGCGCGTCCCGGCCGGCGCGGGCTCCGCACGGCGCGTCCCGGCCGGCACGGGCTCCGCACGGCCCGTCCGTACACGCGAGCGAATCGGGTACGACAATGGATGGATGCCGTCCGCAGCCTTCCCCGGTGCCTCGCAGCCGGAAATCTTCCCCGGTGCCTCGCAGCCGGGGGTTCCCGCCTCGCTCGTCGAGCGGCTGGGCTCGCCCGCCTTGCCCTCTCCCTTGCGGGAGGTCGTGGACGCACCCTTCGCCCGCCGGGGTGTGCGTCTCTTCCTGAAGCGGGACGATCTGGTGCACCCGGAGATACCCGGCAACAAGTGGCGCAAGCTCGTCCCGGCTCTCGCGGGGCTGGTGCCGGGGCAGACGCTCGTGACCTTCGGGGGTGCCTGGTCCAGCCACGTGCGGGCAACGGCCGCCGCGGGCAGGCTGCTCGGGGTACCGACGGTGGGACTCGTACGGGGCGACGAGCTGGCCACACGCCCGCTCAACCCCGCGCTGGAGCGCTGCCGCGCGGACGGTATGCGCCTCCACTTCGTGGACCGCTCCCGCTACCGGCGCAAACGGGAGCCGGAGACGCTGCGCTCCCTGCTGCGCGAAGCCGGTGTCGTCCGGCCCCATCTCGTGCCGGAGGGCGGGAGCAGCCCCGCGGCGGTACGGGGGTGCGCGGAGCTGGGCCGGGAGGTGCGGGGGCGGGCGGACGTGGTCGCGCTCGCCTGCGGGACCGGGGGCACGCTGGCGGGCCTCGCGGCCGGGCTCGGGCCGGGGACCCGGGCGCTGGGCATCCCGGTCGTGAAGGGCGGCTTCCTCGCGGAAGAGGTGCGCGCGCTGCAAACCGCGGCCTTCGGGTCCGCGGTGGGTTCGTGGTCCCTGGACGAGCGCTTCCACGCCGGGGGCTACGCCCGCCTGCCGGCCGCGCTCGACCGCTTCGCCAGGGACTTCGAGGACCGCCACGGGCTCCCGGTGGAGCGCCTCTACGTCGCCAAGCTCCTCCACGCCCTCACCTGCCTCGCCGAGGAGGGCGCCTTCCCCGCGGGCACCCGCGTGGCGGCCGTGATCACGGGCGTCCCGGGCCCGGGACTCAGCTCCGGCCTGCGCACCCGCTGAGGGGCGGGACGGGGGCGGGGGGGGCGCACGGACGGGGCCGCGCGGAGTCACGCGCGAGGCGGGACGTGTCGCCTCGTACCAGCACGGGGCCGGACGACCGGACGCGCCGTATTCCGCTCGAGCCCCCGCGCCCGCCGCTCACCGCGCTGCCCGGCCGCTCGCCGCCCCCGCACGGTCGGTCCCCGCGCGTCCCGTCAGTCCCCGCTCTCCTCGCGGTATGCCGCCGCCTCCTCCAGGTCCAGCCGGTGCAGGAGGGTGCGGAGCATTTCGTCGTCGATGCGGCGGCGGTCGCGGAGTTCGACGAAGACGGCTCGTTCGGCGCCGATCATCTCGCGCGAGAGGCGGCGGTAGGTGTCGTCGGCGGACTCGCCCGTCTCGTCGTTGACGGCGCCCAGGCGCTCCCAGGGGGCGTTCCTGCGGCGTTCCAGGACGGTGCGCAGGCGGTCCAGGAGCGGCCCGGGGAGGGTGTTGGTCTCTTCGGTGAGGAGCTCTTCGAGGCGTTCCTCGGCGGCGGTCGACGCCTCGCTCTGGGCCTGCGCCTCGACGAGCGTGTCGCGGCGGGCGTCCGGTTGCGGGAGCCGGAGCAGCCGGATGATCGGCGGCAGTGAGACGCCCTGCACGACGAGCGTGCCGATGACGGTCGTGAAGGTGAGGAAGAGGATCAGGCTGCGGGCGGGGAAGTCCGAGCCGTCGTGGACGCTCACCGGGATGGAGAAGGCGATGGCGAGCGAGACGACACCGCGCATCCCGGCCCAGGCGATGACGAAGGGGCCCTTCCAGGTGGGTTCGGGCTCGCGGCGGCGGACCCGGGCGGAGAGGAAGCGGGGCAGGTAGGTGGCCGGGTAGACCCACACGAAGCGGGCGGCGACCACGGCGAGGAAGAGGGCGAGCGCGTACCAGATGACGATGGGGCTGTCGTACCGGCCGAGGTCGTCGAGGACGACGGGGAGCTGGAGGCCGATGAGGGCGAAGACGGCCGACTCCAGGATGAAGGCGACCATCCGCCACACGGCGTCCTCCTGGAGCCGCGTGGCGAAGTCGACCTGCCAGGAGCGGTGTGCGAGGTACAGGGCGACGACGACCACGGCCAGCACGCCGGAGCCGCCGAACTTCTCGGCGACGGCGTAGGCGAAGAAGGGGGTGAGCAGGGACAGGCTGTTCTGGAGCAGGGCCTCCGTGAGGTGGGTGCGCAGCCAGTGCAGAGGGACCATCAGGACCAGCCCGACGGCGATGCCGCCGAAGGAGGCGAGCAGGAACTCGCCGATCCCCTTGCCCCAGCTCGCGCCCTCGCCGACGGCCGCGGCGACGGCGACCTTGTAGGCGGTGATCGCGGTGGCGTCGTTCACGAGGGACTCGCCCTGGAGGATCGTCGTGATCCGCGCCGGCAGCCCCACCCTGCGGGCCACGGCGGTCGCGGCGACGGCGTCCGGCGGGGCGATCACGGCGCCCAGGACGAGGGAGGCGGTGAGCGGGAGTTCGGGGACGAGGAGGTAGATGACGTATCCGACGGCGAGGGTCGCGAAGAGCACGTACCCCACGGAGAGGAGGCCGATGGCGCGGGCGTGCGCGCGCAAGCCGAGGTAGGAGCTGTCGGCGGCCGCGGTGTAGAGCAGCGGCGGCAGCAGGAGCGGCAGGACGATCTCGGGATCGAGACCGTAGTCCGGGACGCCGGGGAGGTAGGCGACGGCGAGCCCCACCGTGACGATCAGCAGCGGGGCCGGGATCGGGGTGCGGCGCGCGGCTCCCGCCACGGCGGCGCTTCCGGCGACGAGGAGCAGCACGGGCAGGGCGTCCATGGGCGCGGGGATTCTCCTTCGGGAGGCACGTGTCCGCTGGGCGGGGGCGGACGACGTGGACGGAGCGGACGGCGTAAGGGGGCGGACGGGGCAGGCGGAACGAGCGGGGCAGGCAGGGCGGACGGGGCAGGGGGTGGGGCGGGCAGGGTCCGGATGCGGGCGGATGGTGGAGCCGTGGCGGGCGGGGCGGGCGGGTCTGTCGTAGTCTGACAATCTTGACCCCCCTGCCTCACTCCCCGTACGTGCCCGCGCGCCATGGCGAGTGTCCCCGGTGGGTACGGGGGTGTGGGTGGCGTCCCGGCAGGGGCCGGGCGCCGGAGCGAGGAGCACGTGGTGTTGAAGGACTGCCCCCACCTGCCCGGGCTGCCGCAGCCGGAGCCCGAGGCGCAGAGCGAGACCTGCCTCGAATGCCTGGCGGTGGGCAGCCACCCGGTGCAGCTGCGCAAGTGCCTCGTGTGCGGCCGGGTGAGTTGCTGCGATTCCTCCCCGTACCGGCACGCCACGGCGCACTTCGACGCGACGGGCCACGCGGTGATGCGTTCGTTCGAGCCGGGAGAGGACTGGCGCTGGTGCTACGTGGACAACTCGCTGGTCTGAGCCGCCGTCCGAGGCCGCGCCGCGCCGCGGAGGTCTGAGCGGGAGAGGCCGGGGAAGGTTCGATGGGGCGGGGGCTGGGTACGTCACCCCGGCATCGCGTCGCGCGGATCGAGGGCGCCGCACCGCCCCACCGATCGTGCCCACGGTCTTACGATGAGTGACGCGAGGGCCGGGGGTCCCCGGGACAGGGGGCCCGGGTGCGCGGTAGCGTCACGGCTGAACGACGAGGCATGCGATCCGGGGGTGCACACCCCTGGAGCCCCGAAAGAGCTTGTACCACCTTGGAGGTGAGGGTGTCCCCTATCGCAGGCGAGCCCGGGACCGAGGACTTCGTGGAAGTCCGGCTGCCGGCTGCGGGTGCCTACCTGTCGGTGCTGCGGACGGCGACGGCCGGTCTCGCGGCGCGTTTGGACTTCACCCTCGACGAGATCGAGGATCTGCGGATCGCGGTCGACGAGGCGTGCGCGATCCTGCTGCAACAGGCGGTGCGGGGCTCCGTGCTCCGTTGCGTGTTCCGGCTGATCGGTGACGCGCTGGAGGTGATCGTCTCGGCGCCGACGACGGACGGACGGGCGCCGGAGCGGGACACCTTCGCGTGGACGGTGCTGTCCGCGCTCGCGGGGAAGGTGGAGTCGTCGGTGTCCGAGGACAGGACGGTGTCCATCTCCCTCTACAAGCAGCGTGGTGCCGGACCTGGTCCGGTCTGAGAGGGACGGGGGCGGGCCGGTGCGTGAGAAGAAGCGGGATGCCGCCCGGGACCGTTCGCGCGAGGCCGGCGCGAACGGGACCGGGCCGGCCACACCGG
>NZ_JAAGLR010000409.1 GCF_010548245.1 Streptomyces sp. SID11385
AGACCAGCCCCGCCACCGCCGGGGGCACCCCGGGGACCGGCCCCGCCACCGCCGGGAGCACCCGGGAGGCCGAGCCGGGCGCCCGCTGCCCGTTCCCGCACGGCGAGCGGCCCCGTACCGCCGACGACGCGGAGCGGCCCCGTACCGCCGACGACGGACGGCCGCCCCGTACCGCCACCGTCCCCCGCACCCCCGCCCCGCCCCGCCACACCACCCCCACCCTCGACGTCCCCGACCGCATGCACGCGCTGCTCACCGCCGTGATGGATCTCGGCCGGGACCTCGACCTCCCGCAGGTGCTGCGGAGCATCGTCGAGGCGGCCGTGACGCTCACCGACGCGCGGTACGGCGCGCTCGGCGTCATCGGGGACGGCGGCGCGGGGCTCTCGCAGTTCGTGACGGTCGGGATGGACGCGGAGGTGGTGGCGCGGATCGGCCCGGCGCCGTGCGGGCAGGGCATCCTCGGCGAGCTGATCACCCACCCCGCGCCGCTGCGCCTGGACAACCTCACCGCGCACCCGAACAGTTACGGCTTCCCCGCGCACCACCCGCCGATGCGGACCTTCCTCGGCGCCCCCGTCCGCATCCGCGACGAGGTCTTCGGCAACATCTACCTCACCGAGAAGCGCGGCGGCGGCTCCTTCGACGCCGACGACGAGGCCGTCCTCACGACGCTCTCGATCGCGGCCGGCGTCGCGATCGACAACGCCCGCCTGTACGAGGAGAGCCGCCGCCGCGAACACCGCCTCGAAGCCCTCGGCGAGATCACCCGCGCCCTCCTCGCGGGCACCGGCACGGACGAGGTGCTGCGGATCATCGCGCGCCGCGCGATGGAGGTCGCCGACGCCGACCTCGCGGCCGTCCTGCTCCCCACCGGCGCCGGCGATCTCGTCGTGCGGGTCGCGCACGGCGAGGACGCGGAGGGCGTGCGGGGCGCGGTGCTCCCGGTCGCGGGCTCGCTGTCGGGGCTAGCGGCGGCGGAGCGGGCGCCCGTCGTGACGACGGACGTACGGGTGGACGCGCGTGCCCGGCCGCTCGGCGGCACGGAGCACGGGCCGGTCGTCGCGGTGCCGCTGCGGGTGGACGCGGCGGTGTGCGGGGCGCTGCGGCTGAGCCGCCGTACCGGCAGGCAGGGCTTCACGGCGGCCGAGGCCGCGCTCATCGACGGCTTCGCCGACCAGGCGGCGATCGCGCTCGAACTCGCGCGCCGGCGCGAGGAGTCGGAGGAGCTGGCGATGCTCCAGGACCGCGACCGCATCGCGCGCGACCTGCACGACGTCGCGATCCAGCGCCTCTTCGCGACGGGCATGACGCTCCAGAGCGCGACGCGCTCGATCGCGGACCCGACGGCGTCCGAGCGCGTCGGGCGCGCGGTCGACGACCTGGACGCGACGATCCAGATCATCCGCTCCACGATCCACCAGCTCCGTACGAGCGACGACGACCGGGGCGGTCCCGCGCTGCGCCGCCGCCTCGCCGAGACGGTCCGGATCGCCGCCCAGCACCTGGGTTTCCAGCCGTCGTTGCGCATCCTGGGCCCGGTGGACAGCACGGTGCCGGAGGAGTTGCGCGAACACGTGCTCGCGGTCACGGCGGAGGCGCTGAGCAACACGGCGCGCCACGCCCGCGCGCACCGCGCGGACATCGAGCTGGCCGTCCCGGACGGCGCCGACCGCGTGGTCCTCACGGTGACGGACGACGGCGTGGGCCTCGGCCGGGCCCGCCCGACCGGCGGCCTGCGCAACATGGCCTCGCGCGCGGAGCAGTGCGGCGGAACCTTCCGCACCGACGCGGGCCCGGAGGGGCGCGGCACACGGATCACATGGACGGCGCCGCTGGTGGGGGCGTGAGGCCCCGGGCAGCGCCGATCCCAGCCCCCAAACGCCTTCCCGCGTAAGGGAGTTACGCGCCCGGTCGCCCCGCGTCCGTCCCCCGCAGCCGCTCCGCGATCATCGCCGCCTGTATCCGTCGCCCCACGCCGAGCTTCCCGAGGATGGACGAGACACGGTTCTTGACCGTCTTCTCGGCGAGGTAGAGGCGTTCGGCGATCTGCCGGTTGGTGAGGCCGAGCCCGATGAGGTCGAGGATCTCCAGCTCGCGCGGCGAGAGCCGGTCGAGTTCGCCGGGCAGGGCGCGGCTCGGCTCGGGCTTCTCCGGCTTGGGCTCGCGGATGCGGGCCATGACGCGGCTCGTCATCCGGGGGTCGAGGAGCGAGGTGCCGGTGGCGACGGTCCGTACCGCGTTGAGGAGGTCGGAGCCGTTGATCTGCTTGAGCACGTAGCCGGCCGCGCCCGCCATGATCGCGTCGAAGAGTGCTTCGTCGTCGTCGAAGGACGTGAGCATGAGGCAGGCGAGATCCGGCAGTTCGGCCCGCAGCTCCCGGCACACCTCGACGCCCTCGTGGTCCCCGCCGGTCGCGCTGCCGAGCCGTACGTCGAGCACGGCGACGTCGGGCCGCGTCGCGGGCACGCGCGCGAGCGCCTCCCGCGCGTTGGCGGCCTCGCCGACCACGACGATGTCGGCCTCCGCCTCCAGGAGATCGCGCAGCCCCCGCCGTACGACCTCGTGGTCGTCGAGCAGGAAGACGCGGACGGGAGCGGCGGGCGCGGTGCCGGGCCCGGGCGGCGCGACGGGGCTCACGAGCGGGTCCGGGGGGCGGCGAGGGCGGGTGCAGGGATCATGACGGGACTCCGGTACGGGACGGGACGGCCGCCCCGGGCAGCGCGCCCCGGGGGCGCGTGCCCTCCAGCGGCACGCCCCCAGTATCGCAACGCCGTCGCCCGCCGTCCGGCCCCGGGTGAGGGGCCGAACGGCCCTCGCGGCCCCCTGCCCTCCCTGATGGACTTCCCTCGCGCCCCGGACGGGCCGCTCCGGACGAGGCTCGTCATCCCGGCCCCCGGAGGACCCGTCGGGGCGTCCAGCACGACGCGGAACCGGGCAGGGGTCAGGGGGCGACGGGGACCTCACCACTGTGATGGCGGAGCAGCCGGGCGAGCGCCTGCATGTGGGCGTACGCGGCGTGGGCGGGGTCCTCGCGCGAGGGCGCCGCATCGAGCAACGCGCGCACCAACTCGGCGGTCTCCCCGGCGACCCCGGCCCCGAGCAGCGCCTCGGCCCGCACCCGCAGGAGCCGCGTGTGGTGCTCCATGTCCGCGCGGGTGGTCGTGCCGAGCCGGCACGCGAGGGCGTCGTCGACGGCACGCCGGGCGGGCCCGGCGGCCACTCCCGCCCCGTCCGCCCCGAGCCCGGCGACCGTTCCCGCCCCGGGCCCGGGAAGAGTCCGCACCTCGTCGGGCCCCGCGTTCCACTCCCGCCCGCCCCCGAGCGGCCGCAACCACCAGTACCGCCCGAGCCGCCCCGTCACGACGGCGAGCACTTCACGCCGCGCGTCCCACACCACCTCCCCGATCACCGCGCGGCTCCCCGCCCGAGCGCTTCGGCGAGGGCATGCGCGACGGGCGCGGAGCAGACCCCCAAGTGCACAAGCGCGTACGGCGCTTCCCCGGCCCACGCCCGCCGCACATCCATCGCGGGCAACTGAATCCCGACGGCCGTGAGGGCGGACGCGAGAGCGTCCCGAGCGGCGAGCGCTTCGCGGAGACGGTCGGCGTGTTCCTTCTCGGTCTTGTCCGTCATGGCACGAACTCCTTCGGACCTCGCTCGATATCGGTCATCGGCCGCTGCCCGCGCAGCTCGTGAATTACTCTGCGTGGCCCCGGCATCACGAGGTTGCCGCAAGGGAAGGCAGTGAGAGGCGTCACACGGTCAGGGCTTCCACCTCCGAAGGCGCAAATTCCACAACCTCCACGCACTCACGGAAGGAGCCGCCCGTGCCCAACAGGCGCGCGGTCACTGGACGGAGCAGGGAGCCGAGACGCCGTTTCGCGCAGGAACTGCGTCAGTTGCGCTCCAGCCACAAGGTGACCCTCCGCCAGCTCTCGGACCGACTGGGCTGGGACTACTCGCTGTTCGCCAAGATGGAGAAGGGCGAGACGCTGGGCGGCCCGGAGGTGGTGGAAGCGCTCGACGCCTTCTACGGGACGCCGGGACTGCTGCTCGCGCTCTGGGAGCTGGCGCTCTCCGACAAGACGCAGTTCAAGGAGCAGTACCGGCGGTACATGCAGTTGGAGTCGGAGGCGGTGAGTCTGTGGCACTACGCGGTGAGCGTGCTGCCGGGGTTGTTGCAGACGCGGGAGTATGCGCGGGAATTGCTGTCTCTCGGCGGCCTGATCGGCACGGAACTTGAGGCACAGATAGAGGCGCGCCTCAGCCGACGCACAATCCTGGACGACCCCGACGCGCCGCCTTTCAGGGCGATCCTTTCGGAGGCCGTGCTCCGCTCGCCGATGGCGGATGCTATGGGATGGCAGGCGCAGTTGAGCCACTTGCTGGAGTTCGAGCCCCAAGGCAACGTGACCATCCAAGTACTTCCGTTCAGCGCTGGCCTGTACCGCTTGGTCAGCACCGATATCTGGTTCCTCCGGCTGCCGCAGGGTGCGACCATCGCCTACGCGGAGAACGCAGCACGCGGGGAGTTGATCGAGCACTCCGCAACGGTCGAGTCCCTCCAACGGAGCTACGATGCCGTACGCGACCAGGCTCTTTCGCCGGGGGAATCGCGGAAGTTCATCCAGTGCCTCTTGGAGGAGACACCGTGCACCACGTCGACCTGACCGCGCTCTCATGGCACAAAAGCTCGTACAGCAACCCGGATGGTGGAGCCTGCGTGGAGGTCAGCAGCGATCACCCCGCCCTCGTCCCCGTACGCGACAGCAAGCGCCCCTCCGCCGCCCACCTCGTCTTCCCCTCCGCCTCCTGGTCGGCCTTCGTGGAGATGGTGAAGCGGCCGGCCTGAAGCCTCGGCGAAGGAGGCCCGGTCGCAGCGTCCTCACCTCGCGCCAAGACCTCCCATCCCCTCCCCACTCACTCCGCCTGCCGGTCCGCCCGCCGCCACACCACCGCGTGCGCCACCCCGTCCCCGTCCAGCGCGGTTCCGCCCGCGCGGCTCTTGTCCGTCACCGCGTACGCCTCCGCCGTGCGGCCCTCGGCGAGCGGCGGGAGGAGGCGCGAGGTGCCGCTCGCGTCGCGGTAGAGGGCCTGATGCGTGTTGTACTGCCACTCGGCGGCGCCCGGCGCCAGCGCCGTACCGACCGCGACGCCGCTCGTCGCGGCGACCGCCTCCAGCGTGGCGGCGGTGGTGCCCGCCGGGAGGCTCGCGGCCTCGCCCGGCGTGGCGTACGGGGCGCTCCACGTCCAGGGCGTGCGGCCCTGCCACGGCCCGGTCCAGTCGTAGCCGACGACGTTCCCCGCCGCGTCGATGTCCGTCACCTGCGAGTAGTCGTAGAGCCCCGCCGCGCCGCTGCGCGACAGTTCGCGTGGCGGCGCGGAGCCCTCGGCCGGCCACACGACGGGGAAGTTCTCCCAGCGCTCGTACGCGCTCCCGTCCCCCGGGACGACCCGCTCCGCCTGCCCGGCGATCGTGCCCGCCTCGTTGATCGCCGCGACGCCGTAGAACGTCGCACCGTCGCCGGGCAGCGGCAAGCGCCGTACGAGCGCGCCCGCGCGCCACACAAGTCCGGCCCCGCCCTCGTACCTGCGGTCCGAACCGACGATCGTGCCCCCGCCGTTGACGTCGTCGGCGGACTGCCCCTCCGGGAGGAGCGTGAGCTTCTTCGCGCCCTTCTGGTAGGCGAAGGCCGCGTACGCGCCGTCGGCGCCGTCGAGGTCGCCGACCATGAGCCCGTCCGCGTTCACCGCGCGGACCACACCCCCGGTCCACCCCTCCGGCAGCGGCACCGCGTGCGCGACCGGCCGCGCGCCCGCACTCCCCGTCCAGTACGCGGGCACCCCGAGCGAAGCCCCCACGGCGAGGCCCCCGGCCCCGAAGTCCCGTACGGCGTTGGCGGTTTCGGTCGTGTCCGGGGACGCGCCGGACGGCAGCCGCGCGGGGTCGAGCCCGGGGAGCGCGCGCGGTGGTGTCGCG
>NZ_JAAGLR010000436.1 GCF_010548245.1 Streptomyces sp. SID11385
GCCCCGCCCCGCACGCCGCGCGGGGGCGCGCTCCCGGCAGGCCGGAGAAGAAGCCGAGCGGGAGCCCCGTCGCCTCGACGCGACGTGAGCCCGCGTCGGCGTCGCGCGCCCGCACGGTCCCGTACCCCGCCGCCGTGTCCGCGTCCTCAGGCCGCCGCGTCGCCCGTCGCCTCGTCGGCGCCGTCGATGCGGAAGCCGACCTTGAGGCCGACCTGGTAGTGCTCGATCTCGCCGTTCTCGATGTGCCCGCGCACCTGGGTGACCTCGAACCAGTCGAGGTTGCGGACCGTCTGGGCCGCTCGCCTGATGCCGTTGCGGATCGCGTCGTCGCACCCCTCGGTGGAGGTGCCGACGATCTCGGTGACCCGGTAGACGTGCTCGCTCATCGCGTCGCTCTCCTCGCAGTCGCAGGTTCCGGGGCGGTTCGCTCCCGGACACCGCCCGCCGTGACGGGCGCCGTCCGGCGGGTGCCCGTTCCACGGTGACGCACTCCCGGCGAGGACGCGAGGCGAGGCCGTCGTGGACCCCGGGTGATCACTTCGTGTCTTTCTCGTGTCCCGGACACCCCTTGACCCCCCACAAAGGTCCATACCAAACTCGTGACACACCCGTCACGCGCCGCAGGCGTCCCCCCACGCCGGGTCCCTCCTGCCTTTTCGCGGACAGAAAGCCACCCACGTGAAGAACCGCCGCCTGCTCGCCTCCGCCGCGCTGCTCACCTCGACCGCCGTCCTGTGCGGCTGCGGGGTCCTGCCCGGCTCGGGAGGGGACCGAAAAACCGTCACCGTGTGGCTCATGAAGGACAGCGCGTCCGCCGCCTTCCTCAAGCGCTTCACCGAGGACTTCGAGAAGCACCACGACGACCTCAAGGTCGACATCGAGATCCAGTCGTGGAACGGCATCGTCGAGAAGGTCGGCAAGGCACTCAAGGGCGGCGAGGGCGTCGAGGTGCCGGACGTCGTGGAGGTCGGCAACACGCAGGTGGCGCGGTACGTCGACCAGGGCGGGCTGTACGACCTGACGCTGGAGTCGATGCGCGACCTGGGCATGGACGACTGGCTGCCGGGCCTCGCCGAACCGGGCCGCTTCAACGGCTCGCAGTACGGCGTGCCGTGGTACGCGGCCAACCGTGTCGTCATCTACAACAAGGACCTCTTCGAGCGGGCGGGCATCGCCAAGCCCCCGCGCGACCGCACCGAGTGGCTGCACGACACCGACCTGCTCAACCGGGGCGGCGACCAGGGCATCTACCTCGCCGGGCAGGACTGGTACACCCTCTCGGGCTTCATCTGGGACGAGGGCGGCGACCTCGCCAAGGACACGGGCGACGGCTGGAAGGGCAGCATCGACAGCCCCAAGGCGCGCGCGGGGATGGACTTCTACGCCCAGCTCCAGGCCCTCGGCCAGGGCCCGAAGACCGCCGACGAGGAACACCCGCCGCAGACACAGGTCTTCGCCAAGGGCGGCGTCGGCCAGATCATCGCGGTGCCCGGCGTGGCCTCGCTGATCCTGGAGCAGAACCCGCAACTCAAGGGAAAACTGGGCTTCTTCCCGGTCCCGGGCAAGACGGCGGCCAAGCCCGGCGCGGTCTTCACCGGCGGCTCCGACCTCGTCGTCACACGCCGCTCCGACGACCACGACGCGGCGCTCAAGGTCATCGCCGAACTCGCGGGGGAGCGCTGGCAGAAGGACCTCGCCAAGACGATGAACTACGTGCCCAACAAGACCACCCTCGCGGGCGCCGTCTCCGACGAGCCCGCCGCCGCCGCGATGGCCGAGGGCGCCAAGGAGGGGCACGCGACGCCCAACTCGCCGCGCTGGGCGAAGGTGGAGGCGGACAACCCGATCAAGACGTACATGACGAAGGTCCTGACGGGCGGCGACGGGGACGCGGCGGCACGCGAGGCGTCGAAGGCGATCACGAAGGCGCTGGACGTCAACAGGACGGGCTGAGGCGGGAGGGGACCGGTCCGGACGACGCCGAACGAGCTGTGGCCCCCGGCACCCAAGAGGGGCCGGGGGCGCCAGGAGGCCACAGGAAGTGCGCGGCGGCCGGGGACGCGGGATTCCCGGCCCCTGCCGACGACCCGCGTGCGCCCGACGATGCGGTCCCGCCCGCGCCTCAGTCCATCAGCACCTCCTCGAAGTCCTCCCGTGCGGCCCCGCACTCGGGACAGCGCCACTGCATCGGGACATCGATCCAGGCCGTGCCCGGAGAGATGCCCGACTCCGGGGCGCCTTGGGCCTGCTCGTAGACGTAGCCACAGAGAAGGCACAGGTGTTTCTGGCCGGCCATGGGTGATCACTCCCGCGAGACGACATACCGGCCGGAGCGCCGGAACCGCCCGAAGCCACCCGCGGCCGTCCGGAGGGAAACGCGCGCACCTGACGGGCGAACGCGTGCGGATGCTCGTCCGCGAGGGCCGGTGACGGGCGTGCCGTCGCTCACGCCACCCCCCATAGCGACAGCGCGAACCGTCCCGCGCGGTCCGTCCACCACTCGGCCGGGGCGAAACCGGCCGCGGCGAGTTCGGCGCGCAGGCCCTCGGGGCGGAACTTCGCCGAGATCTCCGTGCGCAGGTCCTCGCCCGCCGCGAACGGCACCGTGAGGTCGAGGGCCGGGATCTTCACCGTCATCTCGCGCAGCGCCCGCAACCGCATCTCGATCCACTCGCGTTCCGCGTCCCACACGGCGACGTGCCGGAAGGAGTCCGGGTCGAAGTCCGCGCCGAGTTCACGGTTGATGACGTGCAGCACGTTCTTGTCGAACTCGCTCGTCACACCCGCCGCGTCGTCGTACGCGGCGAGCAGCGTCGCCTCGTCCTTCACGAGGTCCGTGCCGAGGAGCAGCAGGTCGCCGGGTGCGAGGACGGCGCGCAACGAGCTGAGGAACGCGGCGCGTTCGAGAGGCAGGAGGTTGCCGAGCGTGCCGCCGAGGAAGGCGAGCAGCCGCGGTCCCGGCGTGTCGGGAAGGGCGAGTGGGGCGGTGAAGTCCGCGACGAGCGCGTGGACTTCGAGCCCTTCGTGGCGGGCGGCGATCGCCTCGCCCGCCTCGCGCAACGCGCTCTCGCTCACGTCCACGGGCACGTACGCGCGCAAGTCCCGCATGGCGTCGAGCAGATGGCGCGTCTTGTCGGAGGAACCCGAGCCCAGCTCGATGAGCGTGCCCGCCCCGGAAGAAGCGGCGATCTCCTCCGCCCGGTCGAGCAGGATCTCCCGCTCGGCGCGCGTCGGGTAGTACTCGGGAAGGGTGGTGATCTCGTCGAAGAGCCGCGAACCCCGGGCGTCGTAGAACCACTTGGGCGGCAGCTCCTTCGGCCGCGCCGTCAGTCCGGCACGGACGTCGGCGCGCAGCGCCTCGCCCGTCGTGTCCACGGGCAGGGTGCGGGTCAGGGCGAACGGGCTCACTGGGGCGGCTCCTTGAGCGGGGTCAGTACGAGGTCGTCGCGATCGGCTTCGAGGAGGGTCAGGTCGGGCACCGTGCGCCAGGCGGGGTCGTCGTCGTACGGCTCGGACGCGACCACCAGCAGTCCGGGCGCGCGCAGGTACGTGAGCGTGTCGCCCCACGCGGTGGCGACGATCCGTTCGCCGTCCGTCATGAGGAGGTTGAGCCGCGCCCCGGGCGCGGCCTCGGCGACCTCCGTGACGGTCGCCGCGAGGGCTTCCCCCGGCGGCACCCCCGCGTCGAGCCGCCGCCGCAGGAGTGCCCACACGAACGCGGCGTCGCAGCGCGCCTCCAGGCCGAGCAGCAGCGGCGCGGGCAGGCCGGGGACGAGTGGGGCGAGACTCTCCGGCCAGCCCGGCACCGCGCCGTTGTGGCTGAAGAGCCACCGCCCCGCCGCGTACGGCGCGCTCGCCGCCTCGTCGTCGGCGCCGGGCTCCGTCGCGTCCCGTACGGCGGCGAGCAGCGCCCGGCTGTGTACGACACGGCACAGGTCCCGTACCCCCGGATCGCCCCACAGCGGTCCCGGCCGCCGGTAGCGGGCCGGGACCGGATCGCCGTCCGCGTACCACCCCACGCCGAAACCATCGGCGTTGACCGTCCCGTGCCGCTGCGCGCGCGGCGCCCAGGACTGCCGGTGCAGCCCGTGCGGCGGGAGGAGGAGCCGGGTGCCGAGCGCTTCGGGCGCCTCGCTCAGCACCGCCACGTGCCGGCACATCAGGCGCCCTCGCCGGGGGCCGCGTCGCGCGCGGTGCGGAACCCGGCGAAGATCTGCCGCCGGACCGGGTAGTCCCAGTTGCGGAACGTACCGCGCACGGCGACCTCGTCCGCGCCGAAGGAGCCCCCGCGCAACACCTTGTACTCCGGCCCGAAGAACACCTCCGAGTACTCCTTGTACGGGTACGTCACGAAGCCCGGGTACGGCAGGAAGTCACTCGCCGTCCACTCCCACACGTCCCCGATCAACTGCCGCACACCATAAGGCGATGCGCCCTGCGGATAGCTGCCCGCCGGGGCCGGGCGCAGGTGCCGCTGGCCGAGGTTGGCGTGGCGCGGGCCCGGCGGCTCGTCGCCCCACGGGAAGCGCCGCGCCCGGCCGCTCGCCGGGTCGTGCCGGGCGGCCTTCTCCCACTCGGCCTCGGTCGGCAGCCTGCGCCCCGCCCAGCGCGCGTAGGCGTCCGCCTCGTACCAGCTCACGTGCACGACGGGCTCCTCGTCCCGCACCGGCTCGACGTGCCCGAAGCGGCGGCGCAGCCACGTACCGCCCTCGCGCCGCCAGAACAGCGGGGCACGCAGGCCCTGTTCGCGCACGAGCCGCCAGCCCTCCGGGTGCCACCAGCGCGGCTCCTCGTAGCCGCCGTCCGCGAGGAATTCCGCGTACCGCCCGCACGTGACCGGCGTCGTGTCGAGCCAGAAGGAGTCGATGTCCCGCCGGTGCGCGGGGCGTTCGTTGTCGAGCGCCCAGGGCTCCGTGGACGTGCCCATCGTGAACTCGCCGCCGGGGACGAGGACTTCGGTGGGCAGACCGCTCGTGTCGGCCGGGGCGGGATCGGGCGCGTGGAGCACCGGGGGACCCGAGCGGAGCTGGTGCGTGATGAGCATCGTCTCGTCGTGCTGCTGCTCGTGCTGGGCCACCATGCCGAAGGCGAAGCCCGCCTCGGTGAGCCCCGCGCCGAAGCCCCCGCCGCCGAAGCGCGCCGCTTCGAGCAGGTCGACGACCCGTCCGCGCACCTCGGCCGCGTACCGCCGCGCCTCCGCCGGCGGCAGCAGCGGCAGCGAGGGTCGCTCGGCGCGCGGGTGCTCGAAGGCGTCGTAGAGCGGGTCGATGTCCGGGCGCATCGCGTCCCGCCCCGCGACCGCGCGCAGCAACCACAGCTCCTCCTGGTTGCCGATGTGCGCGAGGTCCCACACGAGCGGCGACATGAGCGGCGAGTGCTGCGCCACCAGATCCGGCTCGTCGACCGCGTCGGTGAGCAGCGCGGTACGGGCGCGGGCGGTGCGCAGGCTGCGCAGGGCGAGGTCGCGCAGCGCCTCCGCGTCCTGGCCCGGTTCCTGCACGGCGGTCATGACACCACGTCCTTCCTGCCGCGCGGGGCCGTCGTGCCCCACAGGCCAGGCGCTTGGGAGAGCGAGTCGAAGGGATGGGCGAGCAGGTCGTCGGCGGGGCAGCGGCCCCGCGCCACGTACCGCTCGGTGAAACCGGCGACGAGCGCGCGCAGCGCGAGCGGGGCGCGGAGCCGTTCCAGCGCGGCGGACGCGGCGCCGAAGCACGCGCGCGCCGCCTC
>NZ_JAAGLR010000465.1 GCF_010548245.1 Streptomyces sp. SID11385
GAGCGCCCCCTCCGCGCCCGTGGCGGCCCCGGCGCCCTCGGCCCCCGCCGCGCCCCCGGCGCCGCCCGCCCCCGGGGCCGGGAAGATCAACCTGGACAAGGGCCGGGTGAGCCTCCAGAAGAACCAGACGGTCTCGCTCGTCAAGGGCGGCGCCCCGCTGCTCGCCAAGGTCAAGATGGGCCTCGGCTGGGAGCCCGCCTACCGGGGCAAGGACATCGACCTGGACGCCTCGGTCATCGCCTACGGCCCCCAGCGCGACCTCGTCGACGCCTGCTACTTCGGCAAGCTGTCGATCCTCGGCGGCGCCGTCAAGCACTCCGGGGACAACCTGACGGGCGAGGGCGCGGGCGACGACGAGGTGATCGTCGTGGACCTGGGCCGCATCCCGCAGGAGGTCTCGGGCCTGGTCTTCACGGTCAACTCGTTCACGGGGCAGAAGTTCACGGAGGTCGCGAAGGCCTACTGCCGCCTCGTGGACGCGGCGACGAACGAGGAACTCGTCCGCTTCGACCTCACCAACGCCGAGGCGCGCACGGGCGTCATGATGGCGAAGCTCGTCCGCCAGTTCTCCGGCGAGTGGGACATGACGGCGATCGGCGAGTTCGCGAAGGCCCGTACGGTCCGCGAGATGGTGAAGCCGGCCGCGAAGGCGCTGTGAGCGGCGCGCTCGCTTCCGTTCGGGGAGCCCGTACGGGTCCCTCGTACGGAAGCGAGCGCACACGCGGGCGGCGGCCCGCCGAACGCCCGGCGAACGGGCACGGGGGGCTCAGCCCTTGTCGTCCCCGCTCCGCTCGTTCCCCTTCAGCGAGTCCCTGACGCCCTGGGCCCGGTCCTTGACCTGGTCCATGGTGTCCTTCGCCCCGCCCTTGGCCTGGTCGGTCTTCCCCTCCGTCTCCTTGCGCCGGTCGCCGGTGAGCTTGCCGACCGCCTCCTTGGCCTTGCCCTTCAGCTTGTCCATAGCGCTTTCGTCGCTCATCGCTCTTCGTTCCTTCCGCAGGGACGGCTCTCGCCGACACGAACGTTCAGATTAATCCCGTACGCACCTTTTGTCCGTTCGAGCCGTCTCCCGCCAGCCCGTCACCCCGAACCCGTCACCCCGAGCCCATCCCTCGGAGCCGTCGCCGAGCGCGCGCACCGCGCTCGATACGGTCGTGCGATGAGCGAACAACCGGACACCGCCCCCCTCCCCTTCCCCGCCTCCGGGCGCCGCGTCCTCGTGACGGGCGCGGGCAGCGGCCTCGGCGCCGTGCTGGCGCGGGCCTTCGCGCGGCAGGGCGACACGGTCGCGCTGCACTGCCGTACGCACGCGGACGAGGCGCGGGCGACAGCGGCGGAGCTGCCCGGCGAAGGACATGTCGTGGTACCCGGCGACCTCGCGACGCCCGAGGGCGCGGCGGCGGTCGTGGCCACGGCGGCGGAGCGGCTCGGCGGCCTCGACGTGCTCGTCAACAACGCCGCCGTCAACACCCCGCACCCGCCCCTGGAGACCCCGTACGAGGAGTGGGTCGCCGCCTGGCAGGCGCACGTCTCCGTCAACCTGCTCGGCACCGCGCACCTGAGCCACCAGGCGGCCCGGCACATGGTCGCGGGCGGGCGCGGCGGCCGGATCGTGAACATCGGCTCGCGCGGTGCCTTCCGGGGCGAGCCCGCGCACCCCGCGTACGGGGCGACGAAGGCGGCCGTCCACGCGCTCGGCCAGTCGCTCGCCCTCGCGCTCGCCCCGCACGGCATCGCGGTCGCCTCGGTGGCGCCCGGCTTCTTCGCGACGGAACGCGTGGCGCACCGGCTGAGCGGCGCGGAGGGCGAGGCGATCCGCGCCCAGAGCCCGTTCGGGCGGGTCGCGGAGCCGGAGGAGATCGCGGAAGCGGTGCTGTGGCTCGCGTCCCCCGCCGCGACGTGGGCCTCGGGGACCGTCATGGACCTGAACGGGGCCTCGTACCTGCGGACGTGACACGAGGTCGTCAGGCTGGGTTGACAAGCGGCAGGGCGTCAACCCAAACTGACAGACATGGAAACGGGAGACATTTCCGCGCTTCTCCGCTCCGAGGACCCCGCCGTGGGCCTGCGGGCCGTGGGCGCGCTGCGCAGGCTCGGCGAGCAGGTCGAGGCGGCGGCCGTCGCACGGGCCAGGGAACAGGGCTGGTCCTGGGAGCAGATCGGGGACGCCCTCGGCGTCTCCCGGCAGTCCGTCCACACCAAGTACGGCCACTAGTACGGAAAGTGAGACGACCATGTTCGAACACTTCACACCGGGCGCCAAGGCCGCCGTCGTCGACGCGGCGAGCGAGGCGGGCAAGCGCGGCGACCGCCGCATCGGCACCGAACACCTCCTCCTCGGCGTGCTCGGGCAGCCGGGTCCCGCCGAGGCCCTGGGCACCGACTCCGCATCCGCGCGCGCCGCGCTCGACGCGCTCGACCTGGCGGCGCTCGCGGCACTCGGCATCGACGCGCACGGCGTCGCCCGCCCGGCGATCCCCGCGTCCCGCAAGCGCACCCCCTTCACCTCGGGCGCCCGGGCGGTCATCCCGGGCGCGCTGGGCGAGGCGCGCGGCGCGGGCGCCCGGCACATCACCCCCGAACACCTCCTCCTCGCCCTGCTCGACCGCGACCGCCCCGACCCGGCCGCCGACCTCCTGGACCGGCTCGGCGTCGACCGCGCCACCGTCCGGGCGGGCCTGCGGGGACCACGGGAGGCGTAGCGCGGCGCCCCCGGGAGGCTGGGCGCGGCGGGGCGCACCACGGGAGGCGCAGCGCCGCGGGGCCCGTCAGGACGTGTAGTCCGCGTTGATCCGTACGTACCCCGCCGACAGGTCGCACCCGTAGACCGTCGCCGCCGCGTCCCCGATCCCGAGCCCGACGCCGATCGTCACCTCCTCGCGCCGCATGATCTCCGTGAGCGCGGCGAGGGTCGCGGCGCCGGGCTCGGCGGGATGGACGGGCAGGGCGCCGAAGCGGACGGTGACGCGCGCGGGGTCGATGTCCGTGTCGTCGGTGTTCTTGCCGATCGCCATCAGGACCCGCCCCCAGTTGGGGTCGGCGCCGTGCACGGCGGCCTTCACGAGCGGCGAGTTGACGACGCTCTTGGCGACGGTACGGGCCTGGGCGCGGTCGCGCGCCCCGCGCACCTCGACCCGCAGGAGCTTCGTCGCGCCCTCGCCGTCGCGCGCCAGCTGCCGTACGAGATCGAGGCACAGTGCGCGCAGGGCCGCCGCGAAGGCCGCCTCGTCCACCGGGCCCGCCGCGCCGTTGGCGAGGATCGCCGCCGTGTCCGAGGTCGAGGTGTCGGTGTCGACGCTCAGGCAGTGGAAGCTGTCGTCCACGGCCGCGCGCCAGGCCGCGTCGAGTGTGCCGGGAGCGAGTTCCGCGTCCGTGAAGACGTACGCGAGCATCGTCGCCATGTCGGGCTCCAGCATCCCGACGCCTTTCGCGACCCCGACCAGCCGCGCGGCCCCGACGCGCCGTTCGGCGGTCTTGGGCCGCGTGTCGGTGGTCATCATGGCGCGCGCGACGCCGAGCGGCGCGGCGCCGAAGGCGGTGGGGCCGAGCGCGGCGAGACGGGGTCTGAGCGCGGCCATCGGGAGCGGGCGGCCGATCACGCCGGTCGAGCCGAGCAGCACCACTTCGGCGGGCACGCCGAGTACGGGCGCGAGGCGCGCCACGACCTCCGCCGCGTGCCGCTCACCCTCCGCGCCCGTCGCCACGTTCGCGTTCTGCGCGAGCGTCACGACGGCCCGCAGCCCCCGCCCCGCCGCGTGCGCACGGCTCAGGAGCACGGCCGGCCCGGCGAACCTGCTGCGCGTGAACATCGCGGCACTGACGGCGGGACGGTCCGAGACGACGGCCGAGAGGTCGTCACCCTCGGCGCGGAGACCGCCGTGGGCGGTGAGGGCACGGAAGCCGAGGGGCCAGGCGAGGGGCGCGGGGGCGGCGGGCACGGATGCATGATCATGCGTCATGGCGCATATGTTTGCGGTACGGGCAGAGGGAAGTCCACCGGTTTACGGTCCGCCGCGCGCGGGGGCGCCGTACGCGGGAGCGCGCCGCACACGGGCCGCCGCACGCGGGCCGCCCCGCCCCCGTACCCCCGCAAGCCCCCGCCCCCTACACCCCCGGCGCCCCCGTACTCCCCCGCACCACGAGCCGCGTCCCCAGTTCGATCCGTGTCTCGCCCTCCTCCTCGCGCCGCAGGCGCAGCAGCATGCGCGCCGCCTCCTCCGCCATCTGTTCGAGGGGCTGGTCGACCGTCGTGAGCGCGGGGCTGGACCACTGGGCGAGGGGGATGTCGTCGTAGCCGACGACGGAGAGGTCGTGCGGGACGCGCAGGCCGAGGACGCGGGCCGCTTCGAGGACGCCGAGGGCCTGGAGGTCGGAGCCGGCGAAGATCGCGGTGGGGCGGTCGGGGCGGTCGAGCAGGTCGAGGGCGTGCCGGTGGCCCGAGGAGACGTGGAAGTCGCCGAAGCGGATGAGCGCCGGGTCGGGCGTGATGCGGGCCATGTTGTGCGCCGAGCGGAAGCCGTCGAGGCGGGCGAGGGCGCAGAGCATGTCCTCGGGTCCCGTGATGACGGCGGTCCTGCGGTGGCCGAGTTCGATGAGGTGGCGGGTCGCGGCGAGCCCTCCGGCCCAGTTCGCCGAGCCGACCGAGGGGACGTCGGGCTCGGGGTCCCCGGCCGGGTCGACGATGACGAAGGGGATCGCCCGCGACCACAGCTTCTTCTTGAGGTCGGCGGGCAGCGTCGAGAAGACGAGGACGACGCCGAGCGGGCGGCGGCGCAGCACCCCCTCGACCCAGTCGGCGCCCGGCGAGTGCCGGGTGCCCGTCTCGGTGAGCACGACGCTCATGCCCTGCGCGTTGGCGACGTTCTGCACGCCCCTGATCAGTTCCATCGACCACGTGCTGTCGAGTTCGTGGAAGACGATCTCCAGGAGCGGCGCCTCCGGCGGGGTCGGCGCGGGGCGGCGGTAGCCGTGCTCCTCCAGGAGCTCTTCGACCTTGCGCCGCGTCGGGGCGGCCACATCGGGGCGGCCGTTGAGGACTTTCGAAACTGTCGAAAGCGAGACGCCCGCTTGCGCTCCCACCTGGGCCAGCGTGATCCGGCCCGCTCCGCGCTCCTCGGCGCGCGCGGTCTCTGTGCCCTCGGGGCTCTCAGCTCGCATGGGACGAAGGATAGAACACGCGCGATCCCGCTCGCGCATAACGGTTTGGTCGCGCTCGCACCCCTCCATTGACCGCTTACCCCGGCCCTTCTACCGTCCTGCCGCAGAAGACTTTCGGCAAAGATGCCGACACTTTCGAAAGGGCTGTCGATGATGGCGATGCAGCATGCGCCGGCGCGGGGGACGAAGCCGATGAAGCCGATGAGGTTCCCGCGCGCGGTCGCCGGGATCGCGGTACTCGCCCTCGGCATGGGCCTCACCGCCTGTGGCGGGGACAGCGGTTCCTCGGGCGGGAAGCAGGAGTTCCACGTCCTCGTCTACGGCGACGCGGGCAACAAGGTCGAGAAGAAGATCGTCGCGGAGTTCAACAAGACCTCGAAGGTCAAGGCGGTGCTCGACACCATCCCCGGCGCCGACTACCAGCAGAAGCTCCAGACGATCATCAACACCAAGCAGGCGCCGGACGTCTTCTTCAACTGGGGCGGCGGCAGCATCCAGCCCTTCGTGAAGGCCGGTCTGCTCCGCCCGCTCGACGACATGATGGCGAAGGACGCGGGCCTCAAGGAGAACTTCCTGCCCTCGGTCCTCGACACCGCGAAGGTGGACGGGAAGCACTACGGCATCCCGATGCGCGGCACGCAGCCCGTGCTGCTCTTCCACAACAAGAAGGTCCTCGACGACGCGGGCGTGAAGCCGCCGGAGACCTGGGACGAACTGCTCGACGTCGTCAAGGCGCTCAAGGCGAAGAAGGTCACGCCTTTCGCGCTCGGCGGCGGCGACAAGTGGCCCACCCTCATGTGGTTCGAGTACCTCTACGACCGTGTCGCGGGCCCCGGGCTCTTCGAGAAGGCGCTCTCGGGCGACAAGAGCGCCTGGGAGAGCCCCGAGAGCAAGAAGGCGCTGTCGATGCTGCGCGAGCTGGTCGACGCGGGCGGCTTCGGGAGCAGCTACGACTCGGCCAAGCAGACCGACGGCGGTACCGCGCAGCTCCTCGCGAGCGGCAAGGCGGCCTTCGAGCTGATGGGCTCCTGGGAGTACTCGACGGTCAAGGACGCGAATCCGGGCGTGCTGAAGGACATCGGCTGGACCAACTTCCCGAGCGTCGCGGGCGGCAAGGGCGACCCGGCGGACATCGTCGGGAACACGAACAACTTCTACTCGGTGACGAAGAAGGCCCAGCACCCGGACGCCATCGCGCAGTTCCTCAAGCTCATGTACTCCGACAGCTTCGTCAAGCAGCAGCTCGCGATCGGCAACCTGCCGACCACGACGAACACCGAGAAGTTCCTGGACTCCACCGACGACCCCGCCTACGCCAAGTACCAGCTCGACCTCGTCGGCAAGGCCCCGTCCTTCCAGCTCTCCTGGGACCAGGCGTACCCGCCGGCCGACATGACGCCGATCTACCGCGCCGTCCAGCAGTTCACCAACGGGCAGCTCGACGCGGACGGCTTCATCAAGGCCATGCAGGCGCTCACCACCTCCTGAACGGCGGCCGAAACCATGACCTCACCACCCACCGCGTCCCGGGCCGGGCGGTTCGCCGCCCGCCCGGGCGTCGCCTGGACCCTCCCCGCCGTCGTCTTCTTCACGCTCTTCGCGCTCGTCCCGCTCCTGCTCGTGGCCGTCCTGGCCTTCACCGACTGGAGCGGGCTCGACACCCCGCACTTCAACGGGCTCAGCAACTGGCGCAAGCTCCTTGACGACCCCGTGCTCCTGCACAGCCTGTGGCTCTCCGTCCTGCTCACGCTGCTCGGCGTCGTCGTGCAGACCCCGCTGAGCATCGCGCTCGGCGTGTGGGCGGCGGGCAAACAGCGCAACCGGGCCGTCCTGTCCGCGATCTTCTTCGTACCGCTGCTGCTCTCGGCGACGGCCGTGTCGGTCCTGTGGCGCGCGCTGCTCGACCCGAACTTCGGCATCCCGTCCGAGCTGGGGTGGCTCTTCGGCGACGGGAACCTCTTCGGCAAGCAGTCCACGGCGATCGGCGTGCTCGTCTTCGTCGCCGCCTGGCAGTTCACCCCGCTGCACACGCTCATCTACCAGGGCGCGGCCCGCGCGATCCCCGAAGTCCTCTACCAGGCGGCCGCGATCGACGGCGCGGGCCGCTGGCGGCAGTTCTTCCACGTGACGCTGCCGCAGTTGCGCAACTCGGTGATCACCTCGGTGATCCTCATGGTCGTCGGCGGTCTCACGACCTTCGACACCGTGCTGATCCTGACGCAGGGCGGCCCCGGCACGGATACGACGATCACCGCGTACTACATGTACGACAAGGCGTTCAAGAGCTTCGACTACGGGACGGGCTCGGCGGTCGCCCTGCTCCTCGTCCTCGTCGCGACCCTCATCTCGCTCATCGTGGTGCGCCTCTCGGGCTACGACAGGATGACCGGCACGCAGGAGGGGATATGAGCCTCACCGCCCCCCGTCAGGCACCCGCGCCACAGACCCCGCGCCCCCCGCGAACCCCCCGGGTCCCGAGGCGTGCCCGGACCCGGCGTCCCGGCGAGCGTCCCAACTTCCTCGCCGGCCTCGGTTCGCTCGTCTGGCTCGTCCTGGTCGGCCTGCCGCTGTACGTGCTTCTCGCGGCGACGCTCCAGTCCCGCCCGGACTACCAGAAGAGCGGCCCGCTCGGCCTGCCCCGGCACCTCACCCTCGACAACTACCTCGATGTCTTCGACAACGGCTTCGGCCGCTACTTCCTCAACACCGCCGTCGTCACCGTCTGCGTCGTCGCGCTCGTCCTGCTGCTCGTGCCGCCGCTCGCCTTCGCCGTCGTGCGCGGCGCGCGCCCCGGGACGCTGCGCGTCTTCCGGCTCTTCCTCCTCGGGCTCGCGGTGCCCGCGCAAGCCGTCATCATCCCGATGTTCTACGTGATCTCGAAAGCCGGTCTGTACGACAACCTCATCGGCGTGATCCTGCCGACCGCCGCGTTCTGCCTGCCCATCTGCACCCTCGTCCTGACCGGCACGATGCGCGAGATCCCGGGCGAGCTGTACGAGGCGATGACGCTCGACGGCGCGAGCACGTGGCTCGTCTTCCGGCGGCTCGTCCTGCCGCTCTCGCGCAGCGGGCTCTCCACCGTCGTCGTGTTCTCGGCGCTCCAGGCGTGGAACGGCTTCCTCTTCCCCCTCGTGCTCACGCAGTCCGAGGACACCAAGGTCGTCACGCTCGGCCTCTACAACTTCCAGACCCAGTACGGCGTGAACATCCCCGGGCTGCTCGCCGCCGTCGTCCTCTCCACCCTGCCCGTCCTGCTCGTGTACCTGTTCGCCCGCCGGGCCCTCATCCAGGGCCTGATGGGCGTGGGAGGAAAGTGACCGCCCGCGTGATCCCCGAGACCGCCGTCCCCGCACCCCCGGCCGAAAACGGAGCACCCACCGCGCCCGCACCGCGCCTCTCCCGCGAGCGCGCCGCGCGTGTCGAGTCGCTGCTCGCCGCCATGACCCGCGAGGAGAAGACCGCGCAGCTCTACGGGCTGTGGGTCGGCGCCTCGCCCGAGGGCGGCGAGGTCGCCCCGCACCAGCACGACATGCAGGCCCCGCCCGCGCTCGACGACCTCCTCCCGCACGGCCTCGGCCAGCTCACCCGCCCCTTCGGCACCGCCCCGGTCGACCCCGGGCTCGGCGCGCTCTCGCTGCTGCGCACGCAGGCCCGCGTCATCGCGGGCAACCGCTTCGGCATCCCCGCCCTCGCGCACGAGGAGTGCCTCGCGGGCTTCGCCGCCTGGCGCGCCACGACGTTCCCCGTACCGCTCGCGTGGGGTGCCTCGTTCGACCCGGAGCTGGTCGAACGGGTCGGGGCCGCGATCGGCGACTCGCTGCGCGCGGTCGGCGTGCACCAGGGGCTCGCACCCGTGCTCGACGTCGTACGCGACCTGCGGTGGGGGCGGGTCGAGGAGACGATCGGCGAGGACCCGTACCTCGTCGGGCGGGTCGGCGCCGCGTACGTGCGGGGGCTGGAGTCGGCCGGGATCGTCGCGACGCTCAAGCACTTCGCGGGCTACTCGGCCTCGCGCGCGGGCCGCAACCTCGCCCCCGTGTCGATGGGCCCGCGCGAGCGCGCCGACGTCGTCCTGCCGCCCTTCGAGGCGGCGCTGCGCGAGGGCGGGGCCCGGTCCGTCATGCACGCCTACACCGACACGGACGGGGTGCCGAGCGCGGCGGATCAGGCGCTGCTCACCGGGCTGCTGCGCGAGACGTGGGGCTTCGAGGGGACGGTCGTCGCCGACTACTTCGGCGTCGCCTTCCTCCAGTCCCTGCACCACGTCGCGGCCGACCGCGCCGAGGCGGCGGCCCTCGCGCTCCGCGCGGGCGTCGACGTCGAACTCCCCACCGTGGACGCCTACGGCGCCCCGCTCCTCGCCGCGCTCGACGCCGGGCTCGTGGACGAGGCGACGGTGGACGAGGCGGTGCGCAGGGTGCTCCGGCAGAAAGCCGAACTCGGCCTGCTCGACGCGGACTTCGACCCCGTACCGCCCTCGCTGCGCGGGCGCGGCGAGCTGAGCGCCGAGACCGTACGCGGCACGGTGGACCTCGACCCGCCGGAGCACAGGGAGCTGTCCGCGCGGCTCGCCGCCGAGTCCCTCGTCCTGCTGCGCAACGCGGCCTCCGACGGGAGCCCCGTGCTGCCGCTCGCCGCGCCGCGCCGCATCGCCGTCATCGGGCCGCAGGCCGGGGCGCCGCTCGCGGTGCTCGGCTGCTACGCCTTCCCCGTGCACGTCGGCGGCGCGCACCCGGACCTCGCTCCGGGCATCGCGCTGCCGACGCTGTACGAGGCGGTGGCGGCGGAGTTCGCGGACAGCGATGTCGTCGCCGTGGCCGGGTGCGGGATCGACACCGGCGGCACGGAGGGCTTCGCGGCGGCGCTCGACGCGGCGCGCGGGGCGGATGTCGTGATCGCCGCGCTCGGGGACCGCGCCGGGCTCTTCGGCCGGGGCACGAGCGGCGAGGGCTGCGACGCGCCCTCGCTCCGACTCCCCGGCGTGCAGCAGGAGTTGCTGGACGCGCTGCTCGACACGGGCACGCCGGTGGTCGGGGTGCTGCTCGCGGGGCGCCCCTACGCGCTGGGGCGGGCGGCGGCGGAGGCGGGGGCGCTCGTGCAGGCGT
>NZ_JAAGLR010000499.1 GCF_010548245.1 Streptomyces sp. SID11385
CGGCGAGCGGGGCGGGCGGCGGCGGCCGGGGACCGCGCCGCACTACCCGCCGGCCGTGCCGGGCGGCGCGCGCCAGGAGGCCGTGAACATCCTGCACCTCGCGGGACCCGAGTTCGGGCGCGGACGCGAGCCCGAGGAACTGCTCCGGGACATCCAGGGCGACCTGATCGAACTGCGGGACGCGGGTGCTCCCGCTCCGGAACTCGTCGTCGTCTCAGGCGACTTGACCGCTTCCGGTTCGCCGCGCAACTGCGCGCAGGCGCTCGACTTCGTCACCGGGCTGCGGGCCCAACTGGGCCTCGCCCCGGGCCGCGTGCTCGTCGTCCCCGGCAACCAGGACGTGAACGAGGCCGCCTGCCAGGCGTACTTCCACACCTGCGAGGCCGACGAGGTCCGCCCGCAGCCGCCGTACTGGCCCAAGTGGCGCCACTTCAGCAGGCTGTTCGGCGAGCTGTACCAGGGGCTCGACGTCGTCTTCGGCGCCGACCAGCCCTGGACGCTCTTCCCGGTACCCGAACTGCGCACCGTCGTCGCCGGGTTCAACTCCTCGATCGCGCGCACGCACCGCCTGGAGGACCGCTACGGGATGGTGGGGCGGGCGCAGGCCGCCTGGTTCGCGGAGGCGCTGCGGCGCTACGAGGACGAGGGCTGGCTCCGGGTCGGGCTCGTGCGGCACCCGCTGCTCGCCCCGGCCGCGCACGCGGCCCCCGCCGCCCGTCCCGCCACGCGCCCCGGGACGGGCGGCGGCGAAGGGACCGGCCCGCTCCGCGACACCGAGGTCTTCCAGCGCCTCCTCGCGCCCCGGCTCCACGTGCTCCTGCATGGCCCCGGCGGCGACGGCCGGGGACAGGGCGCGGTGCCCACCCACGCCGAACTCCCGTCCGCCACAGGACCGTTGCCGCTCTTCGGTGCAGCGGGTCCGGCACGTTTCAGCCTTCTGCGCGTCGGCGCGCGGGGCGTCGAGCGGTGGGCGCCGCAAGGGGGCGGCACCACGGAAGGGGCCGGTGCCGAGCCCGCCGTCTTCCCCGTCGCATGGAGTGCGGCACCCCGCTTCCCGGGCGGCGCGGGGAACGAGGAGAACCCCGCGCGGGACGCCGCGCACTCCGACAACCGCGCCGTCAACGACCCGGGCGCGCAGCTCGCCGAGCGCGTCAAGGACGTGCTGCGCGCCCGCCGCCCCGGGGTGCGCCTGCGCGACGTACGGCCCGCCGTGCCCGAGGACCTGACGCAGGTCGTCGCGGCCTGGGACGAGGACGGCGTCGTACGGCTCCTGCGCGTCGCCGTCCAGCCCGGCACCCTCACCGACGACGACCTCGACCGCTTCCTCGCCCAGGCGCACGCCGACGACGCGGGCACCGAGGCCGAGCTGGTGTACGCGGGCGAGCGCCCCGGGCCCGGACTGCGCGAGCGGGCCGCGCGCGGCGGGGTACGGGTACGGAGCTTCCTGGAGCTGCAAGGGCTCATCGACCTGCGCGAGTACGTCGCCGCGCAGACCGCCGACCTCGCGGGCGACGGGGCGTACGCACCCGAGTTGTACCTCCCGCAGCGCTACCGCGACGAGATCCACCCGGGCGACGAGGAGGGCGAGGACCTCGTCGAGGAGATGCTCCGCCTCCTGGAGACCGACCAGGGCCGCGTGCTCCTCCTCCTCGGCAACTTCGGCCACGGCAAGACCTTCGCGCTGCGCGAGCTGGCCCGCCGCATCCCCGAACGCCTGCCCCACCTGGCCCCGTTGCTCATCCCGCTGCGCTCCCTGGACCGCTCGCACAGCCTCGACGGGCTCGTCGCCGCCCACCTCGCCAACCACGGCGTGGACGTCATCGACCTGCGCGCGCTGCGCTACATGCTCCGCCAGGGCCGCGTCGTCCTCCTCTTCGACGGCTTCGACGAACTCGTCAACCGCGTCAGCTACGAACGCGCCGCCGACCACCTGCACACCCTGCTCAACGCCGCCGTCGACCGCGCCAAGATCGTCATCAGCGGCCGTACCCAGCACTTCCGCTCCCGCGAGCAGGTCCTCACCCCGCTCGGCGAGCAGGTCGGACTCCTCCCGCAGCGCCGCCTCCTCTCCGTCGAGGGCTTCACGCCGCACCAGATCCGCCGCTACCTCACCAACTACTACGGCGACGAGACGAACGCCGCCCGCCGCTACGAACTCCTGCTCGGCGTCCCGCAGTTGCTCGACCTCTGCGCCAACCCCCGGCTGCTCAGCTTCGTCGCGGCACTCGACGAGGAGCAGGTACGGGCCGTGGCGCGCTCCGAGGGGACGCTCAGCGCCGCCCGGCTCTACGAGGACGTCTTCAGCACGTGGCTGCGCTTCGAGGAGCGGCGCGGGCAGGGCGGCCCGGGCGCGGCCCCCGGGCTGGAGCTGGACCAGCTCTGGCGGGCCGTGACGGCGATGGCGCTGCGGCTGTGGGAGAGCGGGCGCGGGAGCCTGCGGCTGGACGAGCTGACCGAGATCGTCGCGGAGACCTTCGGGCGCGGCAGCGACGGGATGCTCTTCGCGCAGGAGGCGCAGGCGGTCGGCGCGGGCACGCTCCTCATCCGCGTCGACGACGGCATCTTCCACTTCATCCACGAATCGGTCATCGAATGGCTCGTCGCGAGGGAGGCGGCGCGGCGCCTCGGCGAGGGCGACGACGCTCTCCTCGCCCGACGCGAACTCTCGCCGCTGGCAGTCGAGTTCTTCTGCGACCTGGCGGACTCGGAACGCGTCGCGGCGTGGGTGCGCCGGACGCTGGAGGGACCGGGGCAGCAATCGGGCGAGGCGGGGGCGGGCAGCGGCGAGGCGGGCACCCGCGGCCGCGCCGCCCAGGGGGCCACCGACGCCGCCCGTACCAACGCCTACCGCATCACCCGCCGCCTCCGCGTCCCCACCGACGCCGACCTGCGCGGCGTGCACTTCCCCGGCGAGGACCTCTCCGGGCGCGACCTGTCCGGCCTCGACCTCACGGGCGCCAACCTCACGGACGCCCAGCTCACCGGCGCCAACCTCTCCCACGCCGTCCTGCACGGCGCCCGCCTCGCCGGTGCCCGCCTCGACGGCGCCGACCTGCGCGAGGCCGACCTGCGCCACGCCGATCTGCGCCGCGCCCGGCTCATCGGCGCGGACCTGCGCGGCGCCCGGCTCGCGGAGAGCCGCTGGCGCCGGGCCGTCCTCATCCGCACCGAGACCGACGAAGAGGCGGCGGATTCCGAGGAGTTGGCCACCGCGACGATCGCGCCGGGGATGCCCCTGGAGACGGTGCTGCGCCCCGCCGCCGTGAGCGTCCCGTACGGCTTCAGCCGGCAGCAGGGACGGCTGCCCGAGCCCGTCGCGTACAGCCCGGACGGGGAACTCCTCGCGGCCGGCAGCCAGGACGGCAGCGTCCTGATCTGCGCGCCCGAGAACGGCGAGGCGCTGCGCGTCCTGCACGGCCACACCGACCGCGTCTACGCGATCAAGTTCCGCGACTCCGTCCTCGCGACGGGCAGCGCGGACGGCACCGTACGCCTGTGGGACCCCGTGTCCGGGCGCTGCCGGGCCACGCTCTCCGTGCACCGCGACGGCGTGTGGCCCATCACGCTCGACGCGACGGGCACGATCCTCGCCACGGGCGACGGCGACGGGGTCGTACGCCTGTGGGACACCGCGAGCGGCGCACAGCTCCACGCGCTCCCCGGGCACACGGTCCTCGTCTACACGACCGTCTTCAGCCCCGACGGACGCACCCTCGCGACGGGCGACAGGAGCGGCACCGTCCGCCTGTGGGACGTGGCGACGGGACGGCTCCTCGCGAGCCTCGGCCCGCACCAAGGACCCGTCTTCCGCGTCCGGTTCAGCCCGGACGGCGCGCTGCTCGCCTCCGCCGACGAGGGCATCGACGACCACGGCACCGTACGGATCTGGCGCACCTCCGACCAGCGGCTCCTGCACGAGATGCACGGCCACACGGGACGCGTCTACACGCTCGACTTCCACCCGGACGGCGACCTCCTCGCGAGCGGCGACACCGACGGCGGCGTCCGCCTGTGGGACCCGCGCACCGGCGTGCCGGGGCCGCCGCTGGAGAAGGGCCCGGGCGGCGTCTACCAGGTCGTCTTCGCCGACGACGGACGGCACCTCGCGGCGTGCCACGCCACCGGCGCCGTCCGCCTGTGGCAGCTCTCCGCGGGCCACGAGGCGGGCCACGAAACGGGCCACGAGGGGTACGAGGCCGTGCCCGAGCGCTTCCAGCCCACCCCGCACCAGGGCTCCGCCTGGGCCTGCCGCTTCCGCCCCGACGACACCCAGCTCGTGACGGCGGGGGACGACGGCGTCGTGCAGATCTGGGACGCGGCGACCGGCCAGGGCAAGCCGATCCTGCGCGGGCACGGGCGGCGCGTCAACGCGGTTGCCTTCGACGCGACGGGCACCCGCCTCGCGAGCGCGAGCAGCGACGGGACCGTACGCCTGTGGGACGTGCGCACGGGGCGGCGCCTGCACGAACTCGTGGGCCGGGGCGACCGGTTGATCTCCGCGGCCTTCAGCCCCGTCGGCACCGTCCTCGCCACGGCGGGCAGCACCGGGCACGTCTACCTGTGGGACGCGGACGGGGGGACGTTCCTGCGCGAGCTGGACGTCGAGACCGACCGGACCTGGGCCGAGGCGTTCAGCGCGGACGGCGAGGAGATCGCCACCGCCAACGACGACGACACGGTGCGCCTGTGGCGCCGCGCGACCGGCTCCCACGGCCTGCAACTCGACGGCCACCAGGGCCGCGTGCGGTCCGTCGCCTTCGCGAAGGACGGCTCGTCGATCGCGACGGGCTGCGACGACGGGCGCGTCCGCCTGTGGCACACGGGGGACGGCGCCCTCGCCGCGACCCTGAGCGCGCACACCGACCGCGTCTACGCGGTGGCCTTCGGCCCCGGCCTCTCCTGGCTCGCGAGCGCTTCCTGGGACGGCACGGCGGTGATCTGGCGCGACGGCGCCGCCCAGCACGTACTGCGCGCGCACACCGGCAAACTGTGGACGGCCGCCGCACACCCCACGCTCCCCCTCCTCGCGACAGCGGGCGACGACCGCGTCATCCGCCTGTGGGACCCGGCGACGGGAACGAGCGTGGCCGCCCTGACCGGCCACAGCGGCCGCATCTACTCCCTCTCCTTCAGCCCGGACGGCGGACACCTGGCGAGCGCGGGGGACGACGGGACGGTGCGGCTGTGGCGGGTGAACGGCGACGCGGCAGGCGACGCGGCCGGGGACGTGACCGTCACGGCGAGGGCCACGCTCGTCGGCGTGACGGGCGGCTGGGCGGCCTTCACCCCGGCGGGCGGCTACAAGGCGGAGGGCGAGGTGGGCGGCGAGTTCTGGCACGTGGTCGGCATGACCCGCTTCGCCCCGGGCGAGCTGGACCGGCATCTGCCGGGGGCGCGGAGGCTGGCGCGGGGGGAGGAGCTGTGAGGGGGCGGTTGTAGGGGGGGCGGTGACGGGCGCCGCGAGGCGACACGAATCCGTGTGTACGGCACAACCCTCACCGGGTTCCGGTGGTCGTCCCAGGTGGCGCCGACAGCGCGTGCGCCTCCGGCGGCAGCCGCACCACCGCGGCGTCGCTTCGCCACCAGAACGTGGGGAACGACCTCATGCGTCACCGCACCACCGTCCCGGCCCTCGCCGCGGCCCTCGCCCTGTCCGCCCTCGCCGTCCCGGTCGCCGCTCACGCGGATCAGTCACGGGGCGACATCAAGATCGCGAAGGTGGTCGTCAACGGCGGGAAAGACATCGTCCTGGGCACCACGGAGGTGAAGAAGTTCACCATCGTGGTGACCGCCGTGGACGACTCGGGCATCGAGACGGGCTCGACCCTCGCCACCCTGTGGCACGGCCCCGTGCGGAACGGTGACCCCTACGGGTTCGTCTTCCCGGAGAAGATGGCGGGCGCGTGCGTGACCTCCCCGCGCACCACGACGACGTGCACGTACACCATGAAGATCAACCCGCGCATCCACGTCGAGGACAACACCACGGCGGGGACCTGGACCGCGAGCGCCGCCGCCATGAGCTACGACGGCGACTACATCCACCGCGACAACGCCGGCAAGGCGAAGGTCCTGCGGAACTCCAGGCTGACGGTCAACGCCTCCCCGGAGCCGGTCAAGAGGGGCAGGACGATCACCGTCACGGGGGCACTGACCCGCGCCAACTGGGAGACGTACAAGTACGCGGGCTACACGAAGCAGTCCGTGAAGCTCCAGTTCAAGAAGAAGGGGTCGAGCACCTACACGACCCTCAAGACCGTCAAGACGGACAGCAAGGGCAACCTGAAGACGACCACGAAGGCCACGGCGGACGGCTACTTCCGCTACTCCTTCGCGGGGACGTCAACGACACCCGCCGTCTCCTCGACGGCGGACTACGTCGACGTGAAGTAAGCGGTACGGGGGCGAAGCCGCCGAGCACCCGGACTCACGGTGATCGCGGGGCTCGCTGGGCTCGGCGGGCTCGCTGGGCTCGGCGGTGAGAGGCTGTCGGCATGAGCGAGTCCGCGCGTCACGACCCGTCCGCCTCCCGCACGGCGCCGCGTTCGGCGGGTCCCGTACAGGTAGTCCCCAACGGGCCCGGCGGGCACATCAGTTACCTGGTCACCGGCTACGCGGAGGCGCGGCAGGCCCTCGGGGACGTGCGGCTCTCCAAGGACACGGCGGCCTTCTTCGCGGGCAAGCGTTCGAGCCGTGACCTGCACCCGGCCTTGGCGCACCACATGCTGGCCACGGACCCGCCCGAGCACACCCGGCTGCGCAGACTCGTGACCCGGGCCTTCACCACCGGGGCCGTTGCCGCGCTCCGCCCCGCCATCGCCCGGATCACGGACACACTGCTCGACCGGTGGGTCCCCGGCGAGCCCTTCGACTTCGTTGCCGGGGTCGCGGGTCCCCTCCCCGTCACCGTGATCTGCCAACTGCTCGGGGTCCCGGACGAGGACCGCCCCGACGTGCGGCGCTGGTCCGCCGAGCTGTTCGCGGCGGGCGCCCCGGAGGTCGTGGACGGGGCCTCGTACGCGCTCGCGACGTACATGAGCGGACTCGTCGCGGCGAAGCGCGCGGCGCCGGGGGACTCCCTCCTCGACCGTCTCGTCGCCGCCCGCGACGGGGACGACGCCCTCACCGAGAACGAACTCGTCTCCCTGGCTGTGCTGTTGCTCGTCGCGGGCCACGAGACCACCACCAACCACCTCGGCAACGCCCTCCTGGCCCTCCTCCTGCACCCCGCCGAGCAGGACCGCCTCCGCGAGCATCCCGACGACATCCCGGCCGCTCTGGACGAACTCCTCCGCCACGACCCACCGGTCAGCACGGCCACCTTCCGCTTCACGACCGAGCCCGTCACGCTCGGCGGCACGGACATCCCCGCGGGCCACCCCGTCCTGATCGCCCTGGGCGCCGCCAACCGCGACCCCGCCCGCTTCGCGGCGCCCGACCGCCTCGACCTGACCCGTGACGCCACCGCCCACCTCGCCTTCGGCCACGGCATCCACCGCTGCCTCGGCGCCCCACTGGCGAGGGCGGAGGCCGAGATCGCGTTGAGGGCTGTGCTGCGCCGGTTCCCCGCTCTCCGCCTCGCCGTCCCGCCCGACCACATCATCTGGCGCCGAACCCGCCTCGTCCACGGCCCGGAGTCGCTTCCGGTCCTGGGCGACGCGAGACGGTAGGGCGGCCCTCGCGACGAGACCGTAGCCCCCCTGCGTGCCGCCTGCCGTGCGGTGACCACCCGCTTCGACCGGCAGCGCGACGACGTCCTGATCGTCGACAACACGCCGGCCGCGCACGGGCGCGCGCCGTTCACCGGTCCGTACGGGAGCTCCGCCGCCCGGCCGAAGGAGCGGGCGGGCGGCGGTGATGGCGCCCGGTGCGAGGGGCACCGTCACGGGGACCGTCCGGTCACTCCTTGACGCCGGCCGACTCCACGGCCCGGTGGCGCATCGCCAGCGAGGCGGGTACGACGGAGAACACCACGGCGAGCGCCGCGCACGCCGCGACGGTACCGCCGATCTCCCGCCACGGCAGTTCCACCGGACTCCGGACCGACCGCAGGCCGAGCGCGCCCCGCATACCCGCCAGGTTCAGCCCGGCGACCAGGAGCCCGAGCACCCCGCCCACCGCGACGACCACCAACGCCTCGGCGCCGACCAGCCGGAGCACCTGCCGGCGCGTGGCCCCGGCGAGGCGCAGTACGCCAAGGTCGCGGACGCGGTCGGAGGTCGCCATCACCATCGTGTTGGCCAGCGAGATGCCCGTGTAGAGCAGGGCGATGCCGAGTACGAGGACGAAGCCGTACCGGGTGGTCCGGTTCGTCTCCGGACGACTCGCCTCCACCCACTGGGATCTCGTGAACACTTGGCCCTTCGTGCCGCTCACCGCCTTGTTCAGGGCCGCGGCCACCGCGGTGCTGTCGGCCCCTCGGGCGACCGAGACGTCCCCCCGGTCCACAGGCGCCCGGCGGGCGTTGGCGGGTGTGACGTAGACGCCGTTGTCGCCGGTGCCGACCGACATGACGGCGGCGACGCGCAGGGACTTCCTCGTGCCGTCGCCGAGCCAGACCTCGACGTGCTGACCCACCGTGTGCCGAGCCCACTCCTCGTTGACGATGATCGAGTCGTCGTCGAGGCCGGCGACCTTCCCCGCGGCGAGCGGGAGCCGCACCGTCGCCGCGAGCGGGCCCGCCTGCGCGGCGCGGGCCCCGGACTTGATCAGGGCGACGCCGTCCTCCAGGACGTACACGGCACTCGCCGCCGTCGCCGACACCGTCGCACCCCGGACCGCCTTCAGCCGCTCCACCGTCACCGGGTCGAACCCGGCGTTGCCGGCGGGACGGACCACGAAGTCGGCCGCGGTCTGTTCACGTGTCTCGGTGGCCTTCGCCTCGTTGAGCGTGGCCGTCGCGCCCAGCAGGGAACCCGCGAGGGCGACGGTGACCAGGACGGGCGCCGCGATCGCGGCGGTTCTGCGGACCCCGGCCGCCGCGTTCTCGCGGACCAGCATGCCGGTGGCGCCCGGCAGTTGGGCGGGCAGCCAGGCGATCAGCCGGGTCAGCGGGCGCACCAGGACCGGGGCGAGCAGTGCGACCGCGGTGATCAGCAGCATGGGGCGGCTGACGTACGTCTTGCGGTGCAGCAGGTCTCCCGGATCGCCGGCCAGTGCCATGACCAGCGACACGACGGCGGTCAGCAGCAGGCCCGTTCCGCACAGTCGGCGGCCCCAGGTCATCGCCCCGCTGTCCACCGCGGCCTCGCGCAGCGCCTGCGTGGGGCCGGTGCGGCCGGCCCGCCAGGACGCGGCGACCACGCCGAGCAGCGCGACGAGCAGCCCCGCCCAGAACGCCATGTGGTACGGCCAGGTGTAGTCGCCGATGGTGAACCAGCGCGGAGCAAGACCGCCGTCCACCACCCACGCCGCCAGGCGCGGTGCGCCGTACGCGCCGAGGACACAGCCGGTCGCGGAGGCGAGGACGCCGACGCACAGCGCCTCCGCGAAGACCATCCGCCGGATCTGGCCCGGTGTGGCGCCCGCGGTGCGCAGCAGCCCGAACTCCCGGCGCCGCTGGGCGACCGCGAAGGCGAAGGTGGACGCCACCACGAAGACGGACACGAAGGCGGTGACCCCGCCCGCGGTGCCGAACATGGCGTTCATCGCGGTCAGCGCCTCGCTGTCGCGGTCCGGATCGGCGTCGGCGCGGCGGCGGCCGGTGCCGGTGAGCACGGTGACCCCGCGGTCGCCGGCCACCGCCGCGCGTACGGCGCCCGTGTCGAGGTGGCGCGCGTCCACCACCAACTGCGTACTGTCAGGTGATAGTTCGGCGGCGCGCTCGTCGGAGTAGAAGACGGCGTCCTCGAAGCCGCGCGGGACCAGGTTGCCCACGACACTCATCGTGCCCCGGTCCGTGTGGATCGTGGCGCCGGGACGCGCCCAGTCGCCGGTGACGACGACCTCGGCGCCGGTGCGCGGCGCGCGCCCCGCGGAGAGTTCGTACGGTGCGAACGCGGCGGTCGACCACGGGTGACCCACCAGGTCGCCGGGCCCGCCCTTCGCCCGCACGGCGAAGGAGCGGTCGGGGACGACCCGGCCGAGCTTCGCCAACTCCGCCACGGCCCGCGCGGGCACCGGCCGCGGCTCGGCGAGCGTCTGGGTACGGTCGCCGATCGGCGTCGGCACACGCAGGGTCTGCTGCCCCTGGACGACGACCGGCGCCGCGGCGAACCGCTCCGGCTGCCGCTCGGGGGCGTCGACCGAGGAGGCGAGCGCCAGGCCCATCACAGCGAGCAGCGCCACGCCCAGGGAGAGCGCGACGAAGCTGCCGACGAAGGTGACCCAGCGGGTGCGCAGCGTGCACAGGGCGACGCTCAGCACGTCACGGCCTCCAGCTTCGTCATCCGGGCGGCGATCTCGTCGGCGCTCGCGCCGATCAGTTCGCCGTTGACGCGGCCGTCGACCAGGAAGACCACGCGGTCGGCGCAGGAGGCAGCCATCGGGTCGTGGGAGACCATGAGGATCGTCCGGCCCTCGTGGTCGACCATGGAGCGCAGCAGGGCAAGCACCTCGCGGCTGGTCCGCGAGTCCAGGGCGCCGGTCGGTTCGTCTCCGAACAGCACGTCGGGGCGGGTGACCAGGGCGCGGGCCAGGGCGACGCGCTGCTGCTGTCCACCGGACATCTCGCTGGGCCGGTGGCCCGCGCGCCCGCCGAGCCCGACCTGGTCGAGGACCTCACGGACATGCGACTTGGGCACCCGCTTGCCGGCCAGCTTGAGGGGCAGCGAGACGTTCTGCTCCGCCGTCAGCGACGGCATCAGGTTGAACGCCTGGAAGACGAACCCGATGCGGTCCCTGCGCAGCAGCGTCAGCTTCGTCTCGCTGAGCCGGGTCAGTTCGGTACCGCCGATGGTGACCGATCCGGACGTCGGCCGGTCGAGACCGGCGGCGCACTGCAACAAGGTCGACTTGCCCGACCCGGAGGGGCCCATCACCGCGGTGAACGTGGCTCGGGGAAAGGAGAGCGACACCTGGTCGAGTGCCGTCACGGCACACTCACCGGCCCCGTATCGCCTGCTGACGGAACGCAAGCGGATCGCGTCGTTGTTCATGAGTCCCCACTCGTTCGAGGTCGGCCCTCCGAGGCCCACGGCCAGGAGGAGTTCGGAAACGGCGCCGCTCACCGGCGTGGGGGCATGGGGACGACGGTGCGCGGGACCGCGATGAAGCGCCGGAGGAGGACGGCGTGCGGTCCGCACCGGACGATCGACCCGAGGGGCCCGCTCGGTGGAGCGCCGGCGGCGGTCCCCGGCGCGGGGAAGAGCGGGGCGCGCGACGAGGATGCCGAAAGCGCCGTGCGACGGCACGTGTTCCGCGAGCCAACCTGTCATCGGAGCGCCGCCACCCTTCGTTTTCGCGGTGGTTCCACACCACCGCGCGGGGGTGCTCCGGCGCAGTGCGGCAGGGGCGAGACTTCGGGTAGGGCCAGGCATACCCCCGCCCCTCCGGCCGGCTGTCGCCGCTCAGCGGGGTACGGGCCCGGCCGCCCGACGCCGGCCGCATCAGCGCGTGGCCGGCGGCCTGGGTGTCCGGCCCCCCGGGGTAGGTCCTGCCCTACCCCGGACCCGGTATCTGGGCCCCTGGCCCGTGGGGGAGCCGACTTCTACGGTGCTGTCATGCACCCTCGCAATGTGTGGCAGGCCATGTCGCGGCCGGGATACCTGTGTTCGGCCTGGCCCTGGCGCAGCGCCGCCTACCTGGGTACCGGCGCGCCCGCCGGAGCCGTCGCCCTGGTGGGGATCGCGATCCTCGCGGTCCTGGGCGGGGCCCTCGCCGTCGTACTCGTGGGGCTGCCGCTGCTCGTGCTGACGGCGCTCGCGGGCCTGCCGGTGGCCTGGGCGGAGCGGCGCAGGCTCGGCCTGGTCGACCTGGACCCGGCACCCGCGCGGCACCGGGTGCCCGCCGCCGGGGGACTCCGGGTCTGGCTGACGACGCGGCTGCGCGAGCAGGCGACCTGGCGCGAGCTGGGCTACGCGCTGCTGTTCGCGGTCCTGCTGTGGCCGGTCGACGCGCTGGCGGTCACCGTGGCCCTGCTCGTCCCCCTGTCCATGGTCGCCACCCCCGTGATGATGGCCACGGTGGGCGGCGGCGAGGAGGCCAAGGTCCTCAAGCAGTGGACGGTCACCACGTGGCCCTCCGCGTCGGGCTTCGCCGTTCTGGGCGCTGTGCTGGTGGCCCTGGGCGCGTACGTGCTCGGGACCGCGGCCGGTGCTCGCGCCGAGCTGACCCGTCTGCTGATCGCCCCGCGCGACGCCGACCTGGGCGTCCGGGTGGTCGAACTGGCGCGCTCCCGCGTCCGGTTGGTGGACGCTTTCGAAACGGAGCGCCGGCGCATCGAGCGCGATCTGCACGACGGGGCCCAACAGCGCCTCGTGGCACTCACGATGACCCTCGGCCTGGCCCGCCTGGACGCTCCCGACGGGCCCCTCGCCGAACAGCTGGCGCGCGCCCACGAGGAGGCCGGGAAGGCGCTGGCGGAGCTGCGCGAACTGATCCACGGCATCCATCCCAAGGTGCTCGCCGACTACGGTCTGGAGGCCGCCGTCAACGATGCGGCCGACCGCTCGCCCGTTCCCGTCCATGTCGACCTCGACCTGCCCGGACGGCTCTCGCAGTCGGTGGAGGCCGCCGCGTACTTCGTGGTGTGCGAGGCGCTCGCCAATGTCGCCAAGCACAGCGGCGCGGACCGCGCGCGGGTGTCCGGCGGCTGGGCCGGAGGACGCCTCGCCCTGCGGGTGCGCGACGACGGACGCGGTGGCGCGGACGCGCGCGGAGGCAGCGGCCTGACCGGACTCGGGGACCGGGTGTCGGTTCTCGATGGCAGACTCTCCCTGTCCAGCCCGCCGGGCGGACCGACCGAACTGAAGGTGGAATTCCCTTGCGAGCTGACCGGTCCGGCCGCTCCCTGCGCGTAGTCCTGGCCGAGGACAGCGTGCTGCTGCGCGAAGGACTCATCGGTCTGCTGGACCGCCTCGGGCACGAGGTGGTCGCCGCGGTGGGGGACGCCCCCGCACTCATCGCGGCCGTCGAGGAGCACACGCCGGACATCGTCGTCACCGATGTGCGGATGCCGCCCGGTTTCCAGGACGAAGGGCTGCACGCCGCCGTCCGGCTGCGGGAGAAGCGGCCCGCGCTGCCGGTGCTCGTCCTCAGCCAGTACGTGCAGCGGACCTACGCGGGGGAGCTGCTCGACTCCGGCGACGGTTCGGGCGTCGGCTATCTGCTCAAGGACCGGGTCGGCCAGGTCGAGGAGTTCGTGGACGCCCTGTGCGAGGTCGCCGAGGGCGGCACCGTCGTCGACCCCGAGGTGGTGCGTCAGCTGCTGCGGCGCCGGCGTGACCCGCTGGAACGGCTCACCCCGCGCGAGCGCGAAGTCCTGGCCCTGATCGCGGAGGGCAGGTCGAACGGGGCGATCGCGCGTGAACTGGTGGTGTCCGAGGCGGCCGTCGGCAAGCACATCAGCAGCATCCTCACCAAGCTGGACCTGCCGCAGGCGGACGAGACGCACCGCCGCGTCCTCGCGGTCCTCGCCTACCTCCGGGCCTGAGCCGCGGCCAGCCGGACGGCGGCGACGCATCGCCTGAACGACGAAAGCCCAGCTCAGACACCGTCTGAGCTGGGCTTTCCGTGGAGCCCCCTGTCGGATTCGAACCGACGACCCACGCTTTACAAGTTGTCCGTTCGGATTCCGGGGGTGTCCGGGGCTGTCCGCTGCCACGTGGGCGCCGCAGCTCAGACGGAGACTCGGACGCCAGCGCGGCCGGGCGGACATCCTCGGAATCGAGCGTAAGTGAGACGGAGACTGAGACGCTGCGTCGTCCTCGCCGAGGACCGCGAAGTTCAGCGCCTCCTCCTGCGCGGACGGACGTCCCCGGAATCGAGTGCGAGTGAGACCGGGACTGAGACCGCTGGGCGGCGGTCCACCCGCGTCGCTCCCCTGCAGTGGGGTACCGAGCGCACGTGTGCCAAGCTGGGAAGACCACCCTAGGGAAGTGAGGAGCTTGATGGCGGAGACCGCGCGAGAGATCGCGGAGGAGCTGCGCGAGCGCATCCGGAGCGGTGCTCTGCGGCCGGGGGCGCGCCTGCCCGGCGAACCGGCCCTCGTGAAGGAGCACGGGGTGGCGAAGGAGACCGCACGGCGGGCGCTCATGCTGCTGGTCTCGGAGGGGCTCGCCGTGCGACGGAAGGGTAGCGGCACGTACGTACGCGAGTTCCAGCCCATCCGGCGGGTCGCCAACAAACGCCTGTCGGCCGAGGGGTGGGGTGCGGGCCAGTCCATCTGGAGCGCGGACGTCGGGGACCGCCCGATGCAGGTGACGGACCTCCGCGTGTACGAGACAGCAGCCCCGGACGATGTCGCGCGGGTGCTCGGCCTCGACGACGGAGCGGAGGTGGTGGTGCGCGACCGTCTTTTCAAGGTGGAGGGGGAGCCGGTTCAGTCGGCTACCTCCTACCTGCCGAGCGACCTTGTGCGCGGCTCCGCGATCACCCAGGAGGACACGGGCCCGGGTGGTACGTACGCCCGTCTCGCCGAGATCGGTGCGAAGCCGGTCCGGTTCGTAGAGGAGCTGCGCTCGCGCATGCCGAGCAGGGAAGAGACGGAGCGGCTGCGGCTCAGCGAGGGCACGCCCGTGGTGGAGATCTACCGCACCGCCCTGACGGAAGAGGGCCGCGCCGTGGAGGTCAACCGGATGCTCCTCGACGCCAGTGTCTACGTCATGGAGTACCGCATCACGGGCTGACCTGCGAGGAAGACCACCAGGGGACTCGCCGTCGCGAGTCCCCTTTTCCACGCCCCCTGGACCTCCCTAGGGATGTGTGCTTCTATATCCCTAGGGAGGTCGCGCGGCCCGGACTCCGAAAGGGGACTGTTCGGCGTGCGCACCTCTCCAGGGGCCCGGGACAGAGCGGGCCGAGGGCGCCGGGGTCCTTTGCATTCACCCCAGGGCTGAGACCGAAAGGTCACGTCTCATGTGCCTGAAACGGGAGCGCGCTCCCGAAGAGACCGCACCACCTTCCCCGTCCCGACTCCGCGAGGAGGCCGGATGTACCCACCACGTCGATTGCCCTCGGCGCCGCTCGCGCTGGACCCGTACGAGCGGTAACGCCCTTCGCGTCACCCCGCCGCACACACTGCTTTCCGGCTGCGGCGGCCGGCTGCCTCTCCCCCTCGTCCCGCCCGCTGTGGCGGTACGAGGGGGAGCGCGGGGAGCCGGTTCGTCCCCTCTTCTCATCTGTGAGGTTCTGATGGCTGCTGTACAGCTCATCTCGTTCGGCTACCTGCACGGCGCTGCCCCGGCCGCTCACCTGACCGTGGACCTGCGGGCCCACTTCCGCGACCCGCACGTCTCGCCCGAGCTGCGGTACATGACCGCCGCTGACGCTCTCGTCCGGGACGTCGTCCGGTCCACCCCCGGCATCCGCGGCCTGGTCGCCGCCACGGCCCGCGCCGTCACTGCCTTCGCCTCCGGCCCGAGTGCGGGGGAGGTCACCGTCGCGGCCGGTTGCGCCGGGGGACGCCACCGCGCCCCGACCTTCGTGCTCCTGCTCGCCGAGCGGCTGCGGGCCGAGGGTCACGAGGTCAGCGTCACGCACCTGGATCTGAGCCTCCCGGTCGTCGAGCGCTGAGCGCTCCCCGCAGCACAGCCCCGATGGTCGACGGCCGGGTTCGACTCCCGGCCGGGGCACAGGTCGCCATCCGCGACCCGCACGCACAGCGCGTGCGCTTCGTTTCCGCAAACCGGCGCACCCCGGAGTAGCCGCTCCGGGGTGCTGTCGGGTCGCGCCTTCTACCAGGGAGACCACGACCCATGCACATCATCCACGACCCGGAGCCCTCCTGGGCCGACCTCGCCAGGATCGAGCGGGAGATGCCCGCCATTCAGGCGGAGATCCTGCTGCTCGACGCCGAGATCGCCGTCCTGGACCGTGCGCCGTCCGAGCTGGACCGCCAGCGGCTGCGGCGGGCCCACAACCGCGTTCTGACCGAGCGCCGTGCGCTGGCGAACTCCGCCGCGCGGCAGGTCGGCGGTGCGGCGTGACGAGCCTGTGCATCCGAGACCTGGCCCCGGCGCTCACCGCTCTGCGCGCGCTCACGCTCGACCGCCCCGATCTTCCCGCGCCCCGCGTGGACTTGACCACCGTCTACCCGGACCGGGTCCACCTGGCCTTCCACAACGACCTCGCCGGTTTTGAGGCGTGGCGCGAGGCGCTCGGCATCGACCCGTACACGGTTACCTGGGCGCGGTCCGGGCAGACCTCGTGGCTGACCGCCAGCAGCAAGTACGCAGGTGCCTCGGTGAGCCTGACCGGCTTCTTCCTGCTGGGCGAGTGCACGGGCTCCGGCGAGCCGGAGACGGAGCGTGCCGCATGAGCAGCCCGATCCCGCCCCTGCCGCCGTCCGATGAGATGCTCCGCGACCACCGCGGCAACCTGCGTGCGCGTGCCGACATCGGCTTGTCGTACGGGCAGGCCCGTCTCGGTCTGGCCTTCCACGAGTCGGCTCACGCCGTCGTGGGTCTGTCCGTGGGGATGCGGGTGCTGACCAGCGAGGTCATCGCCTGGTCGCCGCGCCCCGGCACGTGGTCGGTCACCGGGAACACCGTTCACGAGTGGGACGGCGCACCGGGCTGGGAATTCGCCACGGTGGCCGCCGCAGGCGCACAGGCGCACGTCGAGTACCTGCGCCGGTACGGGCTGTGGACGCCCGGGCGGGCGCTCGACTGCGCTGCCGAGCACGACCGCGAGTTGGCAATCGACACGCTCGCAGACCACGGCCTCCTGCTGGGCCGCGACCACACCCCGCCGGGCGGGCGCTCCTGGGCCACCGTTCAGCGGATCGCGCGTCGCACGGCGGTGGGTCTGTGGCCGGCGATCCGCACGGTCGCCTTCGCGATGGACCAGCGCACCCGGCTGACCGGGACCGACATCACGGACCTCTTGGGCCCGCTGCTCCGAGGAGGCGCGGCATGACCACCACCACGCAACCGGCAGGCCGCCGCCTGACGAAAGCGCAGAAAAGCGTCCTCGGTATGGCGTTCGTCCCGATGATCGGGACGGGTGTCATCGGGGCGCTCGGCACGTTCAGCAACATCAGCCACGCCTACGGCACCGGCACGGCGCTCGGGGCGGTCGGGGCCGGCGAGGGCGCCACCATGGTGGCCGCGCTCGTGCTCCTCGGCCTGACAATGATGGGGCAGTCCTCGCCGAAGGTGCTGCGGATCGGGCTGTGGCTGCTGCCCGCGATGGCCGCGCTGATGGCGGCCTCGGCGGCACCGGACGCGGCCCGCACCGTCATCTACGCCGTGACGCCGATGGGCATGACGGCGGCGGCCGAGGGCATGGCATTCCTCGCCCGGCGCATCGTCGTCCACACCGAGGGCCACGACGCCGAGGCACAGGCCCGCGCGGCGAAGGTGATCCGCTCCCTGGCCTACCACCGCGCGCGGGCGGCGAACCACCCCAACGCCCGGGTCCAGAAGCGCTCCGAGAAGCTCTCATGGCGCCTGGCCCGCAAGGTCGGGGCCGGGGACAGCATCACGACGGACGGCCTCCTGACCGTCCAGCGCGAGCGCACCGTGGCCGCCGCCACCGACGCGCTCACCGAGATGTTCGCCCTTCCCGCCGTCACACCCCCTCGTGACGCCGCCTCGCCCGCCGCACTGCCGACGAGCACGGAGGCTCGGGACGGCGTGCCGCGTCACACCGGAGACACGCAGGTCAACCCGGAGGCGGCGGGTTCCAAGGACGGCGAGCGTGACGCCCTCGACGCCACCGCGACGGGCCACGCGCCGTACGAGCTGCTTGGTCCGTCGCCGGCTCCGGAGCTGGGGCCCGTGACGCTCGCCGACATGGCGCTGATCGCGGGTGTCCCGCTCCCCGAGGCGGGTTCGAGCCTCACGGACGAACAGCTCCTCGTCGTCCTGCGGTGGCTGCGCTACTCGGAGACCCCGCCCCTGTCCTACCGGCAGGCGGCGACCGCCTTCCGCGTGCAGGGTTTCGTCGGCGGCGAGAGCCGCGTGCGGGCGGCGTGGACGGCGCTCATGGCCCAGGAAGAGAGCACGTCATGAGCGTGGGCCGCGCCACGAACGCCGTCGTCTTCACCTTCGGGCCCGGCCTCGCGGTCGCGGTCGGCTGGCTGCTTTCGACGTACGGGGTTCCCGCGCTGCTCCTTCTGAGCTGTTCGCTGTCGGTGGCCTCGTCCGCCACGTGGCTTCTCTCCCGGCTCACCGAGGGCAGGGCTCAGGTGCGCTCGCGTTGCGCAGCGCCGGGATGCGACTTCCAGGTGAGCACGCGCGGCGTGGACGCCGCCGAGGCCCGGCGGTGGCAGGAGACAGCGGCGGACCATCCCCTTCACCGCTACCGCAACCCCCGGCCGTGACCGGCCTCCGGCCCGCCGCGCTACGAGCGGCGGGCCGCCAGCAGAAAGCCCGGCCACACACCTTCCACAGCCGTGACCGGGCTCTACTCCGCGAAGGAGCGTACCCAGCATGACGGACACCGTGGCGCCCCCGGAAGTCACCGAGGCGGCGCCCCCTCCCGAACAAGCCACCCCCACCTCGACCCCGGTCACGGAGTCCGCCGGGGAGCACACGCCGGGCGGCTGGCCCGTGGTGCCGCTCGCCTTCTCCGGCGCGAACACCGCCGTGAGCACCGTCGCGGCAGCGAGTCTCGCCGGCGGCCCGGTCGGCCTGGCCGTGGCGGCCACCGGCCTTGCCGCCCTTGGCGTCGCGGCCTCCCGCGCCGCCTCCCGCG
>NZ_JAAGLR010000542.1 GCF_010548245.1 Streptomyces sp. SID11385
GGCCCGGCGCGCCCACGCCGCTCGGCGCGCGCTGGCACCGGGGGCCCGAGGGGCGCACGGGGACCAACTTCGCGCTGTGGGCGGGCGGCGCCGAGGCCGTCGAGGTGTGCCTGTTCGACGAGGAGGGAAACGAGCGGCGGGTCCGGCTCGCCGAGCGCTCGGACCAGATCTGGCACGGCTTCGTGCCCGGCGTCGCGCCCGGGGCGCGGTACGGCTACCGGGTGCACGGCCGCTGGGACCCGTGGACGGGCGCCAGGTGGAACCCGGCGAAGCTCCTGCTCGACCCGTACGCGCGCGCCGTGGACGGCGACTTCCGGCTGCCGGCCGAGGTGTACGGGCACGTGCGCGACTGGCCGGAGCAGCACGTCGCCGACACCGTCCGCGACGACCGCGACTCCGCCCCGTACGTCCCCAAGGGCGTCGTCGTGCACGACGAGTCCCCGCACGACGAGTGGATCGACGACCGCAGGCCGAAGACGCCGTGGGCGGACACGGTGCTCTACGAAGTGCACGTCAAGGGCTTCACGATGCGGCACCCCGGCATCCCCGCGCACCTGCGCGGGACGTACGCGGGGCTCGCGCACCCGGCGGCGCTCGCACACCTCAAGCGGCTCGGCGTGACGGCCGTCGAGCTGCTGCCCGTGCACCAGTTCGCGCACGAGGACCATCTGCTGCGGCGCGGCCTGACCAACTACTGGGGGTACAACTCGATCGGCTACTTCGCGCCGCACGCCGCGTACGCCTCGCGCGGGACGCGCGGCGAACAGGTCGGCGAGTTCCGCGACATGGTGCGCGCGCTGCACGCCGCCGGGATCGAGGTCATCCTCGACGTCGTCTACAACCACACCGCCGAGGCCGACGAGCGCGGCCCGACGCTCTCGCTGCGCGGCATCGACAACCGGGGCTACTACCGGCTCAAGGAGGACCCGCGCCGCTACCGCGACTTCACCGGCTGCGGCAACACGCTGAACGTGGTCCAGCCGCAGGTCCTGCGGCTGCTCACCGACTCGCTGCGGTACTGGGTCGGCGAGATGGGCGTGGACGGCTTCCGCTTCGACCTCGCCGCCGCGCTCGCGCGGGCGGGGCGGGACGGCGAGGAGCAGCGCTTCGACATGCTCGCGCCGTTCCTCGCCGTCATCGCGCAGGACCCCGTGCTGCGCCGCGTCAAGCTCATCGCGGAGCCGTGGGACGTGGGCTCGGGCGGCTACCAGGTGGGCGCGTTCCCGCCGCTGTGGGCGGAGTGGAACGACCGCTACCGGGACGCGGCGCGGGACTTCTGGCGCGGGGCGCTGCCCGACGTACGGGACCTCGGCTACCGCCTGTCGGGGTCGAGCGACCTGTACGCGTGGAGCGGGCGCAGCCCCCAGGCCAGCGTCAACTTCGTGACGGCGCACGACGGTTTCACGCTGCGCGACCTCGTCAGCTACGACCACAAGCACAACGAGGCGAACGGCGAGGGCAACCGGGACGGCACCGGCGACAACCGCTCCTGGAACCACGGCGCGGAGGGCGAGACGGAGGACGCGGGCATCCGCGCGCTGCGGCGGCGTCAGCTCCGCAACCACCTGACGACGCTGCTCCTGTCGACGGGCGTCCCGATGCTCGTCGCCGGGGACGAGCTGGGACGGACCCAGGGCGGCAACAACAACGCGTACTGCCAGGACAACGAGATCGGCTGGCTCGACTGGTCGCTGCTCGACGCGCCCGAGTGGCGCGCGCAGTGCGCGCTCGTCACGCGGCTCGTCGCACTGCGCCGCGCGCACCCGGTGCTGCGCCGCCGGTCCTTCTTCACGGGCCGGGCGCTCTTCGCGGACGGGCGGCGCGACGTCGCGTGGTTCACGGCGCGCGGCACGGAGCTGACCGAGGACGACTGGTACGCGCCGGGCCGCAGCCTCGGCATGTACCTCTCGGGCCGCGACCTGCCCGCCCGGGACGCCGGGGGCGCGCCCGTCGTGGACGACAGCTTCCTGCTGTTCCTGCACGCGGACCCCGAACCGGCCGAGCTGACGCTGCCGGGGACGCCGTGGGGGGCGTCGTACGAGGTCGTCGTGGACACGGCGCGGGAGGGGCAGGAGGAGGCGCCGGGGACGGTGCACGCGGCGGGGGCGACGGTGCGGGTGGAGGGGCGGTCGATGGTGGTACTGCGGGTGCTCGGCTGACGGGTGCCCGACCGGCGGTGGTTACGCGAGCGGTTCGTACGCGGTCGTGACGAGGCACGAGGCGTCGCCCTCGACGCGCAGCTCCGTGTTCTTCGGGAGCTTCGTGGGCGGCGTCGCGCGCCAGTCCGGCGTCGCGTCCGCGCCGTTCGTGTCCACGACGGCGTAGCGCAGGCCGTCGCGGGTCACGGCGAGGGTCTTCGGGTCCGGGGCGCCGTGGACGGGCTTCGCGTCGGCGAGTCCGGCGCGGCAGGCGGCGAGCGGGAGGGCGTCGAGCCCGTCGAGGGTGGCGAGGGTGCGCCGGTAGGTGCCGCTCGGGAACTTCCACAGGTCGTGCGGGTCGGCGCAGTCGACGGGGAAGAGGGCACGCCTGCCGAGGCCGAGCAGCTGCGTGTCCGCGCACTGGCCGGGCTTCAGGCCGCGCGCCGTGCGGACGGTCTCCGTGGAGGTGACGAGGCGGTGCGCGCCGGGGAAGTCCTCGCGCTGCCAGCGGCCGTAGCGGCTCAGGCGCAGTTCGGAGCGGAGCGTCGTGACGTCGCGCAGGAGGCCCCGGGCGTGCAACGTGTCGAGCTGGGCGGCGAGGTCGGCGGTCATCTTCACGACGCGGCCCTTGCCGTCGGTCGTGACGGTGACGGTGAAGCCCTTGGCGTCGCCGAGGCGTTCGGCCTGGCGCAGGGGCCGGGCGAGGTCGGCGGGCAGGACGTCGGCGGCGTGCGCGGCGGGGACGGTCGCGGTGTAGCGGCGGCCGCCCCCGGAGAGGTGCGCGGGCTGCTTGCCGGGCTTCGCGTACGGGAGGACTTCGGCGAGGGTGCCGCCGTAGGGCAGGACGGCGCCGTTGAGGCGGTTGAGGTCGCTGTCGCCGTTGAGGCCGCGCTTCTCGCGCTCGGCGGGGGTGAAGCGCACCCAGGTGCGGCCCTTGTCGCCGTCGACGGCCACGTACACGCTGCCGTGGCCGCGCACGGCGTACGTCTGCCGCACGTCGCGGCGCTCCGCCCGTCCGCCGATGGCGCCCGCGTCGGCCTCGGCGAGCGGCGCGGGGACGTGCACGGTGCGCTCGGCGCGGGCGACGTCCTGGTCCCAGTCGAGCGTGCCGGCGGCGACATCGGTGGCCTTCGTGCCCGTACCGCCGTAGTCGATCCGTGAGGTGAAGCGCGCGGTGAGCCCTTCCTGGCTCGCCCGCGAGGCGGCCCGGAGCTGCTGGGAGAGCGGCTTGCCGAACACGGCGTGCTCGCTCCCGAAGGGGCTCCCACACGCGCTCACCCCACCGAGCAGCCCGGCGAGCACGAGCCCGCTCCCGGCCATCCGCACCACACGCCGCATGGCCGCCGCCTCCGCTCCGCTCCGTGATTCCGCCGGTCGGGACCCCGCCGGGGACGCCCCACCCGGGCTCCCGCGCGTCGCCGGTACGGGGCGCGGGGGTGTCCTGGGGGTGAATCCTACGGGGCGCGGGAAGCGGAGGGGGGCCGGGAGGGGCGGGGACCGGGAGGGGCGGGGGCGGGGTGCGGTGCGTCAGCGGGACGTAAACGCGGTGGTTCCCCGCCGCGGCCGTCACGTCCCCGCGCGCCCCGTCCCGAGGATGCCGCGCTCGTACCCCCGCGCGACGGCGGCGGCGCGGTCGGTGGCGCCGAGTTTGGCGTAGAGGTGGGTGAGGTGGGTCTTCACCGTGGCCTCGCTGAGGAAGAGGACGCGGGCGATCTCGCGGTTCGGCGTGCCGCGCGCGACGAGCGCGAGGACTTCGCGTTCGCGGGCCGAGAGGGCGGTACGGGGCGGGGCCTCCTCGGCGGCGGGCGCGCGCAGGGAGCTGACGAGGCGCGAGGCGACGGCCGGGGCGAGCACGCTGCGGCCCGCGGCCGTCGCCCGTACCGCGGCGAAGAGTTCCTCGCGCGGGGCATCCTTGAGCAGGTAGCCCGTCGCGCCCGCCTCGATCGCGGGCAGGGTGTCGGCGTCGCTGTCGTACGTGGTGAGGACGAGGACCCGGGCCCGCGCGCCGCGCGCCCGCAGCGCGGCGATCGCCGCGACGCCGCCCCCTTCGGGCATGCGCAGGTCCATGAGCACGACATCGGGGTCGAGCGCGAGCGTACGGTCCACGGCCTCGCGCCCCCCGGCCGCCTCCCCCACGACGCGGAACCCGGGGTCCGCGGCGAACATCCCCCGCAGCCCGTCCCTGACGACGGGGTGGTCGTCGGCGATGAGGAGGGTGAGAGGGGCGGGGGTACCGACGGCCGCGGAGCCGTCCTCCTGGTGGCCGCTCCTTTCGGAACCGCCTCGTCCCGGTCCGGCCCCACCGCGTGCCGTCTCACGTCCCATCGTGCTCTCCCCCTCCTGCTTCCCGTACCGGTACCGGCACCCGTGCCGAGATCGCCGTGCCGCCGCCCGGCTCCGACTCCACCGCCAGCGTCCCGCCGAGGCGTTCCGCGCGCGAGCGCATCGCCGCGAGGCCGTAGCCGCCCGTGTGGTCGGGGCGGCGGGGCGGGCGGGACGGGTCGAAGCCCTTGCCGTCGTCGCGTACGTCGAGGGCGAGTTCGGTGTCCATGTAGGAGAGCGTGACGCCGAGGCGGGCGGCGCCGGAGTGGCGTGCCGCGTTGGCGAGGGCCTCCTCGGTGACGCGCAGCAGCGTCGCCTCCATGGCGCCGCGCAGCGGCACGGGCGTTCCCGTCACCGTGCACGCCGCGTCGATCCCGGTCCGCGCCGCCCACGTCCGCACCGTCTTCGTCAGCGCCTCGGGCAGCCCGTCGTGCTCCAGCGCCGCGGGGGCGAGGTCCCGCACGGAGCGGCGGGCCTCGCCGAGCCCGTGCCGGGCGAGCGCGGCGGCACGGTCGATGTGCGCGCGGGACGCCTCGGGGTCGGTGCTCGCGGTGGCGGCCTGGAGCTGGGTGATGACGCCGGTGAGGCCCTGCGCGAGGGTGTCGTGGATCTCGGCGGCGAGCCGCCGCCGCTCGTCCGCGATGCCCGCCTCGCGCGCCTGCGTCAGCAACTGGGCTTGCAGGCCCGCGTTCTCGGCGAGGGCGGCGGCGAGCCGTTCGTTCGCCTCCTCCAGCGCGTCGATCGTCTCGCGCTGCACGTCGGCGCGCCGGTCCTCCCGCAGGCTCAGCCGCCAGAACAGCGCGCAGAGCCCGACGTGCAGCGCGTACATCACGGGGAAGGCGGTGAGCCCCCAGGAACCGAGCGGGAAGCCCCCGGAGTTGGAGCCGGCCATCACGACGGCGGTGAGCAGCATCCCGGCGTAGGGGAGCCGCCCGGGGAGGAAGCGGGAGGGGCCGAAGTAGCCGGTGATGGCGTACGCGGAGAGAAAAGGATTGCACCACGTGAGGGCGAAGGAGAGCGCCCAGCGCAGGAAGTAGTACGCGATCCCCGCGGGCCCCCTGCCGGGCCGCGCCCGCATCGCCCACGCCTCCAGGAGCACCGCGCCGCCCGCGTACCAGGGGAGCGCGCGCAGGTCTCCCTCGCTCATGATCGCGTCGGCGGTGAGCGCGCTCGCCGCGAGGCCCACGGCGAGCAGCCCGAGCGGGCCCCAGCGGTGGAAGGCGTCCCAGCCGCGGTCGACGGTCACGGTCGCGGAGCGGTGCGCGGGCAGCGCGGGCCGCGTCGTCCCCGTGCCGTCGGCGGTCGCCATCGTCTCCCCCGTACCCGAAGCCGGACCCCTGCGCCGGTCATTCCCACCGGAAGAAACGTACGGCGCCCGCGAGCAGCAGTACAGACCAGAGCGCGCAGACCGCGAGGTGGCTCCCGCCGGGGAAGTGGCCCGCCGCCGCCTGGTCGAGGGCGCGGGCGCCCGCCCCGAACGGCGTGTACAGGACGACGCGGCGCAGCGCGCCGGGCATCGCGGCGACGGGCAGCCAGACGCCGGAGCAGAACATCGCGGGGAAGTAGACCGCCGAGCTCACCGCCTGCGTCACCTTGACGTTCGCCGAGACGGAGGTGACGACGCAGCCGAGGGCGAGCGCCGCGAGGGCCACGAGGAGCAGCGCGAGGACGTAGCCGCCGGGCTGCCGGGGCAGCGCGACCCCGAAGGCGAGACGGCCGACGGTGAGCACGAGGCACACCGAGACGAGCGCGGCGGCGGCGTGCACGACCAGTTGCGCGCCGAGGAGCGTCGCGGGGCGCACGGGCGTCGTGGCGAGGCGGCGCAGGATGCCGCGTTCGCGGTACATGCCGAGGACGCCGGGCATGACCTGGAGGCCGGTCGTGACGAGGGCGAGGAGGACGGCGACGGGCACGTACAGGTCGATGATCCGCAAGCCGTCGAGTCCGTCGTGGCGGGTGCGGAAGGAGGGGACGAGGCCGAGGATCGTGAGGAGGAGGGTCGGGAAGAGGAGCGACCAGAAGTTCCCGGCAGGTTCGCGCAGGAAGAGGCGGGTCTCGGTGCGGAGGACGGTGATGGTGGCGGTGGCGGGCATGGGGTTCCTTCGGGTGCGGGGGGCGGGCATGGGTGCGGTACGGGGCGCGGAGCTTGTCAGGCGCCGGTCAGGTCCAGGTAGGCGCTGTCGAGGCCCGCGTCCGTCACGCGCAGGCCGTGGGCCGTGATCGCCGCGCGGGCCAGGAGGGAGAGGAGGGCCTGCACCGTCTCGTCGGTGCCCTCGACCGTCCAGCGCTCGCCCCGCACGCGTACCGCCGCCGCGCCGGGCAGCGCCTCGACGGCGGCGCGGTCCGGTGGGTCCGAGGGCGTGAAGGCGGCGACGGCGGTGACACTCGTGGCCCGTACGAGCCGCTCCGGGGTGTCGAGCGCCCGTACCCGGCCGGCGTCGATCACCGCGACGCGGTCGCACAGGCGTTGGGCCTCCTCCATGAAGTGGGTGACGAGGAGGATCGTGACGCCGCTGTCGCGGATCTCCTCGACCAGTTCCCACGTCTCGCGGCGGGCGCGGGGGTCCAGGCCCGTGGTGAGTTCGTCGAGGAGGAGGACGCGGGGGCGGCCGAGGAGGGCGAGGGCGATCGAGAGGCGCTGCTTCTGGCCGCCCGAGAGCTTCGCCCAGCGCGCGTCGGGATGGACGCCGAGCCCGAGGCGTTCGGCGAGGGCGCGCCAGTCGGCGGGGGCGGGGTGGAAGGAGGCGTACAGGAGCAGGGCCTCACGCACAGTGATCTTCGGGGGGAGGGCGCTCTCCTGGAGCTGGACGCCCAAAAGGCGGCTGACGGCGCGGTGTTCGGCGCGGGGGTCGAGCCCGGCGACGCGGACGGAGCCGCCGTCGGGGGCGCGCAGCCCCGCGACGCACTCCACGGTCGTCGTCTTGCCCGCCCCGTTCGGCCCGAGGACGCCGAAGATCTCGCCCTCGTGCACGCGGAAGGTGACGCCGTCGACGACGGGGCGTCCGCCGTAGCTCTTGCGCAGGTCACGTACGTCGACGAGGACGGGCGCCGCGTTCGCGGCGGGGCTCTCGGGGCCCGGGTGAGCGGTCATGGCACCAGGCTCGCGGGGCGGACGGGCGCACGGTATCGGCCAGTTCGCCAGGGCCCCTCATCCGATCGGCTGATGGTGCCGCCACGGCCCGGCCGGGGCACGAGGAACCGGCCGAAGCGCCGCGCCGTGGCCGGATGTTTGGGGCGTACAGGGAAACTCGGTGGGCATTGTCAGTGGCGGAACGTAACCTCGCCGCTGTGACAGCAGAACTTCCCGACTCCCCCCAGGGCCGCTCGGCGGCGCGGACCCTGTCGCGCCTGTGGCCCTACGTCAGACCGGTGCGTGCCCGGCTCGCGACCGCCGCCGTCGTCGCCGTGCTCGCCTCCTGCGTGGGGCTCGTGGTGCCGCTCGTGCTCAAGGCGATCGTGGACGGCCCGGTCGCGGGCCACGACCCGGGCGGGGTGTGGCTCGGGGCGCTCGGGCTGCTGCTGCTCGGGATCGCGGAGGCGGCGCTCTTCGGCTTCCGGCGCTGGCTCGTGGCGCGCCCGCTCGCGGGCGTCGAGGCGGAGTTGCGGCGGGACCTGTTCGGGCGTCTCCAGCGCCTGCCCACCTCCTTCCACGACCGGTGGGCGTCGGGCCAGTTGCTCTCGCGCGCGACGACCGACCTCATGATGCTGCGCATGTTCCTCGCCTTCCCGCTGACCTTCCTCCTGGTCAACGGGGTGACGATCGTCGTGGGCGTGGCGATGCTGGTGATCCAGAACTGGGGCCTGGGGCTGCTGCTGCTCGTCCCCGTGGCGCCGCTGGTCCCGATCTGCACGTACTTCGAGCGCCGGTACAGCACCGCGGCGCGCCAGGCGCAGGACCAGATCGGGGACGTCACGACGCTCGTCGAGGAGAGCGTCCTCGGCATCCGCGTCGTGAAGGGCTTCGGCCGGCACCGCAGCCAGGCGCGCGTCTTCCGCGCGCGGGCGAAGGAACTGCGCGCCACGGAGCTGCGCAAGGCGCACCTGCTCGCGTGGATCTGGGGGGTCATCACGACGCTCCCTGAGCTGGCGATCGTGACGGCGCTCGTGCTCGGCACGATCCGCGTCGCGGACGGCGACCTCTCGGCGGGCACGCTCGTCGCCTTCCTGTCCACGGCGCTCGCGCTGCGCTGGCCCGTCGAGTCGATCGGCTTCCTCCTCGCGATGTGCCAGGAGGCGGCAGCGGCGGCGGAGCGGTACTTCGAGGTCATGGACGAACGGCCCGAGGAGGACGTCCCCGCGCCCGCTCCGGCCGCTGAGGCCGTGGCGCGGGGCACGCGCGACGGGCTGCGCTTCTCCGGCGTCGGCTTCCGCTTCCCGGACGCCCCACCCGGTGCGCCCGCGCTGCTCGACGGCGTGGACCTGCACGTACGGCCGGGCGAGACGGTCGCGCTCGTGGGCGCCACGGGCTGCGGCAAGACGACGCTGACGCACCTCGTACCGCGTCTGTACGAGCTGAGCGCGGGCCGGATCACGCTCGACGGCGAGGACATCACGGCGATGCCGCGCGAGCGGCTGCGCTCGCTCGTCGCCGTGGCCTTCGAGGAACCGACGCTCTTCTCGGCGTCGATCGCGGAGAACGTGCTGATGGGCGCGGGTGCCGAGGCCGGGACGGAGGACCTGGCGCGGGCGCTCGACGTGGCGCAGGCCGGTTTCGTGAAGGACCTGCCGCACGCCGAGCACACCGAGGTGGGCGAGCAGGGACTGAGCCTGTCGGGCGGGCAGCGGCAGCGGCTCGCGCTCGCCCGCGCGGTGGTGGGCTCGCCGCCCTTCCTCGTGCTCGACGACCCGCTCTCGGCGCTCGACGTCGCCACCGAGGCGGCCGTGGAGGCGGCGCTGCGCCGCGTCCTGGAAGGCACGACGGCGCTCGTCGTGGCGCACCGGCCGTCGACGGTGCAGCTCGCCGACCGGGTCGCGCTGCTCTCGGGCGGCCGGATCACGGCCGTGGGCACTCATCACCAACTGCTGCGCGAGAACGCCGAGTACGCCTGGCTCATGTCGGGTGCGGAACGGGCCCTGGAGGGACAGGCATGACGACGGGAGCCGAAGAACGCAGGCCGCAGGAGCCGCTCGGCGAACCGGGACCGGCGGGTACGGACGGTAGGGGAGGCGTCTCCGGTACGGGTACGCGGACGCCGCCCCTCGCGCCGCCCGGCCCCGTACCCGCCTCCCCCGCCGCGCCGTCCCCGCCCCCCGACCCCTTCGACCAGGACGATCTGCCCGTCGCCAAGGGCGCCACCCGCGCGCTGCTCGGCGCGCTCCTCCGCCCGCACCGGGGGCGGGTCGTGCTCACGGTGCTGTTCCTGCTGCTCCAGCAGGCGGCGACGCAGGCGGGTCCGCTGCTCGTCGCGTACGCGATCGACCACGGCGTCCCCGCGGTGCGGCGCGACGACTACGGGCCGCTCATCGCGCTCGGCACGGCCTACGCGCTGTGCGCGCTCGGCTCCGGCGTCTTCCAGTTCCTGTACACGAAGCTGTCGGGCCGCGTGAGTCAGGACGTGCTGCTCGATCTGCGCGGCCGGATCTTCCGGCACGCGCAGGCGCTGAGCGTCGACTTCCACGAGCGGTACACCTCGGGGCGGCTCATCTCGCGCTCGACGACGGACGTCGAGTCGTTGCGCGAACTGCTCGACGAGGGCCTCCAGGAGCTGATCAACACGCTCCTCTCCTTCCTGTCGATCTCCGTCGTGCTGCTCGTGCTCGACCTGTGGACGGGCGCGCTCGCCGTGCTCTCCCTCGTGCCGCTGTACCTGCTCGTGCGGCTCTACCGGCGGCGCGCGGGACGGGTCTTCGCGCGGCGCTCGACGGCGATCGCCTCGGTCATCGTGAAGTTCGGCGAGACGATGAACGGCATCCGCCCGGTGCGGGCCTTCCGGCGCGAGGCGGTCAACGACGCCGAGTTCGGCGCGCTCAACCGGAAGCACGAGCGCAGCAACGGCGACGCGCTCATCGAGATGGCGCGGTACGTGGTCGGTTCGCGGCTCGTGGCGAACACGACGATCGCCGCGATCGTGCTGTGGGACGCCTACCGGGTCGCGGACGGGACGCTCGCGCTCGGCACCCTCGCGGCGGCGGCGCTGTACCTGCGGCGGCTGTACGACCCGATCGACCGGCTCGGCCAGTTCCTCAACGCCTACCAGTCCGCGGCGGCGTCGCTGGAGAAGGTCGCCGGGCTGCTCGCGCAGGAGCCCGGCGTGCCCGAGCCGGCCGTGCCGCGCGAGCTTCCTGCGGCCCGGGCGGAACTGCCCGGCCGCCAGGTCGACTTCGACGATGTCTCGTTCTCGTACCGCACGGGCGGCGAGGTGCTGCCGCGCTTCGGCCTGCGGCTGGAGGCCGGGCAGACGGTGGCCGTGGTCGGCTCGACGGGCGCGGGCAAGTCGACGCTCGCGAAGCTCCTGGCCCGCTTCTACGACCCGACCGAGGGCCGCGTCCTGCTCGACGGCACCGATCTGCGGGACCTGCCCATGCCGGAGCTGCGGCGCGGGGTCGTCATGGTGACGCAGGAGGCGTTCCTCTTCTCGGGCACGATCGCGGACAACATCGCGATCGGCCGTCCGGAGGCGAGCCGCGGCGAGATCGAGCAGGCGGCGAAGGCCATCGGGGCGCACGAGTTCATCGCCTCGCTCCCGGAGGGCTACGACACGGACGTACGCAAACGCGGCGGCCGTATCTCGGCGGGCCAGCGCCAGCTGGTCGCCTTCGCCCGCGCGCTGCTCGCCGACCCGGCGGTTTTGATCCTGGACGAGGCGACCAGCTCGCTCGACATCCCGGGCGAACGCGCGGTGCAGGAGGCGATGGAGACGGTCCTCCACGGCCGCACGGCCGTCGTCATCGCCCACCGCCTCTCCACGGTGGCGATCGCCGACCGCGTCCTCGTCATGAGCCGCGGCCGGATCATCGAGGACGGCACCCCGGAACAACTCATCGCGGGCACGGGCACGTTCGCGGGGCTGCACAAGACATGGCGGGAGAGCCTGGCCTGAGGGAATGACTGTGGGTTCCGCGTTCTGACGGGCGCTGGCGGTGCGAGACGGCCGGCGAGGGGCCGCTTTCGCCGGTCGGCGGGCACAGGCCGGGGCCCGCCGCCCGGGAGAGCCGCTCGGAGTCGGCCCGGCTGCTCCCGGCCGGGGCGGGTCGGGCGGCATGTGGAATCCACGTGCCGCCGTGTCGTGGCCGCCGGGCGCCCCGGCTACTGGGCACGACCACCACCGCTCACACCGGCCACGACTCCGTCACGGCGATCAGGGCACGCGTGGCACGGCGGAGTTGGGGTCGAAGCCCGCGAACGCCAGCCCGATGACGAAGCCCGCCACCTCTTCCAGCTGGCGCACGCGATCCAGCGCCCCGAGAATCGCCGGCGTTCCGCCGACGTCCCGCACGAGCTCACCGACGACCCGCAGTGCCGCGGAATCGTCGCCGCACATCGCGACCGTCACGCTCGACGGGACACCGCCGACGGCACCCGTCCACCGACCAGCGGGAAAGAGATGGAACGCCTTGACCACGTGTGCTCCCGGGGCAAGCCCGGCGATCCGCCTCGCCATCGGCTCACCGTGCTCGGTGAGCAGAACGCCGACACCATGCGCGACGGCGTTCGTGGGGTCGATCAACGGCGTCCCCTCAAGGGCGCCGTCGGACGCGCCCGCCAGTCCCAGCATGTCCTCGACGCCGTCCCAGGACACGGCGAGCAGCACCGCATCGCGCCCGCTGACCGCCTCACGCGGCGCAAGGGCGAGCACCCCGTGCCCCAGCCGCTCAGCGAGCTTCTCCGCCTTGACCCGCGATCGCCCGCCGATCACCACCTCGTGCCCGGCGCGTGACCAGCCCTCCCCCAGGGCCGCCGCCAGCGTCCCTGTTCCCAGAATCCCGATACGCATCGTCGCTTCCTCTCCCGCGGCAGCCAGTCGGGCAGTCACGTTAAGGAAGGCGTTACGCACCGATCGGTGCGCAACGACCGCGCGATGATGGGCGACAAGATGACTGATCACGAAGGCTCTCGCTACGAGCTGGTCGCCGACTGCCGTCTACGCGCGGCCACCGATCTCTTCGCCCACACCTGGAATCCCGTTGTCCTGGCGGCTCTTCGCACGGGCCCGCATCGGCGCAACGAACTGCGCACCACGATCGGTGGCATCAGCGACAAGGTCCTGACCGACACCCTGCATCGTCTTCTCTCCCACGGGCTGATCGAGCGCCACGCACACGCGAAGCGCCACCTCGCGTCGAATACAGCCTGACAAGCCTGGGACAGAGCCTCGTCGAGGGCCCCCTGATGGTGCTCGGAGGCTGGGCAATCGAACACGGCGACAAGCTCCTCGAAGCCCAGGAGAACGCGGCCCGGAGATCACCGGACCCGGAACGCCCCGGGAGCCACTGATCGCGTACCGCCCCTGATGCCCGCCGCCCAATGGATGCCTGGCCGTCAACTCCTACGCTGATACGCCGACTTGGGGGCATCATGAGGATATGGCGACGTTTAACCAGGACGGCCGGACAGTGCACGGAAACCAGTACGTGGGTGACACCGTCAACGCCACCCATGGGGATCACAGCCTCGTCGTCGACGCCCGGACGGTGGCGGCGTTCGCCGGTGCCGTGGGGGTGTTCCACGGTGGGTGACTCGGACAACCGTGACCGCGAGGAGCCCGAACACGATCAAGCGCCCGGGGCGACCTTCGACCCGCAGGGTCAGCAGGTCAACGGCCCCCAGTACAACGGCGACTGGATCGACTTGAGCCAATCCGTCTCTCCGGACGTGGTCGCCGAAGGACCACAGAAATATGACGCTCCCCCGCCGGGGCCGGGGGTGAGCCTCGACGGCATCAGACGCCGCACGGAAGAAGCCGATCTAAAGCTCTACGGTTACCGCTATTACACGCGTGACAGGGAGAAGTGGCTGCAAAGCCTCACGCCTCAGGAGAGGTGGAAGGAACGAGAACGGGAGCGCGATCGGACCCAGCGCTGGGAGAGGCCGGGTCGTCACCATCGGAAAATCCTGCGCGCAGGAAAGCTTCCGTCCGACACAAGCCCTGCCGACCCTCGCTACGTACAGGCGAAGAGGAAAGTCGAGCGCAGGAGCGCCAAAATCGAGCGGGGCCTCATCCTTTTCACCTTTGTTGTTCTGCTCGCGCTGGTCCTGATCGCCGTAAGGGATCTCGGCTAGGCCGTTGATTGTGGATCACTCCGGGGAGCGGGACGATGGCAGCCATGGTCTCTGACGAAACGCCCATCCATTCTGCGAATCACGCCGCGAACGACCTCATCGCGTGCCCCTGCTGCTTCCAGCGAACTTTGGAGGAGCGGGCAAACTTCGAGATCTGTCCAGAGTGCGGCTGGGAGGACGACGGACAGAGTGATGCGGACGCTCACGTCGTCCGGGGTGGTCCCAACGGCCGGCTGAGCTTGGCGCAGGCCCGGTTGGACTACCTGGAAGAAGTGGCCGAGGGAATCGATGAGTCCATGACACGTGGTGGCGACGGGCTGTGGTTGTCAGAAGCACGGCGCCAGGTTCCGGACGTGGCTGATCAGGGCAGCGTCCAGTAACGCTGGTTCCCGTTGTCAGGTCATGCCGTTGACCGATGTGCAATGGGCACGGATCGAACCGCTACTTCCGGACCGGACACCGAAACGGGGTGGTCGGTGGAGAGATCATCGTCAGGTGATCGACGCGATCGCCTTCAAGTTCCAGACCGGCATCCAGTGGGTCCACCTGCCAGAGAAGTACGGCAACTGGCGAGGCGCCTATAACCGGCTACGGATGTGGGCCCTCGACGGCACCTGGGTGCGGGTGTTCACCGCGCTGATGGCAAAGGCCGATGCCGAGAAGGACCTGACCTGGGTCATGTCGGTGGACTCCACGATCGTACGAGCTCACCAGCATGCGGCCAGGGCCCGCAAAAGGGGGCCCCGGCCGACGAACCAGCAGACCATGCCATCGGCCGCTCCCGCGGCGGACTGACCACCAGAATGCATCTCGCAGCCGACGACCGCTGCCGGCCCCTCGTCTTCGTCCTCACCGTCGGCCAGGCCGGTGACGCACCCGCCTTCGCGAACGTCATGGCCCGTCTGCGCGTACCCCGACGGCGCGGACGCCCGCGCACCCGACCGGACGTAGTCCTGGCCGACAATGCCTATTCCTCACGCGCCATCCGCGAGCACCTACGCGGGCGCGATATCCGAGCGGTGATCCCCATCCCGGCGGACCAGCAGGGCCATCGGCTTCGACGAGGCAGCCGGGGCGGCAGACCCCCGGCCTTCGACCGCGAGACCTACAAACAGCGCAACACCGTCGAACGGTGCATCAACCGCCTCAAGCAATGGCGCGGCATTGCAACACGCTACGAGAAGACCGCAACCATCTACCTCGCCGGACTCCACATCGCAGGCATCTTCCTCTGGTCGGCCCGGTGATCCAAACGAGACCGCCTAGAACCTGTCCCCCCGATCACGGTCATGTGATGAATATCGGGAGGACATCGGACGGGGCGGCCGGAGACAATGCGGCCATGGTTGGTCACGTTCGAAGTGCTCCACGCCCGGACTTCCTCAGCAAGCCGTCGCTGCGGGGGGAACAGGTGCTGCTCCGGCCAGTCACGGTGGATGACGTGCCTGCGCTGATGCCGATGTTCCTGGATGCAGAGGCATCGCGGCTGACCGGCAGTCATGACGACGGGGCACTCGATGAAAGGCGCGTACGTGCCTGGTACGACAGCCGTCGGGAGCAGGATGACCGGCTGGACCTTGCCGTGGTCGAGCTGGCGACGGGGCACGTCGTCGGCGAGGCGGTCCTCAACGAGTGGGACCCGGGCAACGAAAGTTGCAGCTTCCGCATCTGCCTGGTGCCCGGCACTTATGGATCGGGGCTGGGGACGGAGGCGACCCGTTTGATCGTCGGGTATGGCTTCGAGGAGCTGGGGCTGCACCGCCTTTCGCTGGAGGTCTACGCGTTCAATCCGCGCGCCCGCCGTGCTTACGAGAAGGTGGGGTTCGTCGCCGAGGGCGTGCTGCGCGACGCACTGCTCTGGGAGGGCGAGCGGGTGGACGCGACGGTGATGTCGATCCTGGCGCCGGAGTGGTTCCAGCATGGTGGACGTCCGGAAACAGCTGGTCACGCGTCGGCCTGACCGTGCCGCTGGCGTGAGGTTGCTCGTAGTGCCGCTCATGATGAGCCGGGGTGATCTGACCGACGCCGAGTGGGCCGTGCTGGGGTCGCTGCTGCCGGTGAGCAACAACCGATGCGGGCGGTGGCGGGACCACCGTCAGGTGATCAACGGGATCATCCACCGGCTCGGCACCGGGGTGCAGTGGCGAGAACTTCCGGAGCGTTTCGGCCCGTGGAAGACCGTCCACAAGCGCCACCTGCGCTGGTCTGCCGATGGCACCTGCGAACGCCTGCTCCACCACCTCCAGGCCGTCGCCGACGCGGTGAGCGGCATCGACTGGGACATCAACGTCGACTCGACCTCGATCCGCGCACATCAGCACGCGGCCGGTGCACGGAGGAAGCCGCCACCGGCCCTGCTGGCTGGGGAAAAAGGGGCCGCGGGAAGATCAGTTCACGTGCGCGCAGATGCGCCACACCTGCTGGGAGGCGGTGGCGCGCCCGGAGAGGCCCTGGGCCGCTCGCGCGGCGGGCTGACCACGAAGGTGCACTTAGCGTCTGACGGGCGGTGCCGTCCGCTGGCCTTGCTCGTCACCCCGGGGCAGCGGGCAGACTGCACCCAGTTCATCCCTGTCATGGACAAGATCCGCGTCCCGCGTGTGGGTTCGGGCCGGCCACGGCGGCTGCCGGACAGCCTCAGTGCGGACCGCGCCTACAGCAACAGCAAGATCCGCACCTACCTGCGACGCCGGGGAATCAGCCATGCCATCCCGGAAAAGCGCGACACCATCGCTGCACGGGAGCGTCGGGGCTCACGCGGCGGGCGGGCCACCGGGCTTCGATACCGAACGCTGTGCCGCGCGGAACACGGTGGAACGGGCCGTGAACACGCTCAAGCAGTTCCGAGCCGTCGCCACGCGCTATGACAAGAGGGCCTACGTCTTCCTCGGAACCGTCACCGCCGCGGCCATACTCATCTGGCTCCGCTCGTGATCGGGGAGACGGGCCCTAGGTCCCGGATCGCGCCCCCCGCCAGTCCCTGCCCCCGGCGACCGGCGGAGATGCCCGCCTTTCACGGGCTGCTCCACGCCGGGGGTGAGCGGGGACCGGGGGGCTTTCGTCAGGGGTGGCGTCGGAGTCGCGTGGCGATCAGGACGCCCAGGAGGACGAGGGCCGCGTTGACCGCGAGGGCGGTGGTGACGCCTTGGCGGACGGCGGTGGCGGTGGCGGCGCCCGCCGTGCTCGCCGTGACGACCGCCGACATGAGCGGGGTGCCCATCGTGATGCCGATCTGCTGGGACATCGAGGCGAGGCCCGTGGCGAGGCCCTGTTCCTCGTCGGGGAGGCCGCTCGTCGCCGTGATCATGAAGCCGACGATCACGAGCATGTTGCCGACGCCGCCGAAGAACGTCGCGGGGAGCAGGAGGCCGAGCGCCGCGCCCGCGCCCGTACCGAGGAGACCGAGGAAGAGCAGCGCCGCCGTGAAGACGGCCTGGACGAGGCCGCCCGCGAGGAGCGCGGTGCGGGTGGACGTGCGGGCGACGAGCCGCGGGGCGAGGAGGCCGCCCGCGACCGTGCCGAGGCCGAGCACGCCGAAGGAGACGCCCGCGGCGAGCGGCGAGAAGCCCAGGGTCTTCTGGAGGTAGAGGGTCAGGAGGTAGACGAGCGAGGTCTCGGTGACGAAGGCGAGCAGGCCCAGGACGTTGCCGAGCGCGACGCCCCGGCGGCGCAGGACCCGCGGCGGGACGAGCGGTTCGCGCGCCGTGCGCTCGACGAGCGCGAACACGGCGAGCAGGACGGCCCCGCCGAGCAGCCCGGTCAGCGCGCGAGCGCTGGTCCACCCGTACTCGCCCGCCTGTGTGAGCCCGTAGACGAGACCGAGCAGACCGAGCGTGACGGCGAGCGCGCCCGGCAGGTCGAGGCGCGGGCGCACCGCGGGCCGCGACTCCTTGACGACACGCGGCGCGAGCACGAGGACGGCGGCGGCGACGGGCACGTTGACGAAGAAGGCCCAGCGCCAGGAGAGCAGGTCCGTCAGGACGCCGCCGAGGACGGCTCCCGTCGTGAATCCCGCCGACATCAGAGCGCCGTTGATGCCGAGGGCTCGCTGCCGCAGCGGGCCCTCGGGGAAGGACGTCGTGAGCAGCGAGAGGCCCGCCGGGGTCGCCGCCGCCGTCGCGAGGCCCTGCGCGACGCGGGCGGCGATCAGTACGCCGGGGCTCGTGGCGAGCCCACCGGCGAGCGAGGCGGCGCCGAGGAGCGCGAGGCTCCCGAGGAAGATCCGCTTCCGGCCGATCAGGTCGCCGATGCGGCCGAAGAAGAGGGTGAAACCGGCCGCGCACAGGGCGAAGGCCGTCGCGATCCACTGGAGGTTCGCGAGCGAGAAGCCGAGCCCCTCGCCGATCGCGGGCAGCGCCACGTTCAGGATCGAGAAATCGACGGCCAGCATGAACTGGGCGACGAGCAGGACGGCGAGGACGAGCTTGAGGCGGGCGGTGAGGCGCGGGGCCCCGGGCGGTGGCGCGAGGGTCGCGGGCGCGGGGATCGCGGGCGCGGTCGCGGCGCGGAGTACGGACATGACGAACCCTTCGGTACGGAGGCGCGGGCGCGCCGCTCGACGTAACGGGACTGGATTCCCGTTACGGCGAAGAACGTAGCACCGTCGGGCGCCGTAAAGGAACCCTGATTCCATTAAGCTGGGGTCATGACCGACGCAGCCGCTCCACCCCCGCCCGGCACCCCACCTCCCGGCACCGTCCGCCCGGGCGGGCGCACCGCCCGCGTCCGCGAGGCCGTCCTGCGCGCGAGCGGCGACGCGCTCGCCGAGCGGGGCTTCGAGGCCCTGGACCTCGCCGACGTCGCCCGCCGCGCCGACGTGGGCAAGACGACCGTCTACCGCCGCTGGGGCACCCCCGCCGCGCTCGCCGCCGACCTTCTCGCCGACATGGCCGAGCAGTCCCTGCCGCGCGCGGACACCGGCGGCATCGACGGCGACCTCCTCGCCAACGCCCGCCTCGTCGTGAAGACCCTCACGGACCCGCGCCAGGGCCGCCTCTTCCGGGCCCTCATCGCCGCCTCGCTCTGCGACACCGGGACGGCCGGGGCGCTGCACCGCTTCTACGAGGTACGGGTCGCGGAGTGGGCGGGGTGCGTCACGGACGCCGTGGCACGCGGTGAACTCCCGGCGGGGACGGACGCGCGGGCGGTCGTCGCCGCCGTATCGGCCCCGCTGTACTACGCCTTCCTCAACCTCGGCACCCCGCTCACGGACCACCACGCCCGCCGCGCGGCCCACGCGGCGGCGACGGCGGCGCGGGCGGGGGTGTGGAGCGGGAACACGGAGGGCGAGTGAGACCGGCGGCCCCGCCGCCACCGGCAGCAGCGGGGCCCTCCCTCACTTTCCAGCCAACGGCCCGCACCCACAGGGCCCTTGACAGTCTCGCTCACAGCCCTCGCACAGACCCGCCGGACCTCCTCGTGGCATGTGCGCGGAAACCGCTCCCCCGGCCTCGTTGAGCTACCGACGCGTAACCCGGGTGCCCCTTCCCGCCGCGCGCGAGGCGCGGCGCCACCGCCACAAGCGGGTGGCACGGTTCCGGCCAAGCTCTCTTCGTGGTCATGACACGCGGTGCCCCACGGTGCGAAGGTGGCGATGCGCCACCCCCCACGGTCGGCCACACCCCCCACCCCCTCGGGGTCGGGTCGCCCTCGCGACGATCCGGCCCCGCGGCACCCGTACGCCCGTCAGTTCACCGCGCGGCCCGTCGTCCGCCTCCCCACGAGGCACGGCCCCGCCGGGGCACCGCCCTACCCGGGCCACCCCCCGCCGGGCCAGGAGGCCGGTCCGCGCTCCCCCCACTGGAACGAATCGACTGGGAGTCAGCGTTGTCCCGTAACCCCGGCACGTCCCGTACCTCCCGTTTCTCCAGAACGGCTCTCGTGACCGCCACCGCGGTCGCCTCCGCCGCTCTGCTCGCGGGGGCCCTCGGCGCCCCCGCCACGGCGGCGGACCGCACCCCGTCCGCGACGCCGCTCACGATGACCGCCTCGCTGCGCGCCGGTCTCCTCAAGGAGGCGAAGGCGGACACCGCGGCCACCGCGCGCACCCTCGGGCTCGGCGCCCAGGAGGAGTTGCGCGTCAAGGACGTCGTGAAGGACCGCGACGGCACCGTGCACACGCGCTACGAGCGCACCTACCAGGGCCTCAAGGTCCTCGGCGGCGACCTCGTCGTGCACACCGCGAAGAGCGGGAAGCAGGTCGGCGTCAACCGCGCGAGCAAGGCGGAACTCACCGTCGACACGAGCCCGAAGACCCTCAAGGCAGCGCCCGAGGACGCCACGAAGGTCGTGTGGGCGCCGCGCCACGGCAGCCCCGTGCTCGCCTACGAGTCCGTCGCGAAGTCCGTCGCGAAGGACGGCACGCCGCGCGAGATCCACACCGTCACCGACGCGACGAGCGGAAAGCGCCTCGCGCGGTGGGACGGCGTCGAGACCGGCCTCGGGCACAGCGAGTACAACGGCGACGTCACGCTGGGGACGAGCGGTGCGGCGGGCGGCTACACGCTCACCGACGCGGAGCGCGGCGGCCACAAGACGTACGACCTCGGCAACGGCTCCGCCGGGAACGGCACGCTCTTCACCGATGACGACGACGAGTGGGGCGACGGCACCGCGAGCGACCCGCAGACGGCCGCCGTCGACGCCGCCTACGGCGCGGCCGAGACCTGGGACTACTACAAGGACGTGCACGGCCGCTCCGGGATCGCCGGGGACGGCAAGGGCGCGACCTCGCGCGTGCACTACGGCGACAACTACGTCAACGCCTTCTGGCAGGACAGCTGCTTCTGCATGACGTACGGGGACGGGGCCGGCAACGCCGCGCCGCTCACCGCGCTCGATGTCGCCGCGCACGAGATGAGCCACGGCGTCACGGCCGCGACCGCGGGGCTCAACTACAGCGGCGAGTCCGGCGGGCTCAACGAGGCGACGAGCGACATCATGGCGACCGCCGTCGAGTTCTACTCGAACACCGACGAGGACCCGGGCGACTACCTCATCGGCGAGAAGATCGACATCAACGGCGACGGCAGCCCGCTGCGGTACATGGACGAGCCGAGCAAGGACGGCGCCTCGCGCGACTACTGGTCCGCCGACCTCGGCAACACCGACGTCCACTACTCCTCCGGCCCGGCGAACCACTTCTTCTACCTGCTGTCCGAGGGCAGCGGCGCGAAGACCGTCAACGGTGTCTCCTACGACTCGCCGACCTACGACGACTCGACGGTCACGGGCATCGGTATCGACAAGGCCGCGCAGGTGTGGTTCAAGGCGCTCAGCGAGTACATGACGTCGACGACGGACTACGCGGACGCCCGCGAGGCCACGCTCAGCGCGGCCGGTGACCTGTACGGGGCGGACTCCGCCGAGTACCAGGCGGTGGACGCGGCCTGGGCGGCGATCAACGTGAGCTGACGACAGGGCGCACGGCGTGAGGTAAGGGGCGTTCACCAGGTGAACGCCCCTTACTGTTCATCCCGTTCATCGGATCAACGCACCGCGCTCCTCCGACACGCGCACCGCCCTCACCGCATCAGCACGCCTCCCCCGTCCCCCTTCGCCTCCGCCGGTACCGCCACGAGCCCCAGTTCGGCGGGCGAGGCGAGGAGCCGGTGGGCGGGCAGGACGCGCACCGTGTAGCCGAAGCTCCCCGTGCGGTCGAGCGCGAGCGGACCCTCGTACGTCCAGCGGCCCTCCAGGTCGGGCCCGGCCCCGACCGGCTTGAGCGGCACCGTGTGCGGCTCGCTGATCCGGTCGTCCGCGTCGACGCGCCCGGAGACGACCTGCACCTCGACGTCCTCGGGCGCGAGCGCCCCGAGCGAGACGTGCGCGCGCAGCCCCAGGCTCGCCCCGTACTCGGCGCCCGTGGCCGTCGCCGTCGTCTCCGGCTGTTCGATCGCCACCTGCCCCCAGCTCCCGCGCACCTTCGCCTTCCACGCGGCGAGCTGCCCGGCCGCCTCGGGAGTGAGGGCGCGGTGGGCGCGCGCGGCGGGGGCGTAGAGGTCCTCCACGTAGCCGCGGACCATGCGCCCGGCGAGGACCTTGGGCCCGAGGCCCGTGAGGGTGCGGCGCACCATCTCGATCCAGCGCCCCGGCAGGCCCTGCGCGTCGCGGTCGTAGAAGCGCGGCGCGACGCGTTCCTCCAGGAGGCGGTAGAGGGCCTCCGACTCCAGGTCGTCGCGGCGCTCTTCGTCGAGGTGGGCGCTGCCGTCGGCGGTGGGGATCGCCCAGCCGAAGTCGGGCTCGTACCACTCGTCCCACCAGCCGTCCAGGACGGAGAGGTTGAGCGCGCCGTTGAGCGCGGCCTTCATGCCGCTCGTGCCGCACGCCTCCAGCGGGCGCAGCGGGTTGTTGAGCCACACGTCGCAGCCGGGGTAGAGGGTCTGCGCCATGCCCATGCCGTAGTCCGGCAGGAAGACGACGCGGTGGCGCACGCGCGGGTCGTCGGCGAAGCGGACGAGTTCCTGCACGAGGCGTTTGCCGCCGTCGTCGGCCGGGTGCGCCTTGCCCGCGACGACGATCTGCACGGGGCGCTCGGGGTGGAGCAGGAGGCGCGTGAGGCGCTCGCGGTCGCGGAGCATGAGGGTGAGGCGCTTGTACGAGGGGACGCGGCGCGCGAAACCGATCGTGAGGACATCCGGGTCGAGGACCCCCTCGATCCAGCCGAGTTCGGCCGCGCCCGCGCCGCGCTGGCGCCAGGAGGCGGCCAGGCGGCGGCGGACCTCGCCGACGAGGCGGGCGCGGAGCTGTCCGCGTACCCCCCAGATGTCCGTGTCGGGGATGTCCGCGACGGCGTCCCAGCGGGGCGAGCCACCGACCGCCATGGCCTCCTCGGCGCGCGCGGCGCCGATGCGTCCGGCGCCGAGCGCGAAGACCTCGGGGGCGACCCAGGTGGCCGCGTGCACGCCGTTGGTGACGGAGGTGATCGGTACGTCCTCGGCGTCGAAGCCGGGCCACAGCCCCGCGAACATCTCGCGGCTGACCTGCCCGTGCAGGGTCGAGACGCCGTTGGCGCGCTGGGCGAGGCGCAGGCCCATGACGGCCATGTTGAACAGGTGCGGCTGGCCGCCCTCGTACGTCTCGCGGCCCAGGCGCAGCACGTCCTCGACGTCGAGCGCGGGCAGTTCGGCGCTCGGGCCGAAGTGGCGGGCGATCAGCTCGGCGTCGAAGCGGTCGATGCCGGCGGGGACGGGGGTGTGGGTGGTGAAGACGGTGCCGGCGCGGACGGCTTCGAGCGCGGTGGCGAAGTCGGGGTGCGCGGGGTTCTCGCTGGTCAGCAGTTCGTGCACGCGTTCGAGGCCGAGGAAGCCCGCGTGTCCCTCGTTCGTGTGGAACACCTCCGGCTCGGGGTGGCCGGTGAGGCGGCAGTAGGCGCGGACGGCGCGGACGCCGCCGATGCCGAGCAGCATCTCCTGGTGGAGGCGGTGCTCGCTGCCGCCGCCGTAGAGCCGGTCGGTCACCTCGCGGGCCGCGCGGTCGTTGTCCTCCACCTCCGAGTCGAGGAGCAGGAGCGGTACGCGGCCGACCGCGGCGCGCCAGATCCTGGCCCGCAGGACGCGCCCGGCGGGGAGCGTGAGGGCGACCTCGGCGGGGGTCCCGTCGGCCTCGCGCAGGAGCGTGAGCGGCAGCTCGCCCGGGTCGAGCACGGGGTACGTCTCCTGCTGCCAGCCCTCGCGCGAGAGGGACTGGCGGAAGTAGCCGTGCCGGTAGAGGAGGCCGACGCCGATGAGCGGGACGCCGAGGTCGCTGGCCGATTTGAGGTGGTCCCCGGCGAGGATGCCGAGGCCGCCCGAGTACTGCGGGAGCGCCGCGGTGACGCCGAACTCGGGCGAGAAGTAGGCGATCGCGCCGGGCAGCGCCGCGGGGTCCTGCTCCTGGTACCAGCGGCCGTCGGAGAGGTACGTGTCCAGTGCGGCGGCGGCCTCGCCGAGGCGCCGTACGTAGCGCTCGTCGGCGGCGAGGGTGGCGAGCCGGTCCTGGGGCAGCGCGGCGAGCAGGCGCAGCGGGTCCTGGCCGCTCTCCTCCCACAGGACGGGGTCGGCGGCGCGGAACACCTCACGCGTCGGGGGGTGCCAGGACCAGCGCAGGTTGCGGGCGAGTGCGTCGAGCGGGCGCAGGGGTTCGGGGAGTACGGGCCGGACGGTGAATCGTCGGATGGCCTTCACGGTGCCGCCTTCGCGTCAGGAAGCTGAACAGAGCGCCCGTCACCGGCCGGCCCGGGGGGGGTCACCAGGACCGCCACCCGCTCCGTTACCGGGACAAAGGCCGCTTCCCGGCGACCCTAGCGCGGGGGGTACCGCGCCAACCACGGCGCGCGCCGGTGCCCCGTACGCTCCCCGCGCCCCTCAAATGCGCCCACCGAATCGCCGCGTCCCCGCCCACCAGCCACAATCCGATGAGGCGGGGCCGCACCCCCGGGTGCCGTGTGACGTGGCCGGAATCGTGTCCGTGTTGATGAGCGAGTAGTTAACACGCCGTCGGGTTGCCCATACGGATACCGGGGGAAGGCTTCCGCGGTAGCCCACCGCAGCACCCCTTTTCCATCCACCCACTCGGGTGAACGCGGACAGGAGCGGCCATGCCCCAGGGACACCGGAGAGGGAATCGGGTGAAGACCCGGTCAACGGACGGGTCCGCGCTGCCGATAGACGGTGCGAAGGCGCGGGCGGTCGCCGCGGGGCCCGAAGGGACCGGACGGTCCGGGCCGCGACGGGACCGGTCCGCGCGGGACGCACCCGCCCAGCCCCGCCGCACCGCCCGACCACCCGCACCCGCACCCGCACCCGCACCCGCACCCGCACCCGCACCCGCACCCGCACCCGCTACGTCACCAGGTGATGCCGTGAAAACCCCGATCGGCCGCATCCCCGTGCTGGATGTGTCCCCGCTCGTCGACTGCGGCCGCAGGCCCGCCAAGGCCGTCGTCGGCGAGACCTTCGAGATCAGTGCCACCGTCTTCCGCGAGGGCCACGACGCCGTCGCGGCCAATGTCGTCCTGAAGTCCCCCGACGGCCGTCCGGGCCCGTGGATTCCCATGCGGGAACTCGCCCCGGGCACCGACCGCTGGGGCGCCGAGGTGACCCCGGACGTCGAGGGGCGCTGGACGTACAAGGTGGAGGGCTGGAGCGATCCGCTCGCCACCTGGCGTCACGCGGCCGGCATCAAGGTGCCCGCCGGGATCGACACCGCGCTCGTCCTGGAGGAGGGCGCGCTGCTCCACGAGCGCGCCGCGCGCAAGGTCCCCAAGCAGGACGGGAAGCGCGAGGTGGTGCTCGCCGCCGCCGACGCGCTGCGCGACACCTCGCGCACACCGGGGCAGCGGCTCGCCGCCGCGCTCGCGCCGGAGGTGGTGGAGGTCCTGGACCGGCACCCGCTGCGCGAGCTGGTCAGCTCCTCGAAACCGCTCAAGCTGCTGGTGGAGCGGCGCCGGGCGCTCGTCGGGTCCTGGTACGAGTTCTTCCCGCGCTCCGAGGGGGCGCGGGTCACCGCGGACGGGCGCAGCCGCTCGGGAACGTTCCGGACGGCGGCCGAGCGGCTGCCGGCGGTCGCCGCGATGGGCTTCGACGTCGTCTACCTGCCGCCCATCCACCCGATCGGGACGACGCACCGCAAGGGCCGCAACAACTCGCTCGACCCGACGCCCGAGGACGTGGGCGTGCCGTGGGCGATCGGTTCGGCGGACGGCGGGCACGACGCGGTGCACCCGGAGCTGGGCACGCTGGACGACTTCGACGCCTTCGTGGCGCGGGCCCGTGAGCTGCGCCTGGAGATCGCGCTCGACTTCGCGCTCCAGTGCTCGCCGGACCACCCGTGGGTCAAGGAGCACCCGGAGTGGTTCCACCACCGCCCGGACGGCTCGATCGCGTACGCCGAGAACCCGCCGAAGAAGTACCAGGACATCTACCCCATCGCCTTCGACAAGGACATGCCCGGCCTGATCGCCGAGACGTGCCGCGTCCTGCGCTTCTGGATGGACCACGGGGTGCGGATCTTCCGGGTGGACAATCCGCATACGAAGCCGGTCGTCTTCTGGCAGAAGGTGATCGCGGAGATCAACGGGCGCGATCCGGACGTGATCTTCCTGGCGGAGGCGTTCACCCGCCCGGCGATGATGCGCACCCTCGCCGCGGTCGGCTTCCAGCAGTCGTACACGTACTTCACCTGGCGTAACACGAAGCAGGAGCTGACGGAGTACGCGCAGGAGCTGGCGGGTGAATCGGCGTGGGTCATGCGGCCCAACTTCTTCGTCAACACCCCGGACATCCTGCACGGCTACCTCCAGGACGGCGGGCCGCCCGCGTTCGCCACGCGGGCCGTGCTCGGAGCGACGCTCTCCCCCACGTGGGGGGTGTACGCGGGCTTCGAGCTGTACGAGAACCAGGCGCTGAGGCCCGGCTCCGAGGAGTACCTGGACTCGGAGAAGTACCAGCTCAAACCGCGTGACTGGGAAGGGGCCGAGCGCGCGGGACGCTCGCTGGCCCCGCTGATCACGAAGCTCAACCGGCTGCGCAGGCTGCACCCGGCGCTCCAGCAACTGCGCCGGGTGCACTTCCACCACGCGGATCAGGACCAGGTCATCGCGTACTCCAAACGGGCGGGCAACGACGTCGTGCTCGTGGTCGCGAACCTCGATCCCCACCACACCCAGGAGGCGACGATCTCGTTGGACATGCCGGCGCTCGGCCTGGACTGGCACGAGACCGTCCCGGTGCGCGACGCGCTCACCGGCGAGACCTACCACTGGGGCAGGGCCAACTACGTGCGCCTAGAGCCGGGCACCACGCCCGCGCACGTGTTCACCCTGCGACCGTCCCCGCTGATCGGAGGGTCACCCGCATCATGATCGTCAACGAGCCCGTTCCCGACACCTTCGAGGACACCCCGCGCAAGGACCGCGATCCCGACTGGTTCAAACGCGCCGTCTTCTACGAGGTCCTCGTCCGGTCCTTCCAGGACAGCAACGGCGACGGAGTCGGCGACCTCAAGGGCATCACCGCGAAGCTGGACTACCTGCAATGGCTCGGCGTGGACTGCCTGTGGCTCCCGCCCTTCTTCCAGTCCCCGCTGCGTGACGGCGGCTACGACGTCTCCGACTACACCGCCGTGCTCCCCGAGTTCGGGGACCTCGCCGACTTCGTCGAGTTCGTGGACGCGGCGCACCAGCGCGGCATGCGCGTCATCATCGACTTCGTCATGAACCACACGAGCGATCAGCACATGTGGTTCCAGGAGTCCCGCAAGGACCCCGAAGGCCCGTACGGCGACTACTACGTCTGGGCCGACGACGACAAGGCGTACAGCGACGCGCGGATCATCTTCGTCGACACCGAGGCGAGCAACTGGACCTTCGACCCGGTCCGCAAGCAGTACTACTGGCACCGCTTCTTCTCGCACCAGCCGGACCTCAACTACGAGAACCCGGCCGTGCAGGAGGAGATCATCGCGGCGCTGCGCTTCTGGCTGGACCTCGGCATCGACGGCTTCCGCCTCGACGCGGTCCCCTACCTCTACGCCGAGGAGGGCACCAACTGCGAGAACCTGCCCGCGACGCACGAGATGCTCAAGCGGGTACGGGCCGAGGTGGACGCGCACTACCCGGACACCGTGATCCTCGCGGAGGCCAACCAGTGGCCCGAGGACGTCGTCGACTACTTCGGCGACTTCTCCAAGGGCGGCGACGAGTGCCACATGGCCTTCCACTTCCCGGTCATGCCGCGCATCTTCATGGCCGTGCGGCGCGAATCGCGCTACCCCGTCTCGGAAATCCTCGCCAAGACCCCGGCGATCCCGGCCGGGTGCCAGTGGGGCATCTTCCTGCGCAACCACGACGAGCTGACCCTCGAAATGGTGACGGACGAAGAACGCGACTACATGTACGCGGAGTACGCCAAGGACCCGCGGATGCGCGCCAACATCGGCATCCGCCGCCGCCTCGCGCCGCTGCTCGACAACGACCGCGACCAGATCGAGCTGTTCACCGCGCTGCTGCTCTCGCTGCCCGGCTCCCCCATCCTGTACTACGGGGACGAGATCGGCATGGGGGACAACATCTGGCTCGGCGACCGCGACGCGGTGCGCACCCCGATGCAGTGGACGCCCGACCGCAACGCCGGGTTCTCCTCCTGCGACCCGGGCAGGCTCTTCCTGCCGACCATCATGGACCCGGTCTACGGCTACCAGGTGACGAACGTCGAGGCGGCGATGTCCGCCCCGGCCTCGCTCCTGCACTGGACCCGCCGCATGATCGAGATCCGCAAGCAGAACCCCGCCTTCGGGCTCGGTTCGTATACGGAGCTGCCGTCCTCGAACCCGGCGGTCCTCGCCTTCCTGCGCGAGCTGCGCTCGGAGGACGGGACCTCGGACGACCTGGTGCTGTGCGTGCACAACTTCTCGCGCTTCGCCCAGCCCACCGAGCTGGACCTCCAGGCGTACGCGGGCCGCCATCCGGTGGAACTCATCGGTGGTGTGCGCTTCCCCGCGATCGGTGAACTGCCGTACCTGCTCACCCTCGCGGGTCACGGCTTCTACTGGTTCCGGCTGCGCAAGGACCCCGCCGAGCGCTGAACGGGCGCGGCCCCCGCCCCGCGCGGGGGCCGCGACACGCGTGCGGGGCGGCGGCGCTGCGGTCGCCGCGTCCCCCACGTGCCCGTATGGTTTCGGCCAGGGAAATCCCGTACCAGACCCGTACGTCCGTTGGGTCCCGACCCGCATACTGTGTCCCACCCCGGGCACCCTCCCGGAATACCGGCACCACCGACGGGTCGGCCCAGCGAACGGCCCGTCACCGTACGGACTTCTCCCTACTGCCCCACCGGTCACCGTGGGGCCTGCGCGCCAGGGTCTTACCGCTTCGCGCGGGGCGCGTGAACCTGCTGGTGTACCCGGGGAAAGGACACGACCGCCGCCATGTCGGATGCCCCAAGGACGCTCGTCCCTTCCCCCAGCCCCGTCCCGGACCCGGGGGAACTGCTCGCCTCGATCGACCCGCTGCTGCGCGACTGGCTGCCCCGGCAGCGCTGGTTCGCCGGCAAGGGCCGCCCCGTCACCGGCTTCACCCTCGTCTCACTCACCGAACTGCTGCCCTGGCGCGGCGGGCGCGGGGGCGGCCCCGGCCTCCTCCATCTCCTGGTCCGCGCCGACCAGGACGCGGACCGCCCGGGCGACTGCTACCAGCTCCTGCTCGGCGTACGGAGCGCGCTGCCGCCGCACCTCGCGCACGCGCGCATCGGCCGCCCGGAGTCCGGGCCCTTCGCCGGGCACGTCGTCTACGAGGCGCTCCAGGACCCGCGCCCGGCCGAACTCCTCCTGGAACGGATGCGACTGCCGGGCCGGCTCGGCGCCCTGCGCTTCGGGCACGACGCGCGGACCACGATCCCGGGCGGCCTCACACCGAGGCCGCTCGGCTCGGAGCAGTCCAACTCCTCGCTCGTGTACGGAGATACGTTCATCCTCAAACTCTTCCGTCGGGTCGTCCCCGGCGCCAACCCGGACCTGGAACTGCCTCTCGTGCTCTCGCGGCAGGGGTGCGCGCGGGTGCCCGCGCCGGTCGCGTGGATGCAGGCGGAGCCGGAGGGCGGCGCGGGCGGCGAGCCGTACGTGCTCGGCGTGCTCCAGCCCTTCCTGAAGGGTTCGGACGACGGCTGGGAGCTGGCGCTGCGGCGGCTCGCCGCGGGCGAGGACTTCACCGCCGACGCGCGGGCGCTCGGGAGGGCGACGGCCGAGGTGCACACGGCGCTCGCCACGGCCCTGCCCGCCATGACCCTCGGCCCCGGGCAGCTCGCCGCGCTCGCCGGGGACATGACGCGGCGCCTGGAGGAGGCCGCGGCGGCGGTGCCCGAGCTCCAGCCGTACGTGCCGGGGCTGCGCGCCGCGTTCGCGCGGCTGGCCCTGGCGGGCCGCGAGGGCCGCACGTGGACCGCGCAGCGCGTCCACGGCGACCTGCACCTCGGGCAGTGCCTGCGCTCGGCGGAGGGCTACTGGTCGCTCATCGACTTCGAGGGCGAGCCGGCCAGGCCGCTCGCCGAGCGCCGCCACGCCTTCCCGCCCGTGCGCGACGTGGCCGGGATGCTGCGCTCCTTCGACTACGCGGCCCGCTCGCACGAACCGTGGGCGCCGGAGTGGGCCACGGCCTGCCGCGCCGCCTACTGCGAGGGGTACGCGGAGATCGCCGGCCGCGACCCGCGCGAGGACGCGGACCTGCTCACCGCGTACGAGACGGACAAGGCGGTGTACGAGGTCCTGTACGAGGCCCGGCACCGGCCCGACTGGCTCCCGGTCCCGCTCGCGGCGATCGCGCGGCTCGCGGGGGACTCGCAGGCGCGCGAGGCGCGGGAGGCGCACACCGCGCGCGAGACGCGGGACCCGGAGCCCGC
>NZ_JAAGLR010000571.1 GCF_010548245.1 Streptomyces sp. SID11385
CCCTCGCCGCGGGCATCGCCTGCGCGGCCCGCGCGCGGGCCGGGCGCGCGCTCGGCACCGCCGCCGGGACGATGCTCCTCGCCTGGGGGCTCGTCAGGCTCTCGGTGGCCCTGCGCCAGGAGCGCTTCGACGGGGCGCTGAGCGGCACGCCCCGCCTGCAACTCTCGCTCGCCAGCACCCTCGCGTACGTCCTCGCGGGACTCGCCGTGCTCACGCTGCTCCGCACCCCGGTGCGCGCGAGCACGGCGAGCCCCGCGCCGGTCAGTCCTCCCGCGCGCTGAGGCCCAGCGAACGCCGCAGGAAGTCGACCTGGAAGAGGAGCAGGTTCTCCGCGACCTCCTCCTGCGGCGTCATGTGCGTCACGCCGGAGAGCGGCAGGAACTCGTGCGGGCGGCCGGCGGCGAGGAGCGCCGAGGACAGGCGCAGGCCGTGCGCGACGACGACGTTGTCGTCCACGAGGCCGTGGATCAGCATGAGCGGGCGGTGCGGCTCGCGCGCCTCGGAGAGGCCCTCGTCGGTGACGAGCGAGTTGTGCGCGTAGACCTCGGGCTCGGCCGCCGGGTCGCCGAGATAGCGCTCCTGGTAGTGCGTGTCGTAGAGGCGCAGGTCCGTCACGGGGGCGCCGCTCACGCCCGCGTGGAAGACGTCGGGGCGGCGCAGGACCGCCATCGCGGCGAGGTAGCCGCCGAAGGACCAGCCGCGGATCGCGACGCGCGTCAGGTCGAGCGGGAAGCGCTCCGCGAGGCCGTGGAGCGCGTCCACCTGGTCGTCCAGGCTCAGCGTCAGGCGGCGGTTGACCGCCTTCTCCCACGCGGGCGAGGGCCCCGGCGTGCCGCGCCCGTCGGCGACGACGACGGCGAAGCCCTGCTCGGCGAACCACTGCGAGGTCAGGTGCGGGTTGCGGGCGGCCACGACGCGCTGGCCGTGCGGGCCCCCGTACGGGTCCATGAGGACGGGAAGCGGACCCTCCTCCTCGCGGTACCAGGACGGCAGCAGCACCGCGCACGGAATCCCCCGTGCGCCCCCGGTCGTGAGCACCGGGCGCGGCGTGAGGCCCGGGGTCTCGGCGTACGAGGCGAGGCGGGCGATCTCCTCGCCGTCGCGCAGCACCCGGTACGTGGTCCCGAAGGCGTCCGTGGTCGCGGTCGACAGGACCGTCAACGGGCCGCCGCGCACGGCCGAGTGGACTCCCGCGCCCTCGCTGACCCGCTCGACGCCGAGCGCGCTCACGCGGTGCACGTGGATCTCGCCGGTCTCGCGGTCCGCCGCCTCCGCGCCCGCCGAGGCCGAGATCAGTACGTCGTCGGCGCCCACGTCGAGCACCGCGCGGACCTGGAGCGTCCCGCCGGTCAGCAGCCGGTCGCCGACCGCGAGGACCCGCGCCCCGCCCTCGTCCGTGATCCGTACGAGCTTGCCGTCCGGCGTCCACGCCGGGGAACCGCCGCGCAGCTCCACCCAGTCCGGGTCCTCGTCCGCGTGCACCATCCGCGTCGCGCCGCTCTCCTCGTCCACGCCGAGGTAGAGCACCGCCCGCTGGTCCCTGGACTGCACGAGCAGCAGCGGCGCCCCGGCGGCCGTCCAGTGCACGCGCGCGAGGTAGGGGTAGCGCGCGCGGTCCCAGGTGACCTCGGTGCGGCCCCCTTCGAGGTCGTACAGGAAGAGCCGCACGTCCGCGTTGGCCGTCCCCGCCCTCGGGTACGCGACCGCGGCCGGCTCGCGGTCCGGGTGCGCCGGGTCGGCGATCCACCAGCGCTGCACGGGGGACTCGTCGACGCGCGCGACGAGGAGCCGCGCGCTGTCGGGCGACCACCAGAAGCCGCGCGTCCGGTCCATCTCCTCGGCGGCGACGAACTCCGCGAGCCCGTAGGTGACCTGAGCCTCCTCGGGCGCCGCGAGCGCCCGGTCCCCGCTCCCGTCCGCGGCCACGAGCCGCAGGGCGCCCTCGGACACGTAGGCGATCAGCGAGCCGTCGGGGGAGGGGCGCGGGTCGATGACGGGCCCGGGCACGGCGAGCGCACGGCTCGCCCCCGAGCGCGGATCGGTCGTCCACAGGCGCCCCGACAGGGCGTACGCCAGCGTCGTGAGGGCGGCGTCGCCCGCGTACCCGACGATGCCCGCCGCGCTCTCCCTGGCCCGCTCACGCCGGGCGCGCTCCCGGGCCGAGAGCCGCTCGCCGCCCGCGCCGAGCAGGGCGGCCGGATCGGCGAGCAGCCGCTCGGTGCTCTTGCCGTCCTCGGTCACGTCAAGAACCCACAGCATCTGCGAACGATCGGTCCCTGACCTGGAACGAAGGAAAACGATCCGCGAGCCGTCCGGGGCGACGGTGAGGGAGCGGGGTGCTCCGAGGGTGAAGCGCTGACTGCGCGCGTACTGGCGGGGGAAACTCAGGGACTCCGTTGTCATGGCCCCAGCCTAGAAGCCCGGTTGGCGTACGGTGCGCCCCTCATGCTCCGGTGCGACGACTCGTGCGCAGCCACTCATAGTTATGATCCGTAGCGCAAGGTGGGTGCAGGTCCGCCGTGCGAAGCGGGTGCCCGGGGACAGCGCTGTTCCCGTGCCGCCGCACTCCCGGCGCCGGTCGCCGGGGGACTTCTCCGCAGTTCGCGAGCATGGGAGGTGAGCCGCCGTGGCGCTCTCGATTTCGGCGGTGGTCCTGATGTTGATCATCGTCGTCCTGCTCGTCAGGAAGTCGGGGCTGAAAGCGGGGCACGCGGTCGTCTGCGTGCTGCTCGGCTTCTTCCTGGCCGGCTCCTCGGTCGCACCGACGATCAGGGAACTGACGAACAACGTGGCGGGGATGCTGGGCGACATCAAGTTCTGAGCCGCCGCCACCCCGGGCGGCCACGAGGAGTGAGGGCGGGGGGCACGGGGGCCCGCCGCCCGCTCCCGGCGGGTGGCGCGCGGGGCCCGTCCGGCGCGGGCTCGTAGGCTGGGCCCATGACCGAGAACGCCCGCCCGCGACTGCTCCTCGTCCACGCGCACCCGGACGACGAGTCGATCAACAACGGTGCCACGATGGCCGCCGCTGTCGCGAGCGGCGCCGAGGTCACCCTCGTGACCTGCACCCTGGGCGAGGAGGGCGAGATCATCCCGCCCGCGCTCGCCCCCCTCGCCGCGGACCGCGCCGACCGGCTCGGCACGTACCGCGTCGGCGAACTCGCGCGCGCCATGGCGGCCCTCGGCGTCCGCGACCACCGCTTCCTCGGCGGCCCCGGCCGCTACCGCGACTCCGGCATGATGGGCGCGCCGCAGAACGACCGGCCCGGCTCCTTCTGGTCCGCGCCGCTCGACGAGGCGGCCGGGCACCTCGTCGCGGTCATCCGCGAGGTACGGCCCGATGTCCTCGTCACGTACGACCCCGACGGGGGCTACGGCCACCCCGACCACATCCAGGCCCACCGTGTCGCGATGCGTGCCGCCGAACTCGCCGCCGAGCCGGGCCTGCTGCCCGCCGCCGGGCCCGCGCACACGATCGCCAAGACCTACTGGAACCGGCTCCCGCGCCCCGTCGCCGAGGCCGCCTTCGCCGAGGCCCGCCGCGCGCTGCCGGACAGCCCCTTCGCCCGGCTCGCCGCCGTCGACGACGTCCCGGGAGTCGTCGAGGCCGCGCGCGTCACGACCGCCGTCGACGCCCGCGCCCACCTCCCCGCCAAGCTCGCCGCGATGCGCGCCCACGCCACTCAGATCACCGTCGCCGAACCCCTCTTCGCCCTCTCCAACGACCTCGCCCAGCCCGTCTTCGGCATCGAGTACTACGAGTTGGTACGGGGCGAGGCGGGGCCGCCGGGCGCGGACGGCCTCGAAGCGGGGCTCTTCGCCGGGCTCGTGCCGCCCTCCTCCTCCGCCTCCAGGGAGCCGCAGTCATGAGCAACAAGCCCAAGGTCCCCGCCCAGCGCACCGCTCCCGAGGGCCACTTCCTCACCACGCCGCCCAAGCCCGCGCGCGTCGCCGGATACGTGGGCGGCGCCCTGCTCGGCCTCGTGACGGGGCTCGCCGGGGCGCTCGTCCAGGGCGCGCTGCCGCCCGGCGGCCTCGCCCTCGCGCTCGCCGCGCTCGCCGGGCTCTGCTACGGGGGCGCCCGCCTCGCCCGCACCCTCGCGGGGGGCCTGATCCCCGCCGTCGGCTGGCTCGTCGCCGTCGTACTGCTCACCACGACACGCCCCGAGGGCGACTACGTCTTCGGGGCCGGGCTCGGTTCGTACGGGTTCCTGCTCGGCGGCATGGCCGTGGCTGTGATCTGTGCCACGGGCGGGCGGCCGGGCGGCTGGGCCGGACCCGGAGCGGTGCGTACGAACGCCTGACGGGGTACCCGGGCTCGTACCGGCACCGAACCCGGCAATGTCGTGACCGCGCACGTCACCATTCACGCGAAAGCCCCGGAAGCCCCGACTTCGGCCAGCGGGCCGGACGGAGGGCGTCCGGCGGCCAGTATGGTGGTGCGCGCCGCCGAGCCACCCCCCACCTTCGGCCGGGGAGCCCCCTCGCGGGAGGTCGTGACGGGCGGTGGAGCCAACCAGGAGAGCCTGCCTTGAGTCGTGATACTGAGAGTTCGTCCTCCGGCCCCCGGGGGAGCGGCGGCGGTGCCGCCTACCCCTCGGGCACGCCCCCGTACGGCACCCCGGCGCAGGGCGAGGACGGCACAGCCGCCCCGCAGGACGCCGCGGCCTCCGGCGCGGGTCGCTCCGAGGAGCGCAGGACCGAGACGACCATGACGACCCGGATCAAGATCAACATTCCGGGGTCGCGTCCCATCCCGCCCGTCGTGCTGCGCACGCCGATGAGCGAGAGGGAGAAGGAGGAGCGCGCCGCGCGCGGCGAGGACGCGCAGCACCCGGGCGGCCCGCAGGGCGCGCCGCAGGGCCGCGAGCGCACCCGGTCCG
>NZ_JAAGLR010000599.1 GCF_010548245.1 Streptomyces sp. SID11385
CGGCGAGCGTGCCGCACAGGGTCGTCGAGGCGTCGGGCGCGTACGGGTCGGTGCCCTGCGCGGGCCCGCCGCCGCTCGCGCGGGCGCCCGCGAGGAGCGGGTGGAGGCGGTCGGCCGACTCGGTGGCGCAGTCGAGCGGGCCCGCCTGGACGGTCGAGGTGAGCACCTCGGCGCGGTGGCCGCGCAGGTCGGCGGGGTCGATGCGGAAGTGGAGCTCGCGGCGGACGCTGAGGAGGGAGACGAGCGAGCCGGGCTTCGGGGCGCGGAGCGCGTAGGCGAAGACGTGGTCGGAGGTGACCTCCAGGGTCCCGCCGCGCTCCTCGACGCGCAGGGTGCCGTTGACGCGGGCGGGGTGGCGGGGGTCGGCGAGGCTCACCTCGTGCGGGTCGAAGCGGACGACCCAGCCGGTGGCGGCGTGCCGGCCGTCCGGGCGCGGGTTGTTCATGCTCGCGTCGAACTGGCGCCACTGGCCCTCGTCGACGAGCGCGCGGACCGCGGTGGCCGGTCCGCCGGAGAGGACGCGCGGGTCGAGCGAGGAGCTGACGAGGTAGTCGGAGGCGATCCGCAGCGCCTCGATGACCTGGCCCTGCGTGTAGTGCTGGGTCGCGGTCGCGCCCTTGGGCACCGAGATGCCCGCGGCTCCGGTGCGGAAGCCGGCGGCGGGGCTCGCCGCGTAGACGTCGGCGGCGGTGCGGGCGCCGTGGACGGGGTCGGGCGGCGCGAGCGGGATGACGGTCGTGCGCAGCGCCTCGGTGCGGCGCGCGGCGGCCGAGGACGCGGTGACCTCGCCGGTGCGCACGCCCATGACGACGGCGGTGGCGAAGGCGAGCACGATAACGACGGCCATGACGAGGAGTTGCCGGTTGAGGCCCCGTCGGGGGCGGCTGCGGACGGCGGGGGTGTGCTCGCCCTGGAGGCGCTCGTCGGCGGAGAGTTCCTGGAGTCGGGCAGCGTTGACGAACGATTCGTCGAACACGACGGACCGGTACTCCTCGTCCCTGTCCGGGCCGCCTCCCTCGGGAGGTATGCCCTCAGGGGGTTCCGTTGCCCCTGCCATGCCTTCAGCCTAGGTCGTGCGGCGGCGCGGCGGACGTGGTGGTACGTCTGCGGGCGGCGCGGGGCCGGGTCGGGCCGTGCGTGCGGGAGGCGGCGCGGGGCGGGGTCGGGCCGTACGCGGCACAGGCGGCGCGGGGCCGGGTCAGGGGGTACGTGGCGTGGCCTGGACGACGGGGCGGGAGTAGTCCGGCGACGCGCTGGGCTGCTGCCCGACGGCGTTCGCGCCCTGCTCGCTGCCTGCCGAGGGCGGAGGCGGGGCGAGCGGGTCGTCGCCCGTGCCGGAGGCGCCGCGGTAGACGGCGGAGAAGGCGAGGGCGACCATGCCGACGCCGAGGACGAGGGCGAGCATCCAGGCGACGGGGCGGTGCCAGCGGATACGGCCGCGGTGTTCGAGGGCGCGGGCGTCGCGGTACTCGTCGTACTCCTCGCCGCCGCCCCAGTCCGTCAGGGGGTCGTAGGCGTCGGAGGGGTCTCCGCGTTCCTCGCCGAGCCGGCGTCCGCCCCGGCCGCTCGCCTCGGCCTCCGCGCGCGCCTCGGCGGCGGCGAGCAGTCGTTCGACGGCGGAGGGCTCGTGGATACGGGCGCCCCGTACGAAGTCCTCGTCGAAGACCACGGCGGCGAACTCCTCGTCCGCGCGTCCGTGGTCGTGGTCGTCGTCGGGCTCCCAGCCGTCCGCGAACGGCGCGCCCCCCACGTCCTCCGGCACAGGATCAGAGTAGACCGGTGCGGGCGATTTGGGCAGACGGTAGGAAAATTAGGCGTGCGGTACGGAAATCGGGTGAGCGGATGGTGTGACGGGCCCCGGGCGGCGTGACCTCCGGGGCCCTTCCGCGCGTTCAGCGGACGTGGCCGTCGCCCGTGACGATGTACTTCGTGGAGGTCAGTTCGGGCAGGCCCATGGGGCCGCGCGCGTGGAGCTTCTGGGTGGAGATGCCGATCTCGGCGCCGAAGCCGAACTGGCTGCCGTCCGTGAAGCGGGTCGAGGCGTTGACGGCGACCGTCGTCGAGTCGACCAGTTGGGTGAAGCGGCGCGCGGCGGCCTGGGAGGTCGTCACGATCGCCTCGGTGTGGCCCGAGGACCACAGCCGGATGTGCGCGACGGCGCGGTCGAGGTCGTCGACGACGCAGGCGGCGATGTCGTACGAGAGGTACTCGGTCTCCCAGTCCTCGGCGGTCGCCGGGACGACGGTGGCGCCGCTGCCGTCCGCGTGGGCGAGCACCCGCTCGTCGCCGTGGACCGTGACCCCGGCCTCGGCGAGCGCCGCGAGGGCCTTCGGGAGGAAGGCGGGGGCGATGTCCTGGTGGACGAGCAGCGTCTCGGCGGCGTTGCACACGCTGGGGCGGCTCGCCTTGGAGTTGACGAGGATCTCGACGGCCATGTCCACGTCCGCCTGCGCGTCCACGTAGACGTGGCAGTTGCCCGTCCCGGTCTCGATGACGGGGACGGTGCTGTTCTCGACGACGGTGCGGATCAGCCCGGCGCCCCCGCGCGGGATGAGCACGTCGACCTGGCCCCGCGCCCGCATCAGCTCGCGTACCGGTTCGTGGCCCTCGCCGGGGACGAGCTGCACCGCGTCGGCGGGCAGCCCCGCACCGCCGATCGCGTCGCGGACGACCCGGACGAGGGCCGTGTTCGACTCGACCGCCGAGGAGGAGCCGCGCAGCAGGACCGCGTTGCCCGACTTCAGGCACAGCGCGGCGGCGTCCACGGTGACGTTGGGGCGGGCCTCGTAGATGATGCCGACGACGCCGAGCGGGACGCGGATCTGCCGCAGGTCGAGGCCGTTGGGGAGGGTCGAGCCGCGGACGACCTCGCCGACCGGGTCCGGCAGCGCGACGACGCCGCGGACGTCCGAGGCGATGGCGCGGACGCGTTCGGGGGTGAGGCGGAGGCGGTCGACCGTGGCCTCGGGCGTGCCGGCCTCCTCGGCGCGGGCGATGTCGCGGGCGTTGGCCTCGATGATCTCGGCGGAGCGGACCTCGATCGCGTCGGCGATGGCGAGGAGGACGTCGTCCTTGACCGCGCGGGTCAGGGGGGCCAGCTCTGTTGCCGCTGCGCGGGCCCGGTAGGTCGTCTGGGCTACGGGGGTCATCGTGTCGTACGGGGAGAGCTGGGTCATGGCCCGAGCGTAGACCGGGGGCGGGGGCGGGGTCCTCGCGTTTCGGCGGGTGGACCCCGCGGGCCCCGCCCCCGGCTCCGCTCTGCGAGTGCCGGAGGGGCTTCTCCTTGTTCAGCTTGGCTGAAAAGTGCCCCTACTCGCCGTTCCCCCGCCCCCGGAAGGGATGCACCCCCACCGGCGCCGCCGGGAGGGGGCCCGCGTTCTCGGCCACGCGGTGGTGGTAGGTCTCGCGGTCGACGACCTCCAGGCCGACGATCTCCCAGGGCGGGAGGTGGGCGGTGTGGCGGTGCTCGCCCCACAGGCGCAGGGCGAGGGCCGCCGCGTCGTGGAGGTCGCGGGCCTCCTCCCAGTAGCGGATCTCCGCGTGGTCGGCGGCGTAGCGGCTGGTGAGGAGGAAGGGGTGGTCGTGGGCGAGCTGTTCGAGTGCGCGGCGCACGTCGGGGAGCGGGGTGCGCTCGCCCGAGACCGAGAGGGTCACGTGCCACAGCCGCGCGTGTTTCGGCGCGGGGGCGACCGACTCCGGCTCGATGCGGCGTTCCTCCTGCTCCCGCTGCTCCCTGCGCCGCACCTCCACGTTCCGCACGCTGCTGAGCGTCCGGGGCCGTGCCCCTGGCTGTGCTCGTACCACCACGGCCTCCGTCCCGCCGGACCGCGGGCCCCCGCCTGCCGCGAGGGCCGCCCTCTCAAAGTGGAGCAGTCCCGGCGTTCGCGTGCGGGCGTTTTGCCCAAGCGCAACCCGGCGGGTGAGCGCTTTCGGCCGTGCGCGCGGACTCGGGAACCCGTTCGGCGGGTGAGGCGGGGGGCCGGGTGGGTTCCTCAGGGGCGGCGGAGCAGGACGAGGTCGTCGCGGTGGACCACCTCGCGCTCGTACGCGGGGCCGAGTTCCTTCGCGAGTTCACGGGTCGAGCGGCCGAGGAGCCGGGGCAGTTCCTCGGCGTCGTAGTTGACGAGGCCGCGTGCGACGGGGCTGCCGTCGGGGTCGCGCAGTTCGACGGGGTCGCCCGCGCTGAAGCGGCCCGTGGCACCGGTGATCCCCGCGGGCAGCAGCGAGGCGTTCCCTTCGACGACGGCCCGTACGGCCCCCGCGTCGAGCGCGAGCGCGCCCTGCGGGGTCGAGGCGTGCTGGAGCCACAGGAGCCGGTCGGCGTAGCGGCGGCCCGTGGGGTGGAAGTACGTGCCGGTGGCGCCGCCCGCGAGGGCTTCGCCGGCGCGGCTCGCCGAGGTGAGGACGACGGGCACCCCGGCGGCGGCGGCGATCGCGGCGGCCTCGACCTTGGTGGCCATGCCGCCGGTGCCGACCCCGGCGCGGCCCGCGCTGCCGATCTCGATGCCCCGCAGCTCGGCGGGGTCCCGGACCTCCGGGACGAGCGAGGTGCCGGGGGCGGCCGGGTCGCCGTCGTAGAGGCCGTCCACGTCGGAGAGGAGGACGAGGAGGTCGGCGTGGACGAGGTGGGCGACGAGGGCCGCGAGGCGGTCGTTGTCGCCGAAGCGGATCTCGTCGGTGGCGACGGTGTCGTTCTCGTTGATGACGGGCAGGGCGCCCATCGCGAGGAGCTGGTCCAGGGTGCGGTAGGCGTTGCGGTAGTGGGAGCGGCGGCTCGTGTCGGCGGTGGTGAGCAGGACCTGGCCGACCCGGACCCCGTACCGCGCGAAGGAGGCGGTGTAGCGGGCGACGAGGAGGCCCTGCCCGACGCTCGCGGCGGCCTGCTGCCGGGGCAGGTCGCGGGGGCGGCGCGTGAGGCCGAGCGGGGCGAGCCCGGCGGCGATGGCGCCGGAGGAGACGAGGACGAGGTCCCGCTTGCCCTTCGCCTGCCCGCGCGCGCCCGCGAGAGCGTCCACGAGGGCGTCCACGCGGTCCGCGTCGAGTCCGCCCGAGGCCGTGGTGAGCGAGGAGGAGCCGACCTTGACCACGATCCTGCGGGCCTCGGCCACCCGCTGCCTTGCCGCTGTCACGCGCTGTCCCACTTCCCGGCCCCGGGGCTCCACGGCCCGCCGGGCCCGCCGTCCGGTGTCCCTCGTACTGCTCGATGCCGCTCGCCCGTGCTTCGTGCCGCGCGGTTCTTCGTGGCTCCGGCAATCTAGCCCGCCGGGGCGCGCGGGCACCTCCGCGTTCCGCCTGGCGGACGTTTCCCGGGTCTTTCCGGGCGTTCGCGGGCGTTCACGGGCGTTCGCGGGCGTTTGCGGACGGCGTGGGCTCCGGTGACCGGCCGGTGACACGCTCGGGTGTGAGGAATTGGACACTGCGTGCGAGTGATCACAGGCAACCGTCGTATTCTTCTCACACTCTTCTCAACAATGCCCTCGGGAATGCCCGTCAGGACATGGAAGGGTGGAGTGGAGTCGTCCTCCTGACCGGCGGGTTCGCTGATTTCACGAGCATGATCGAATACCGGGCGGGCAGGACGGCCGGGCAACGTCACCGGAACTTCCCCCAGTGTTCCCGGTCCGCCGCCCGCAGCCGCTACCCAAAGCGTCGCCCTACCGTTGTACCCGGCGGTTCGCCTCGCCGCGGGTCCCTCGTCACGCCCCCGTGGCCCTGCTTTCGGATGTGTACGTGTTCTCTTCCCCGATCCGAGTCCTTGGAGTCTGAGTAGTGCCCCCCACCTCTCTCGCTCTTCGCAGTCAGGCCCTCGGCAGACTGCTCCCCACCGCCGTCCTCGCCGCGAGCTTCGTGGCCTCGGCGGTGGGGGCCGCCCTGGCGCTGCCCTGGCTGCTCGTCGGCGCCTCCGCCGTGGGCCTGGTGACCGAGCTCGCACTCCACCGCTGGTTGAAGCAGACGCTCGCGCGGCTCGGACGGTTGCGGGTGGACGCCACCCTGCGCCAGGTGCTCCGCGATCTCCTGCTCGTCGTGGGCGTGGTCCGCACCGCGGACGCCGAGCACGAGGGCGGCTGGACCGCCCTGCTCGTGGGACTCCTCGCCGTGTACGGGCTCCACTTCGTCTCGCAGGGCGCCGCGATCCTGGTCCGCAGGACCCGCACGCTGCCCTTCGTGACGCGCAACATCGACACGAGCGGCCTCAAGCTCACCGCCGCGCCGCCCGCGCTGCTGCTGCGCCGACCGGGGCACCGGCTGCTCGGCTTCGGGCTCCCCGCGACCGTGGGCCTGCTCGCCACCGTCGCCGCCGACGAGACCGTCTGGGCGCTCGCCGGGATCGGCGTCTCGCTCGTCCTCTCGCTCGCCGGGATCGTCCGGCTCGCCGTGCACCTGCTGCCCCGGCGCCGCGCGCTCAACGAGGAGCGGGCGCTGGCCTGGCTCGACGAGTGGCTCGCCGCGTACGGCCCGACGACCGGGATGTACTTCTCGGGCGGCGCCTCGTCCGCGTACCAGGCGAACATGTGGCTGGAGCCGCTCGCCGCGCTGCCGGGACGGCCGGTCATCGTCCTGCGCGAGCGGTTCATGGTGCAGAAGATCGCCGCGACGGACCTGCCGATCCTGTGCCTGCCGAAGGTCGCGCACCTCATGCGCATCGAGCAGTCCACGCTGAAGTCGCTCATCCACCCGTCGAACTCGGGCAAGACCTCTCAGGTCCTGCGCATGCCCGGCATCAAGCACGCCTTCGTCAACCACGGCGAGAGCGACAAGCTCTCCAGCTGCAACCCGTACGCGAAGGCGTACGACGAGGTGTGGGTCGCGGGGCCCGCCGCGCGCGAGCGGTACGCCCTCGCGGACGTCGGCGTCGAGGACAAGGACATCGTCGAGATCGGGCGGCCGCAGCTCAAGGGCATCGACACGGCGGCCCCGGGCAGGTCCCGCACGACCGTGCTCTACGCGCCGACGTGGGAGGGCTGGGACGGGCAGCCGGGCAACACCTCGGTCATCGAGGCGGGCGAGAACATCGTGCGGCGGCTGCTCGCCGACCCGAAGGTACGGCTCCTCTACAAGCCGCACCCGATGACGGGCTCCGTGGACCCGCGCGCGGGCGCCGCGAACGACCGCATCCAGGAGCTGATCCGCGCCGCGAACGGCGGGCGCCCGGTGGCGAAGGACGCGAAGGACAAGGGTTCGGCGGAGCTGGAGCGGCTCGCGGCCGAGCTCGACCGGCTCACCGCGGCCGACTACCGCGACGGCTCCGACGAGATGGAGCGCATGCTCGTCCAGGGCACTCCCTCCGGCGGCCGCGACAAGGCCGTCGCCGAGGCGACCAGCCGCTGGGAGGACGCCTACTGGGCCTCGCTGCCCGAGGACGCGCACCAGATCATCACGGGTCCGCGCCCCGCGCTCTACTCCTGCTTCAACCAGGCGGACCTGCTCATCAGCGACGTCTCCAGCGTCGTGTCCGACTACCTCGCGAGCGGCAAGCCGTACGCGGTGGCGAACACGGCGGGCGTCAGCGAGAAGCAGTTCAGGACCGACTTCCCGACCGTACGGGCCGCGACGATCCTCACCCCGGACGCCGCCCAGATCCCCGGACTGCTCGCGGCGGTGCGGGACGCCTCTCAGGACGAGTTCGCGCGGGCACGCGGGGAACTGAAGCAGTATCTGCTCGGGCCCGACGAGCCCAGCTCCCAGTCCCGCTTCGCGCGGGCCGTCGAGGCGCTGTCGGCCAAGGCGCTGGAGCGCGAGGAGCGGCAGCTCGCCCGCGAGGGCGCGACGACGCTCGTCCCCACCCAGGCGGACCGCGCCGCCGCCGCGCGCGCCGCGGTGGCCGAGGGCGAGGAGGAGCGGGACTTCGCCGCGGACGCCCTCGCTCCCGCGGAGGCGGACTCGCTGGAGCGGACGGCGGACTGAGGCCCCGCCCGCAGCCACGAAACGGCGGCCCGTCCCCTGGTACCACGGGGGCGGGCCGCCGTTTCTCGCGCACGGCCCCGGGCGGGCGCCTCCCAGGCCCCGGCTCGCGCTCAGTCGTGGAGGTGGCGCCAGCCCTGCCAGGCGGACTCGATCATGTCGTCGAGGCCGTACCGCGCGCTCCAGCCCAGCTCCGCGCGGATCGCGTCGGCGGAGGCCACGCAGCGGGCCGCGTCGCCGGGGCGGCGCGGGACGACCTCGGGGACGAGGTCGGTGCGGCCCGTCGTCTTGAGGACGCGCTCGATCATCTCCAGTACGGAACTGCCCTCGCCGCGACCGATGTTGAGCCGCAGCGCGGTCCCCTCGGGCGCCCCGTCGAGGCGGCGCGCGGCGGCGAGGTGGGCCTCGGCGATGTCCTGGACGTGCACGTAGTCGCGCACGCAGGTGCCGTCCGGGGTGTCGTAGTCGTCGCCGAAGACGAGCGGCGGGAGCCCCGCGTCGACACGCTCGAAGATGAGCGGTACGAGGTTCGCCGCACCCTTGTCGGCGAGTTCGGGCAGGCCCGCGCCGACGACGTTGAAGTACCGCAGGGCGATGGTGCGCAGCCCGTAGGCGCGCGAGGCGTCCCGCAGCAGCCACTCGCCGACGAGCTTCGTCTCGCCGTAAGGCGAGATCGGCAGGCACGGCGTGTCCTCGGTGACGAGTTCGGGCTCGGGCACCCCGTACACGGAGGCGGAGGAGGAGAAGACGAGCCGCTCGACGCCGGCGGCGCGCATGGCCTCCATCAGGACGCGCAGTCCCTCGACGTTCTCCCGGTAGTAGTGCAGCGGCCGCTCGACGGACTCGGCGACCTGCTTCTTGCCCGCGATGTGCAGCACGCCGGTCACCCGGTGTTCACCGAGCACCGCGTCGAGCCGCGCCCGGTCGAGCACACTCCCGGTCTCCAGCGGCACCCCGCCGGGCAGCCGCGCGGCCTCCCCCGTGGACAGGTCGTCGAACACGACGACCGGCACCCCCGCCCCCACGAGCACCCGCACCACATGCGCCCCGATGTACCCGGCACCACCTGTCACCAGCCACGTCATCTCGGCACCTCTTCCTCGTCCACGGCAGCATCGCACAGCTCGGGGGTGATCCGAATCACCCCGGGGAAGAGCCCTGCGGCGTATCACTTTCCGCACCTCTGTCCGCATTTGCGATCAGATAAAGATCGAAACGCGACAACATCACCCCAGCCAATAGCACTACCTTCTCTCAGGAAACTTCAAAAGAATCACATAAGCTGTCGCCGCGCTCGTGGGCTCCTCCGTGTCACGCGAGTCCCCCATCCTTCAGGTCCGTGGAGCAGGTCTTCAGAGATGCCGCGTTTTTCGATCGTCGTACCGGTCTACAAGGTGCAGGCATACCTGGGTGAATGCCTGGACTCCGTCCTCGGACAGGATTTCGGCGACTTCGAAGTGATCGGCGTCGACGACTGCTCACCCGACGTGTGCGGCGAGATCCTCGATGAGTACGCGGCGAACGACGCGCGCGTACGGGCCGTGCACCTGCCGGAGAACGTCGGCCTCGGGAGCGCCCGCAACGTGGGCCTGGCCCGCGCCCGCGGCGACTACATCCTCTTCCTCGACAGCGACGACGTCCTGCTGCCCGGCAGTCTGCGCGCCATGGCGGAACGCCTCGACGCGGCTGCCTCGCCCGACATCCTCGTCTTCGACTACGCGCGCGCCTACTGGGACGGCCGTCTCGTACGCAACTCGCTCGCCCGCCACCTGCGCGAGGACGGCCCCGTCGCCTTCGCGCTGACCGACCGCCCCGAACTGCTCAACCTCCTCCAGGTGGCCTGGAACAAGGCGTACCGCAGGGACTTCGTCGAACGCGCGGGCCTCTCCTTCCCCACGGGCTACTACGAGGACGCGCCCTGGACGTACTGCGCCATGGCGGCCGCCGAGACCCTCGCCGTGCTCGACCGGGTGTGCGTCCACTACCGCCAGCGGCGCGAGGGCGGCAGCATCCTGAGCACGGTCAGCCGGAAGCACTTCGACGCCTTCGACCAGTACGACCGCGTCTTCGCCTACCTCGACAGCCATCCCGGACTCGACCGCTGGCGTGGTCCGTTGTTCCGCAAGATGATCGACCACTACCTCACCATCCTGGAGCGGCCCGGGCGGCTGCCCGAGGAGGCGAAGGCGGAGTTCTTCCACCGCGCGGCACACGACTACCGCCGCCGGGTCCCGGCCGGCTTCACGCGGCCCGCCGGGCGCGACGGTTACAAGTTCGCGATGCTGGAGCGGGACGCGTACGCCCTCATGACCGGCTCCGCGACCGCGGTCCGCACCCGCCAGGTCGTCAAGACCAAGGCGCGGAAGGCCGTGACGGGCTCCAAGAAGCGGGCCATGGGCCTCTTCTACCGTTCGCAGCAGCACACCGACCTCGACGAGAACCTCGCGCTCTTCTCCTCCTACTGGAGCCGTTCGGTCTCCTGCAACCCGGCGGCGATCGACGCCGAACTCGCCCGCCTGGCACCTCATGTCCGCCGTGTGTGGGCCGTGCGCCCCGACCGGATGGACAGCGTGCCGCGCGGGGTACGGGCTGTGCCGCTCGGTTCGCGGGACTTCTGGACGGTCGCCGCGCGCGCCAAGTACCTCGTGAACAACGTCAACTTCTCGGACCGCCTCGTCAAGCGCCCCGGGCAGATCCACCTCCAGACGCACCACGGCACCCCGCTCAAGAGGATGGGACTCGACCAGCGCGAGTACCCCATCTCCACGAGCATGAACTTCGCCGACCTGCTGCGCCGCTGCGACCGCTGGGACTACAGCCTCTCGTCGAACGCGCACTCCACGCGGGTCTGGGAGCGCGTGTACCCCAGCCGCTACGAGACGCTGGAGACCGGCTACCCGCGCAACGACGCGCTCGTCAACGCGCGCGCGGCCGACGTGCTCGCGGCGCGCGTCGAACTCGGCCTCGCCGAGGGCACCACGGCCCTGCTCTACATGCCGACCCACCGCGATTACGAGAAGAGCTTCCGGCCGCGTGTCGACCTCGCGCGTCTCGCCTCCGAGCTGGGCCCCGACACGGTGCTCCTCGTGCGCGGCCACTACTTCTACAAGCCTTCGCCCCAGGTCGAGGAGTTGCGCGCCACGGGCCGGATCATCGACGTGTCCGCCCATCCCCGCGTCGAGAGCCTCTACCTGGCGGCGGACGCGCTCATCACCGACTACTCCTCGGCGATGTTCGACTACGCGCTGCTGGACCGGCCGATCGTTGTCTTCGCCGACGACTGGGAGATCTACTCCACGGTGCGCGGCGTCTACTTCGACCTCCTCTCGGAGGCTCCGGGGGCGCTCGCGCGCACGCAGGACGAACTGCTCGACATACTCGGCGGCGGGGCCTGGCGCGACGCGGAGGCCGACCGGCGGCGCGCCGCCTTCCGCGCGCGCTTCTGCGACTTCGACGACGGCCGGGCGGCCGAACGCGTGGTGCGGAAGGTCTTCCTCGGGGACGACCGCGAGATACCCGTGACCCCGCTCGCCGAACGCCCGCACGTCCCCTCCCCCTCGGAACTCGCGGCCCGCCCCCGCCCGGAGCACACGGAGCGGGCATACGTCGCCGGACGGGACCACGCCGCGGAGCGGTCCCAGGCGGCAGAGCCGACGTACGTGGCGGAGCCGGTGACCGTGGCGGAGCCCGCGTACACGGCAGAACCGGCGTACGCGGAGCAGCCGTACGCAGAGCAGCCCTCGTACGGGGAAGAGCCCGCGTACGTGACGGCGACCGCGCACGAGGAGCGGCCCGCGTACCCGGAGGAGCCCGCGTACCCGGAAGAGCCGCACCCCGTGGCACGGCCGGAGTTCGTGCCGGAGCCCGTGTCCGTGGTGGAGCCCCGCGCCGAAGCCGGGTTCGCCTACGAGGAGGAGCGCGAGGCAGAGGACCTGGACGCCGAGCCGGACGCCCCTGACACCGATGCCCGCACCGACATCGACCTCGTGGCAAGTGAGCCCGAGGTCTCGGTCCCCGCGTGGGCCGTGTCCGCGCCCGAGCCCTTCCCCGCGTCCGCCCCGCTCGACGCCGACTCCTTCTTCGGTCCCCCGCCCACCCGCACTCCCCGCGAGCGCCCGGCGGCGCCCGTGAGCGAGGCGTTCGCCGCGTACTCCGAGCTGTTCCCGCAGCCGGGCCACGGCATGAGCATCCCGCGGCAGCAGGTCCCCGCGGACCGGGCCGGTCGCGGCACGGACGAGGACCGCGCGACCGACCGGCAGGGGCGCGGCGGCTTCCCGCTCCCTCCCCTCTCCGGCGCCGCTGAGCCCGTCACCGCTCCCGAGCCGCCCCCCGCCGAGACGGCTTGAAGACCTCACGAACTGCAGAATGGACCTCTCCCCCATGGCCCCGCGCCTGAGCGTCATCGTCCCCGTCTATGACGTGGAGGCGTATCTCCCGGCCTGTCTGGACTCCCTGCGCGCGCAGACCTTCCACGACCTCGAAGTGATCATGGTCGACGACGGTTCGCCCGACGACTCCGCGCGAATATGTGCCGAATACGCGGCGCAGGACTCCCGCTTCAGGCTGGTGCGCAAGGAGAACGCGGGCCTGGGCGCGGCCCGCAACACGGGCGTCGAACACATGCATCCCGCGGCCGAGTTCCTCACCTTCGTCGACAGTGACGACACGGTGCCGCCGGACGCGTACCGCCTGATGCTGGCGAGCCTGGAGGAGAGCGGCTCCGACTTCGTCTCGGGGAACGTGCTGCACATCAACTCGACGCGGGTGTGGCAGTCCCCGATGCACCGCTTCCTGCGGAACGGGACGGCCAAGCGGACGCACGTGAACGAGAACCGGCGGCTGCTGGCGGACCGTACGGCGTGGAACAAGGTGTTCCGGCGGAGGTTCTGGGAGAAGCACGCCCTGACGTTCCCCGAGGGGGTCCTGTACGAGGACACACCGGTGATGGTGCCCGCGCACTTCCTCGCCGAGGCGGTCGACGTGGTCGGCGAGCCGACGTACCACTGGCGGCTCCGGGACGGCGAAGGCGGTCCCTCGATCACCCAGCGGCGCACGGAGGTGCGCGGACTGCGGGACCGGATCGCGGCGGTCGAGGGCGTGAGCAGGTTTCTCGCAGCGCGCCCGGAACCCGAGGCGAAGGAACTGAAAGTCGCCTACGACCGATCGGTTCTCACCAGTGACCTGCGGCTCTTCCTGGCCGTTCTGCCCGACGCGGACGAGGAGTTCCGCGCCGAGTTCATCCGTGGTGTCAACCGCTTCCTCAACGGCATCGATCCCGACATCGTCCTCGGCATGCAGTCCCAGCCGCGCCTGAAGTGGCTCCTGGTCCGCAAGCACGCCCTCACGGAACTCGTGGCCCTGCTGGAAGCCGAGCGAGAGGGCGACCGGGGCGAGGTCGAGGGGCTGCTGCGCAAGTATGCGAGTTTCCCCTCCGTGAAGGGGATCGGCGAGGTCCTGCCCAAGAAGGCCCTCCGGGTGGACCAGGACCTGAAGCTGTGGACGTCGTTGCGTGAGGTGTCCTGGCGGGGCGGGCGGCTGCGGCTCGCGGGACAGGCCGCGATCCAGCGGATGAGCCAGCCCGGCAAGCACAGCTCGGTCAAGGTTCTCGCGATCCAGAAGGTCGGCAGCCGGCGCCCACTGCTGATCCCGGTGCCCAACGTCCACACCCCCGAGGCGACCGCCGCCTCGAAAACCACTGACGTCAACTACGACTGGTCCGGGTGGGAAGCCGACATCGACCCACGACGCCTGCGCAAGGGCGACACGTGGGAAGAGGGCGTCTGGCGCGTGGGGATGGCCATGACCTCCGGCGGTCTCCTGCGCAAGCGGGCCATCAACGCGAAGGGCCCCGACAGCCCCGGCGCGCCCCCCTACCAGTGGCTCGACCGCGACCACCGCCTTCTTCCCTTCACCGAGAAGGGCGCCCTGCGCCTGCGCATCGAGCGGGTCCGCGCGCTCGTCACGGGGTACCGCGAGGTGGACGGCTCGATCGCCGTCAGCGGCGAGGTCCGGGACTCGATCGGGGCGAGCGAGCACGTCGCGTTGCGGGTGACCAACCGGGGTACGGGCGAAGTACTCGAGTACCCGGTCACCGTGCGCCCGCAGGCCGGGGCGGATACGTACTTCGAGGTCTTCGTCCCGCTGGCCGACGTCGCGCTGCTGCCCGAGTACCCGCGCGCCGAGGAAGCGGCCGCGACGGCGCTCGCCGCGCGCCGCAACTGGAGCACCGCTCTCATCGTGACCGCCCCGGACGGCACCTCACGGAACCTGTCCACGGTCGTGGGAGCGGGCCTCGCCGACGCGCAGTTCGCACTTCCCCACGCGCTCGCCCCGGGTGCCGAGGACTACGAGGTCGCCTGCCAGGCGGGTAACAACGGCTATCTCAAGTTCAGCGGCCGACCGCTCCAGGCACGCGTCACCAAGGTGGAGTGGACGGGAGAGCGCTTCATCCTCCACGGCTCGGCACCGGTCCCGCTCGACGACGCCGCCTTCTTCGTCTCCGCGCGCGGCCGTGCCGACCAGAAGCAGGCCGAACTGCGGCTCCTGCCTGACGGCACCTTCGTCGCCTCCTTCGCACCGGGCCGGATGTCCGGGCCGAACAAGAACCTGCCGCTGCGCACAGGACGCTGGAACTTCCTCCTGCGGATTCCCGGACGCTCCCTCGACATCCCCTTCGTCATCGACCGGCTCGCCGTCGAACGGTTCCCCGTCGTGGGCACGGTGGGCGTCAACACCTTCGAGTTCCAGGCGCGCTGGTACAACTTCCCCCAGCTCAACTGCCTCTCCGACCTGGATGTCGGCCAGCAGGGCCCGTACCACCAAGTCCGCCTCCGGAAGAGCGCCTACGAAGCCGGCCGCTCCCAGCCGCTGCGCGACTCGGTCGTCTTCATCAGCTACAACGGCCGCCAGTTCTCCGACAGCCCGCGCGCCGTCCATGAGGAACTGGTCCGCAGAGGCAGCGACCTGGAACAGCTGTGGGTCGTGCGCGACAACCAGGTGGAGCTGCCGGACACCGTGCGTCCGCTCCGCATGTGGAGCAAGGAGTGGTACGAGGCGCTCGCCCGCTCCCGGTACATCGTCACCAACGCGCACCTGCCGCACTGGATCGAACGCCGCCCCGGACAGGTCATCGTGCAGACCTGGCACGGCACGATGCTCAAGAAGATCGGCCTCGACATCGAGGCCCCCGCCTTCAACCCCGACTACCACGAGCAACTGCGCGCCGAGACGAAGAACTGGTCGCTGCTCGTCTCCGCGAACCCCTTCAGCACCCCGATCCTGAAGCGCGCGATGGGCTTCGACGGCGAGATCCTGGAGACCGGCTACCCGCGCAACGACTCCCTCAACGCCCCGGACAAGGAGCGGCGCGCCGCCGAGGTGCGCCGCGCGCTCGGGGTGCCCGAGGGCAAGAAGGTCGTCCTGTACGCGCCGACCTGGCGGGACAACCAGGCGCACCGCAGGGGCCAGTTCCGCCTCGACCTCCAACTGGACCTGGAGGACGCCGAGCGCAGGCTCGGGCGGGACCACGTCGTTCTCGTCCGCCGTCACTCGAACGTGGTGGACAGTGTGAGCGGGGCGGGCAACGGCTTCGTCTTCGACGTCTCGGACTACCCGGACATCGCCGATCTGTACCTCGTCGCGGACATCCTCGTCACGGACTACTCCTCGGCCATGTTCGACTACGCGAACCTCCAGCGGCCGATGCTCTTCTTCACGTACGACCTGGAGCACTACCGCGATGTCCTGCGCGGCTTCTACTTCGACTTCGAGCGCGAGGCGCCGGGTCCGCTCATCCCGGACTCGGCCTCGCTGATCGGCGCGATCCGCGACATCGACACCGTCCGCGCGACGTACGCGGAGCGCTTCCGCGCGTTCCACGAGCGCTTCTGCGCGCTCGACGACGGGCGGGCGACGTCGAGGGTCATCGACCGGATGCTGCGCGTGGGACAGGAACTGCGCCACGAGAGCTGAACCCGCGCACGGCGGAGGGTGCCCGGGGGCTCCTCAGCCCCGCCCCTCCGCCAGCATCCGTTCCACCAGTCGTTCCGTCGCGTGGCCGTCGTCCAGGTCGCAGAACTCCTCGTGGAAGAGCTGGTAGCGCTCGCTGTAGTCGGCGATGACGCGGTCGATGTTGCGCAGGGCGGAGAGGAGTTCGTCGGTCGTGCGGACGAGGGGGCCCGGGGCGTTGCGTTCGAAGTCGAAGTAGAAGCCGCGCAGGGTGTCGCGGTAGTGCTCCAGGTCGTAGGTGAAGAAGACCATGGGGCGGCGCAGGTGCGCGTAGTCGAACATCACGGAGGAGTAGTCGGTGACGAGGATGTCGGCGGCGAGGTAGAGGTCGGAGATGTCCGGGTAGTCCGAGACGTCGAGGACGAAGCCGTCGCCCGCGCCCGTCACGCCGTCCACGGTGTTGGAGTGGCGGCGCACCAGGAGGACGTGGTCGTGGCCGAGTTCGGCGCGGGCGCGCTCGGTGTCGAGTTTGAGGTCGAAGCGGAAGCGGCCCTGGCTGTGGGCGTCGTCGTCGCGCCAGGTGGGGGCGTAGAGGATGACGCGCTTGCCGGGCGGCACGCCGAGGGCTTCGCGGATCTCCTTGGCGCGCTCGGCCTGGTCGGGTGCGTAGAGCACGTCGTTGCGCGGATAGCCGGTCTCCAGGATCTCGCCGTCGAAGCCCATGGAGCGGCGCAGGATCGGGGTGCTGAAGCGGTTCGCGGAGACGAGGAAGGTCCAGTTCCTCGTCTCGGCGCGCAGTTGCTCGTGGTAGTCGGGGTTGAAGGCGGGGGCCTCGATGTCGAGGCCGATCTTCTTGAGCATCGTGCCGTGCCAGGTCTGCACGATGACCTGTCCGGGGCGGCGTTCGATCCAGTGCGGCAGGTGCGCGTTGGTGACGATGTACCGGGCGCGCGCGAGGGCGTCGAACCACTCCTCGCTCCACAGCCGCACCTTGCGCGCGGTGGGCGGCAGTGCCGTCCGGTCGTCGCGGACGAGCCAGAGCTGTTCGAGGTCGCTGCCTCTGCGGACGAGTTCCTCGTGGACGGCGCGGGGGCTGTCCGAGTACTGCTTGCCGTTGTAACTGATGAAGAGCACGGCGTCGCGCAGCGGTTTGGACCGGCCCGCCTCGTAGACGTCCCTGCGCAGGCGCGCCTGGTGGTAGGCGCCGCGCTCGTGCGTGCCCAGTTCGGAGAGGCAGTTGAGCTGCGGGAAGTCGTGCCAGCGGGCCTGGAGTTCGTAGTCGCGCCCGTCGGCCGTCCCCTGGACGGGGAAGGCGGGCACGGAGAGCCGGTCGATCGTGAAGGGCACGTCGAGCGGCTGCCCGGGGACGCGGAGGAAGAAGTTCCACCGGCCGCTCGCGAGCGGGAGGTGCTGTCCGCGGGACATGCGCGAGGGCGTGAAGCGCGCCTCGAAGCGCCCGCCGGGGAGCGTGCGCACCTCGCCCGGGTGCTCCTCGAAGCGGTCGCGCGCCTTGACGACGAAGGCGGCGCCGGCGAGGTCGAGCGGCGCGCTGCCGCTCAGGGTGTACGTGCCGTCCTGCCACGTCGCCTCGGTGAGGCGGGCCTGGAGGGCGCGTCCGACGATCTTGAGGTAGCCGTTGCTGCCGCTCAGGAGCGCGACCTCGTACTGCTCGGCGCCGGGGGCGAGCGAGGCGGGCAGCCTGACCTGGAGGTCGCCGAGGCCGTCGCGCACGACGGTGGAGTAGTGGCGGCGCGGGCCCTTCGCGGGGATCACGACGAGGCTTGTGCTCCAGGCCCTGCGGGCGGCGAGGAGGGCCGCGGCGGCGACGGGCGTGGGCGTGCCGGAGGGCGAGCCGGGCTTTCCCCTCTCGGGGGCGGGGACGGGGCGCAGGTCCGCGTCCGCCGTGGCGGTGCCCGCGCTCGCGTCGGCGGCGGCGCGGGCGTCCTCGCGTTCCTGGCCCGCCTCGGCCGTCTCGCCGGTCTCGGCGGCGACGGTCCCCGGGAGCAGGGCGACCGCGTCGAGCGGCACCCGTACGGTGAAGTCCGTCCGGTCCGCCGCGCGGACTACCTCGGCGTCGTGGTCATGGATCTCGCCGGTCCTGTGGTTGGTGAGGCGCAGGACGAGCCGGTCGGCCTCGTCCAGCGGGCGGCGCAGGGTGCCCGTGATCCCGACCGCGTCGTCGCCGAGCGGGCGGTGGCCGGTGACGAGCGCGCGCACCCGCTCGACGCGCAGCCGCAGCACGCCGCGCTCGCTGTACGGGAGGAGCCTGTGGTCCTCGTCGAGCCACTGGTACGGGGGGTTGCCCGCCGTGTCGGGGCCCTTCGCCGCGAGTCCGCGCCGCCGTACGAGGCCGCCGCCCGCCATGACGATCCCGACCCGCCACACGCTCTCGCGCCAGCCGCCTTCGGGGCGCAGCCGGGCGGGGTCGAGCAGGTGGCTGAAGCCGGACCAGTCGTAGTTGTGCTGCTTGCGGCCCGCGAGGACGGTCGCCTCGGGGCAGTGGACGTTGCGGGTGGGCAGCACGAGGCGGCGCCCGGTGCCCTCTTCGACGAGGGCGAGCGCCTTGACCGCGCTCAGCGGCCCCGGCTGGTCGACGCGGTCGATCCAGGCGTGCCCGGTGAGCCGCAGCCGGCCCTCCTCCCAGGACAGGGTCCTGAGCGTGGCGAGCAGGTGCAGGTCGCGGTCGATGCGGTGGACGCGCTTGGGCAGCGGCCCGCCGGTGGCGGGCGCGGACTCGTACGAGACGTACTTGCGCAGCCCGCCGTGGACGCGCCCCCGGCCGCCCGCGCGTTCCTCGGCGAGGATGCCGAGCAGCGCCTCGGTCTCGTGCTTGCGGACGAGGAGCCATTTGACGCGGGCCTGGGCGGGCAGCCGGTGGACGGTCAGCGGGTCGACGCAGTCGAGGAAGGCGTTGGCGGCGCGGACGAACGCGGCGCGGTACTCGGCGTCGCCCTCGGGGAGGACTTTGAGGAAGGCCCACAGGTCGCTGACGAGGACGTTGCGGTCGAAGGCGGCGCGCAGCCGGGCGGCCTCGGGTTCGGGGCGTCCGGCGAGGAAGCGGCTCACCTGGGTGACGGCGGCGGCCCGGTCCCGTACGGCCCTGGGCTCGGTGCGGCGCTGGGTGATCGACGGGCCGGCCTCGCCCTCGCGCATGCGCCAGTAGTAGACGGGCTCGGAGACGATGTCGACGGCTTCGGCGAGGAAGTGCGCGGGGACGATGACGGGGGTGTCCTCGTAGAGGACGCCGACCGGGAAGCGCAGGCCGTGCCGGGTCCAGAAGTCCTTGCGGAAGACCTTGTTGCAGGCGATGCGGTCGGTGAGGAGCTTCTGTTTGCGCGTCACGTGCGTGCGCTGCTCGGCGCCCGCGCCGAGGAAGCGGTGCATGGGCGACTGCCACACGCGCCGGGAGTCGATGTGCCGGACGTTGCCGGTCGCGAAGTCGGAGCCGCTCGCGTCGAGGCTCGCGAGCATGAGCCGGTAGGCGTCGGCGGGGACCATGTCGTCGCTGTCGACGAAGGCGAGGAACTCGGCGTCCGGGTGGGCCGCGTCGATCCCGGTGTTGCGCGCCGCGCCGAGTCCCTGGTTCTCCTGCCGCACGAGGCGGAAGCGGGGGTCGCGCCGGGCGTACTCCTCGGCGATGAGGGCCGAGCCGTCCGGCGAGCCGTCGTCGACGACGATCACCTCGATCTCGCGCAGCGTCTGCGCAGCGAGCGAGTCGAGGCACGCGGGGAGGTAGGTCTCGACGTCGTAGACGGGGACGATGACGCTCAGGCGGGGCGGGACGGGAGACATGGCCCCACGCTCCCAGCGGATCGTCCGCCTCGCGCGGAGACGCCGTCCTTCCGGGTGGTCTTATCGCACTGTCGGCCGATACTTCGTGCGGTTTCGGGTGGGGAAACGTACCGGGGCGTCGGAAAAGCGCGGGCCCCGCGCACCCGTGGGGTGGCGGGGCCCGCGAGGGAAGCCGTGGCTCAGAGTTCCCCGAAGGGGTCGAAGCCGTCGAACTGCTTCTGCGCCTCGTCCCGCTCCGCCTGCCGGTCCCTGCGGCGCTGCACCGCGGGGCGCATCGGGTCGAGCCGGTGGTCCTCGCCGCGGCGGCCGAGCATCTCGGCGCCCGCGAGCATCGTGGGCTCCCAGTCGAAGACGACCGCGTTCTCCTCGGGGCCGATCGCGACGCCGTCGCCGGTGCGCGCCCCCGCCTTCATGAGCGCTTCCTCGACGCCGAGCCGGTTGAGCCGGTCCGCGAGGTAGCCGACGGCCTCGTCGTTGTTGAAGTCGGTCTGCCGCACCCAGCGCTCGGGCTTCTCGCCCCGTACGCGGTAGATGCCGTTGTCCTCCAGCGTCACCGTGAACCCGGCGTCGTCGACGGCCTTCGGGCGGATGACGACGCGCGTCGCCTCCTCCTTCGGCTTCGAGGCGCGGTAGCGCGCGACGAGGTCGCCGAGCGCGAAGCTCAGCTCGCGCAGCCCGGTGTGCGCGACGGCGGAGACCTCGAAGACCTGGTAGCCGCGCGCCTCCAGGTCGGGGCGGACCATCTCGGCGAGGTCCTTGCCGTCCGGCACGTCGATCTTGTTGAGGACCACGACGCGGGGCCGCTTGTTGAGGCCCCCGTACTGCTTCAGCTCCTCCTCGATGACGTCGAGGTCGGAGACCGGGTCGCGGTCCGATTCGAGCGTGGCGGTGTCGAGGACGTGCACGAGCACCGAGCAGCGCTCGACGTGCCGCAGGAACTCCAGGCCGAGGCCCTTGCCCTGGCTCGCGCCGGGGATGAGGCCGGGCACGTCGGCGACGGTGAAGACCGTCTCGCCGGCCGTGACGACGCCGAGGTTGGGGACGAGCGTCGTGAAGGGGTAGTCGGCGATCTTCGGGCGGGCGGCCGAGAGCACCGAGATGAGCGAGGACTTGCCCGCGCTCGGGTAGCCGACGAGCGCGACGTCCGCGACGGTCTTCAGCTCCAGGAGCAGGTCCCCGGCGTCGCCCGGCTCGCCGAGCAGCGCGAACCCGGGCGCCTTGCGGCGGGCCGAGGAGAGCGCCGCGTTGCCGAGACCGCCGCGACCGCCGGTGGCGGCGACGAAGCTCGTGCCCTGGCCGACGAGGTCGGCGAGGACGTTGCCGGCCTTGTCGAGCACGACGGTGCCGTCGGGGACGGGGAGGACAAGGTCCTCGCCCTCCTTGCCGGAGCGGTTGCCGCCCTCGCCGGGCTTGCCGTTGGTGGCCTTGCGGTGCGGGCTGTGGTGGTAGTCGAGGAGCGTCGTCACGGACTGCTCCACGACGAGGATCACGTCGCCGCCGCGACCGCCGTTGCCGCCGTCCGGGCCGCCGAGCGGCTTGAACTTCTCCCGGTGCACGGAGGCGCAGCCGTGGCCTCCGTTACCCGCGGCGACGTGCAGTTCGACGCGGTCCACGAAGGTGGTCATGGGTGTGCCTCCAGTACTGCGGGTGAAAGGTGCTACGAGTTGTGTCAAGGGTGCGGGATCGCACGCCAGTGGTGCATAACGCGCGAAAGGCGGACTCGCTTCCCGCCGGTGCTGTCGGTGGGAGGGAGTCCGCCCTCGCGAAAAACCACGCGTGAGGTCACGCGCCGCCGATACGGCTGATCAGGTGGTGACTGATCAGGCGACGGGGACGATGTTCACGACGTTGCGGCCACGGCTCGTGCCGAACTGGACCGCACCCGCGTCGAGCGCGAAGAGGGTGTCGTCCTTGCCGCGGCCGACACCGGCGCCCGGGTGGAAGTGGGTGCCGCGCTGGCGGACGATGATCTCACCGGCGTTGACGACCTGACCGCCGAAGCGCTTCACGCCGAGCCGCTGAGCATTGGAATCGCGGCCGTTCCGGGTGGACGACGCGCCCTTCTTGTGTGCCATGTCTCCTCAGTCCCTTACTTCGCAGCCGTGGGGATCTCAGTGACCTTGACCGCCGTGTACTGCTGGCGGTGGCCCTGACGACGGCGGTAGCCGGTCTTGTTCTTGTAGCGCAGAATGTCGATCTTCTGGCCCTTGTGGTGGTCGACGACCTCGGCCACGACCTTGATACCGGCCAGCACCCACGGGTCGCTGGTGACGGCCTCGCCGTCGACGAGCAGCAGGGTCGAGAGCTCGACCGTGTCGCCCACATTGGCAGTGGAAATCTTGTCAACCTCAACGATGTCGCCGACAGCAACCTTGTGCTGGCGACCACCGCTGCGCACGATGGCGTACACGCGGATCTCACTCTCTGTGCTCGAAAACGGGACCTCCTGATGCCAGCCGCCCGCCGGAGGCAGGGGAGAACCCCGGTCCACCGAAGGAGGGATGAGCGGCCTCCCCGGGGCTCATGACGGCGAGAACGCCGTCCGCCCGGAGGTGGGGTGCTCAGAAGGTGGCGCCAGAGACGCCAAGGGCCAAGACTACGGGTCCCCCGCACAGAGGGTCAAACCGGCCCCGGCCCAGCACCTACCGGGCGTGGGGTTCCCCCGGCCGAGGGCTGGGAAGGGTGGGCACGGCGCCCCCCCCGAAGCGAGGAGGCCGCCCCCGAAGCGAGGAGGCCGCCCCCGCCCCCGTAGGGACGGAGACGGCCTCTCACAGCCGTCCGCTCAGGACACCGCTCAGGACTCCGCGCCCTCCGGCGACTCCGCCGCCTTCCGCGCCGTCGTCTTCTTCGCGGGCGCCTTCTTGGCAGCCGTCTTCTTGGCCGGCGCCTTCTTCGCGGCGGCGGTCGTCTTCTTGGCGGCGGTCGTCTTCTTCGCCGCCGTCTTGCGCACCGCCTTCTTCGCGGGCGCCTCCTCGGCAGGAGCCTCCTCTGCGGGAGCCTCCGGAGCCGCCTCGGCCGTCTTCGCGGCCGTCGCCTTCTTCGTGGCGGCCTTCTTGGCCGGGGCCTTCTTCGCGGCGGTCGTCTTCTTGGCGGCCGTCGTCTTCTTCGCCGCCGTCTTCCGGGCCGCCGTCTTCTTCGCGGGAGCGGCTTCGGCGGGTGCCTCCTCGACGGGGGTCTCCGCCGCGGGAGCCTCCGCCGCCGGAACCACGAGCACCGCGTCCTCGTCCGAGGCCGAGGTCGCCGGAGCGGCCACCTCGCGGACGACGCGGCGCCTGGCGCGCGCCGGGGGCGCCGCCTCGGGGACGACCTCGGCCGGCTCGGGCTCGGCCGCCAGT
>NZ_JAAGLR010000627.1 GCF_010548245.1 Streptomyces sp. SID11385
ACACCCGGCGCCACGCCCACCCCCGCCCGGCCCGCGCCCGTCGTGGCCGCCGCGTACGTCCCCGCCTCCCCCGCGCCGCCCGCCCCGTACGAGTCGCCCATCCCGATCGTGCGCGCGCATCTCGGGCACGCGCTGCGGGCCGAGTGGACGAAGATCCGCAGCGTGCGCTCGACGCTCTGGACGCTCGGCGTCTTCGTGCTGCTCGTCGTCGGCGTCGGGCTCCTCTTCGCCGCGACCGTGGGCGATCAGATGGGCTCCGAGGACCGTGCGACGCTCTTCGCCTTCCCCGGGCTGCTGCTCGGCACGATCTGCCTGCTGACGCTCGGCGTCCTCGTCATCTCCTCCGAGTACGGGACGGGTCTCATCCGCCCGACCCTGACCGCCGCGCCGCAGCGGCACCGGGTGCTCGCCGCGAAGTTCCTCGTCTTCTCGGCGATCGGCTTCGTCGCCGTGCTGGTCTCGACGGGCATCGTCTCGACCGCCAGCGCGCCCTTCGTCCCGGACAGCGCGGACCTGCACTGGGGGCGGCCCGCGCTCCTGGCGAGCCTGTACGTCTCGCTGCTCGGGATGTTCGCGCTCGCGGTGGGGACGATGCTGCGGCACTCGGCGGGCGCGATCGCGACGATGCTCGGCGTGTACTTCCTGCCGACGATCCTGCCCCTCTTCCTCGTCGGCCTCGACTCCACGAAGGAGTTCGGGCAGAAGATGATGGAGTACAGCGCGCCGAGCGCCCTCTCGCTCCTGCTCACCCCCGACCAGGACGGCAACGGGCTCCCCCAGCTCGGCCTCCTCGCCGTCCTCACGGCGGCGGTCGTCGGCTGCGCCTTCGCGGTGCTGCACCGGCGGGACGTGTGAGCGCGCGTCCCGATCGGTAGCGCCGGCGGCGGGGGCTCAGTACCGCGGCGCGTTGCGCGAGCGCTGGACGCGCGTCGCCCGACGGTCGCGGGCGTTCCAGCACGCCTTGTGCCAGTGCCGGCGCTCGTCGACGCCCGAGTACTCGGACCAGGCGACGACGTGCGGGACGCCCGAGGGGATCTCCTGGTCGCAGCCGGGGCAGCGGTACGTCTTGCCGGCGGCGCTCGCGCCGGCGACGTGCCGCACCGACCACTCCTCGCCCTGCCAGGTCTCGGTCCGGTGCAGCCCGTAGCGGTTGCCCGGGTCCTCGTCGGCCCGCTGTCCGGAGCCGGAGGCTCCCTTGGGGCGGTTGCGGCGGGGGGACACTGAAACACCTCTCAGGCTGCGGCCGGACGGGAATACCGTCCAGCGTACGCGCGCGCCCGCGAGGGGACCGCGCGCCGGGGGCGCACGCCGGGGGCCCTCGCGTACCGCCCCCCGGGCTTCGCGCCGAGACAAGCGGCCCCCGCTCCCGCCGCTTCCCGGACGATCCGCCAATCCTGTCGGCAGGCCGTGCCTTTGGCACGTGTCAGGCGTTGTTGCCGTCAGCGGGCGATCCGGCCCGTACGGCACGAAGGAGGCGTCAACGGCTCATGCGGATAGGGAGTTTCGTCCTGGCGGGGCAGTACCCGGGCCAGGGCCACGGAGAGGCGCTGCACCGCGCGGTGCGCTCGGCCGAGGTGGCGGAGGAGGCCGGCTTCGAGTCGGTCTGGCTCGCGGAGCACCACTTCGTGCCGTACGGCACCTGCCCCTCGGCGGTCACGCTCGCCGCGCTGCTGCTCGGCCGTACGCGGCGGCTGCGCGTGGGCACGGCGGTGAGCGTGCTGCCCACCGCGCACCCGGTCGCGCTCGGCGAGCAGGCGGCGCTCCTGCACCTCGCGGCCGAGGGACGGTTCTCGCTCGGGGTCGGGCGCGGCGGGCCCTGGGTGGACCTGGAGGTCTTCGGCGCCGGGCTCGACGCCTTCGAGCGGCACTTCCCCGAATCCCTGGACCTGCTCCTGCGCTGGCTGCGCGAGGGCCGGGTCGGCGCGAGCGGCGAACGGTACGCCTTCCGCGAGGTGAGCGTCGTCCCGCGCCCGGCGCAGGCGCTGCTGCCCGGGCAGCCGGGCCCCGAGGTCGTCGTCGCGTGCACCTCGCCGGGCACCGTACGGCTCGCCGCGCGGCGCGGCCTGCCGATGCTGCTCGGGATGCACGCGCGCGACGAGGAGAAGGCGTCGATGGTCGAGCTGTGGCGCGCCGAGGCGCGCGCGGCCGGGCTCGCGCCCGAGCGGATCGACGCCGCCGCGCACGTCAGCGCCGGAGTGCTCCAGCTCGCGGACCGCGACGCCGAGGCCCGCGACACGCTCGTCAAGGCGATGCCCGAGTGGTTCCGCGAGGGGCTCGGCGCCCACGTCACGGTGGACGGCAGGCAGCGGCGGATGCGGGACCCGGTCGCGTACACCGAGTTCCTGTGCGGCATCCACCCGGTCGGCACCCCCGAGACGGCCGCGCGGCGGCTCGCGGCGACGGCGGAACGCACCGGGATCACGCGCTTCGCGCTGCTCGCCGAGGGCTCCGGCGATCTCGCGACAACGGAGGCGAACCTGCGACGGGCGGGGGCGGAGCTGCTGCCGTTGCTGGACTGAACGGAGCGCCGCGCGCGGCACGCGGGCCGCGGGTGACGTAGGAAGCGTGCTCCACGTGGCCTGAAAACAGACGGACGCGGGGCGACGGAGTGATGAGTTCCGGCTACGTCGGGGGACGGAGCGTCCCCCGACGCGGCGGGAGTTCCGTGCGCGGTCAGCAGTCGCGCAGCTCCGGGGACTGGTTGAGGAGCTGGGCGCGGACGGAGGTGAAGCGCGTGAGCCGTTCGTCGACGGCGGGGTCGAGGGGGAAGACCGCGACCCGGTGGCAGTTCTGGAAGGCGAGGCGGACACCGAAGTGGCGCTGGAGCGCGCCCCTGATGGCGTCGCTGGCGAGCGCGCGCAGGAGCTGGCCACGCTCCTTCTCGCTGGGCGGCGGCGTCTGGTTGTCGGCGAAGTCCCCTCCGTCCACCTTCAGCTGAGCCACCAGGGAGCTGATCATCTCCCAGGCGTAGGGCAGCGAGGTCCGGACGCAGTCGACGAATTCGGCCTCGTCCACCTCGCCCCGCTCGGCCTGTGCCAACAGTGCCGGTGAGACGTCGAGCGACATGGGTACTCCTCTCGCACCCCCGAGCGGCGGGGGTCCACGGACAGGGCGGGAGCCCGGACACGCAGCGTGCTCGTGTCGCGACCTCCTGCCAACACGTTATGCACGGCTCCGGGGGCACACCAGGCGTGCGCGCACACAATTGGCCACCGGGAGGCCGTGCTTTCGGGGCGGATCGCGAGCACGGGTCCGGGTCGGATAGCGTTGCCGACCATGCGCCTTGTCATCGCCCGTTGCTCCGTGGACTACGCGGGGCGGCTCACCGCCCACCTTCCCCTCGCGCCCCGGCTGATCCTCGTGAAGGCGGACGGCAGCGTCTCGATCCACGCGGACGACCGGGCGTACAAGCCCCTGAACTGGATGTCCCCGCCGTGCACCCTCAAGGAGGGCGAGGCCGAGGGCACTCCCGTGTGGACAGTGGTCAACAAGGGCGGCGAGAAGCTCGTGATCACGATGGCGGAGGTCCTGCACGACTCCTCCCACGAACTGGGCGTCGACCCGGGCCTCATCAAGGACGGCGTCGAGGCGCACCTCCAGGAACTCCTCGCCGACCGCCTGGACACCCTCGGCGAGGGCTACACGCTCATCCGCCGCGAGTACATGACGGCGATCGGCCCCGTCGACATCCTGTGCCGGGACGGCGAGGGCCGCACGGTGGCGATCGAGCTGAAGCGCCAGGGCGGCATCGACGGCGTCGAACAGCTCACGCGCTACCTCGAACTCCTCAACCGCGACCCCCACTTGGCCCCCGTACGCGGCATCTTCGCCGCTCAGGAGATCAAGCCCCAGGCCCGCGTCCTCGCGACGGACCGCGGCATCGACTGCGCGATCCTCGACTACGACGCCCTGCGCGGCATCGAGGACGACAAGCTCCGCCTGTTCTGACCCGAGGGCGGTACGGGGGGCGGGCCCCCGCCCCGCGTCACCGCCCCCGCAGCCCCTCCGGGCCCCGCCCGCGCACCGCGCCACAGCCCTTGGCATATGCCATGCGACTGTGTGGGTTCGACCGAATCACGCGCCTGCCCGGGCCCCGTACCAGGAGAAACCCGGCACCCGCTCACGCGCCGCGCACCACCGGCCGCTCACCGTGTGTGGCGGTCGTCCGCCGACGCGGCGTCGAAGGGGTCTTCCAGCACGGGCACGCACGGCGAGAGCAGCCGCTCGGTGTGCGCGGAGACGGTGCCGCGCGCCAGTCTCAGCACCCGCACCACGTCGCCGTGCCGCCGGTCCTCGTCGTCACGGACGTGGAGCAGCCCGTAGGAACCGGGGGCGTGCGCGGCCACCCAGGCGAAGAGTTCCTCCAGTGCGGCGGCCGTCGGGCCCGCGTGGTTCGACAGGCCGCCGAGGTGGACGAAGGGCTCTCCGTTCATCCACCGCAGGTCGCACAGGTACGGGCTGTCCTGGCGCTCGACGAGCGCGCGCAGTCCCCCGACGACCCTTCCCAGGTCTTCGGCCCGGGCGCCGCCCGGCGGGGTCTCGTCCTCGCCCGGCGTCTCGCGGAGCGTGATCCACCCGTGGTACTCGTACACGGGTTACGCGACCTCGGCCCCCTGCGAGTTCGCCGGGTCGCCCGCCGTGACGCTGGCGACGGGGTCGCTCGCGGAGTTGCTCGTCTCGGGTTCGGAGGGGTCGGTCTCGCCGGGGTCGGTGGGGTCGTCGGTGGGGTCGGTGGGCTTGCCCGTGGGCTCGTCCGGGTCGCTCGGGGTCGTGGAGGGGGACGAGTGGCTGGGGCCCGGGTCCGTCGGGGGCCTCGTGGTCTTGCTCGGCTTCGTGCCGCCGGGCTTGTGCGTGTCGCTCGGCCCGGAGCCCGGCTTCGACTCCTCGTCGTCCGGCGCCGAGGCCGAGGAACCGGGCGACTGGCTCGCGGGCGCCGAGGGCGTCGGGTCGTCCGCCGTGCCGAGGACGCCGTCCTCGCCCGGGTCGGTCGCGGAGGGCCGGGGGGCCGGGTCCTTCGCCGTGGAGCCCGACTCGTCGGGCGGGGTGTCGGCGCCGAGGCCGTCGCCGTCGTCGTCGGTGCTCGCGGAGTGCTCGGTGGTGACGCGGTCGGCGGGGGCGTCGTCCTTGTCGGAGAGCGTGCCGAGGGTGACGACGGTGCCGAGCACGGCGACGAGGAGCGCCCCGGCGCCCGCCGCGACGAGGTTGCGGCGGCTCCCGACGAGCGCCGAGCGACGCACCCCGCCCTTCGCCTCGCTCGCGTGCGCCTCCGGGGTCTGCCGGGGGAAGACCTCGGTGGCGGCCCGCGGGTCGAAGAAGGGGTCGGGCGCGCTGTTGAACGTGCCGGGGAGCTGGTCGACGACCGCCGTCGCCGCCGTCGTCTCGGGCGGCCGGGGTACGGCGTCGGGGTCCGGCTCCTCGACGTCCGGGCGCTGCGGCATGCCCGCCCGGTCGTCGGCGAGGGCGAGGGTGCGGCGGCCGGCGAGGGTGCCGCGCCGGTCGGAGAGCGCGCCGCGCAGCCC
>NZ_JAAGLR010000660.1 GCF_010548245.1 Streptomyces sp. SID11385
GCGGCGGCGCGCTCGCGCATCCCGAGCAGCCCGTGCCCGCCGTCGTCGGCGGGGCCCTCCGCCTCGGCGCCGCGCCCGTCGTCGAGGACCGTCACCTCGACCTGGCTCCCGACCCGTACGACGCTGATCTCGGCCTGCGCCCCGGTGCCCGCGTGCTTCTGCACGTTGGTCAGCGCCTCCTGCACGACGCGGTAGGCGGCGAGGTCGACGGCGGCGGGGAGGGGGCCGCCGGCGAGGGGTTCGGGGGTGACGAGGCGGACGGGGAGCCCGGCGTCGCGGAAGGTGCCGAGGAGGTCGTCGAGGCGTTCGAGCCCGGCGGTCGGCTCGGTGGGCGCGGTGGGGTCCCCGGACTGGCGGAGCAGGCCGACCGTGGCGCGCAGTTCGTCCAGCGCGGAGCGCGAGGCGCGGCGCACGTGGGCGAGGGCCTCCTTCGCCTGGTCGGGGCGGCGGTCCATGACGTGCGCGGCCACCCCGGCCTGCACGTTGACGAGGGCGATGTGGTGGGCGACGACGTCGTGGAGGTCGCGCGCGATGCGCAGGCGTTCCTCGGCGACGCGGCGTCTGGCCTCCTCCTCGCGGGTGCGCTCGGCGCGGTCGGCGCGCTCGCGCATCGCGGTGATGAAGGCGCGGCGGCTGCGCACCGCGTCGCCCACGGCGACGGCCATCCCGGTCCAGGCGAGCAGCCCGAAGTTCTCCTGGGCGTACCAGGGCAGCGGCCCGGTGAGCATCGCGATGCCGACGAGCACGGCGCTCGTGAGCAGCCCGATGCGCCAGGCGGTGGGCCGGTCGGTGTGCACGGCGAAGGTGTAGAGCGCGATGCCGCAGGCCACGACGACGGGCGCGCGCGGGTCCCCGGTGGCCAGTTCGACGGCCGTGCACAGCGCGGCGGCGAGGAGCACACCGGCCGGGTACCTGCGGCGCAGGACGAGAGAAAGGGCCGCGAGGCTCATGAGGACGACGCTGAGCGTCTCGGGCGGCTGCTCGGCCCAGCGCGGCCCCTCGGGCTGGTGCGGGTTGCCGAAGCTGCCGACGATCATCCCGCAGAGCACGAAGAGGGCGAGCAGCGCGTCCGGCCCCGTCGGGTGCGCCTGCGCCCAGCGGCGGACGCCGTGCAGGGACGGGGGAAGGTGGTCGGCCATGGCGGTCCTTTGCTGGCTCCCCCGGGGGCTGGCGGTCGGGCGGTGCGGGTGTGCGGGCGGGGCTCGGGGCCGTAGCCCCGTCGTACGGCCGGGCGGGCCGTCCCCGGTCCCCCGTCGTACGGCCGGACGGGCGACCGGACCCGTTCGGCGGGCACGTGCCGAGCGGCCCGGCGGGACGTACCGACCAGCCCGTACCGACCGGCCCGTACGGTCCCGGGAGTGGTCCGCCCCCGGCACCCGCGTGCCCCGGTACACGTACGCCTCGGGGCGCCTCCGTCCGTGTCGGCGGGAGGCGCCCCGAGGAGGGTTCCGGCCCGGTCTCAGCCGGGGATGAGGCCCTCGTCGCCGCTGAGCAGGTCCCGTACCTCGTCGAGGCTCGCGTCGGGGGACGGGAGGATCAGCTCGGAGGGTTCCAGGGCGTCGTCGGGCAGCGGGCTGCCGAGCGAGCGCACCTTGTCCAGCAGGGCGTGCAGGGTCTTGCGGAAACCGGGGCCGTCGCCGTTCTCCATCTCGGCGAGCAGCTCCTCGTCGAGCGTGTTCAGCTCGGCGAGGTGGCTCTCGGCCAGTGCGAACTGGCCCTCCCCCATGATCCGGACGATCATGACCTCTCCTCGGGCGGCTCGTGGGGGGCGCCCGCTCGGCGCTCCCCCGGGCGGAAGCTCACTGCTTGTCGAAGCGCGGGTCCTGCCGGGTCTGCTGCCCCTGCTGCTCACCGGAGCCGGTGCCGGTGCCGGGCTCGATCGCCTGCTGCCCGGAGCTGCCGCCGGCCAGCTCGGCCTTCATCCGCTGGAGCTCCAGCTCGACGTCGCTGCCGCCGGAGAGGCGGTCCAGCTCGGCCTGGAGGTCGTCCTTGGCGAGCCCCGAGGGGTCGTCGAGCGCGCCCGAGGCGAGCAGTTCGTCGAGGGCGCCCGCGCGGGCCTGGAGCTGCGCGGTCTTGTCCTCGGCGCGCTGGATGGCGAGGCCGACGTCGCCCATCTCCTCGGAGATGCCGGAGAAGGCCTCACCGATGCGGGTCTGCGCCTGCGCCGCGGTGTAGGTGGCCTTGATGGTCTCCTTCTTGGTGCGGAAGGCGTCCACCTTGGCCTGGAGGCGCTGCGCGGCGAGCGTGAGCTTCTCCTCCTCGCCCTGGAGCGTCTCGTGCTGCGTCTCCAGGTCGCTGACCTGCTGCTGGAGCGCGGCCCGGCGCGAGAGCGCCTCGCGGGCGAGGTCCTCGCGGCCCAGCGAGAGCGCCTTGCGGCCCTGCTCCTCCAGTTTGGCGGAGTCCTTGCGGAGCCCGTTGAGCTGGAGTTCGAGGCGCTTGCGCGAGGTCGCGACGTCCGCGACGCCCCTGCGCACCTTCTGGAGCAGCTCCAGCTGCTTCGTGTACGAATAGTCGAGGGTCTCGCCGGGGTCCTCCGCCTTGTCGAGGGCCTTGTTAGCCTTCGCGCGGAAGATCATCCCCATACGCTTCATCACACCGCTCATGGGCTTCGCGCGCCCCCTTCTGACGGCTTTCGGCTCTCTGCACTTCCAACAAGACCCACAGTACGGGCCCTGGGTCTATTACCGCACTGTCCGAGCGGCTTTCCGCTCCTCCCCAAGAACGACTGGCGTCCCGTGCTCCTCAGGCGTGAGGAGTAGCCGCCCGGCTCCCGTCCGCTTTCTCGCCCGGTTCCCCTCCGCCTCCGCAGCCCGCTCCCGGTGGCCGGAATTCCCCGGTAAATCCCCGCTGTGCCCGCTTATGCGGACGCCCGGCGTTGCGGGATCGTTCCCCGTGCGGCCCCCGCCCATGCGCCGCTACCCCTTACCCTTGGGTTTTGTGTTCCGTAGCCGTACGAAGGATGAGAAGGCACCCGCCTCCGCGCCGGTGACCGACTCCAAGCAGCCCAGAGACCCGCAGGCGCCCAAGGGCCGCCCCACGCCGAAGCGGAGCGAGGCCCAGGGCCCGCGCCGCAGCGTGACCAATACGCCGTTGTCGCGCAAGGACGCCGCCAAGCGGCAGCGCGAGACGCGGCGGGTCGCGCTCCAGAAGCAGCGGGAGGCGATGGACAGCGGCGACGAGCGCTTCCTGCCCGCCCGTGACAAGGGCCGGGTGCGCAAGTTCGCGCGCGACTACGTGGACTCGCGCCGCGTCGTCGCCGAGTGGTTCCTGCCCGCCGCCGTCGTGATCCTCGTCTTCAGCATGGTCCGCGTCGGCGCGCTCCAGAGCGTCGCGCTGCTGTGCTGGCTGCTGCTGATCGTCCTGATCGTGGCGGACTCGCTGCGCCTGGCCCTCGGCCTGCGCAAGGAGCTGAACACGCGGTTCCCCGAGGACCGCCACAAGGGCGCGGTCGCCTACGCGCTCATGCGCACCCTCCAGATGCGGCGGCTGCGGCTGCCCAAGCCCCAGGTAAAGCGCGGGGAGAGGCCCTGAGTACAGCCCCTTCCGGATACTCCGAACACTTCGACGGTTTCGACGATTTCGACGGTTTCCCCGGGCAGGGGCGTACTGGCTTCCCCGGCGCCGGGCCGACCCTCCCCCAGGTGGGCGGCGTCCCCGGGCAGCGCGGCGCCTCGCGGGAGCCCTCCCCCACCGAGCTGTGGCTGCGCACGCTCGGCGGCGTGCGGGGCGCGGTGCGCCAGGTCCTCGTCGCGCGCCAGCTCGACGAGCGCCTCGCCGCCGCCTTCCCGGCCGGGCGCCGGCTGCGGGTCCTCGACGTCGGTACGGGGCAGGGCACCCAGGCGCTGCGGCTCGCGCGCGCCGGGCACGAGGTCACGGGCATGGAGTCCGACCCCGAGATGCTGGCGACGGTCCGCGCGGTCCTCGCCGCCGAGGCGCCACAGGTACGGGAACGGGTACGGCTCCTGGAGGCCGAGAGCACCAGGACCGGAGCACACTTCACCCCCGGCAGCTTCGACGTCGTCCTGTGCCACGGGGTCCTCCCGCACATCGAGGAGCCCGACGCGGTCCTCGCCGGCCTCGCGCGGGTCCTCGCGCCGGGCGGACTGCTCTCGCTGCTCGTGCGCAACGCGGACGCCCTCGCCCTGCGCCCCGGGCTCGAAGGCGACTGGGACACGGCGCTCGCCGCCTTCGACTCGCCGCTCACGCTCGACGGCAGGGGCCGTGCCGTGCGCGCCGACCGGCTCGGCCGCCTCACCCAGACCCTCGGCGGGATCGGCGCGCCGCTCGCCGCCTGGTACGGCGTCCGCGTCTTCACGGACCGCCATCCGGCGCACGCCGCCCCGCCCCGCGCCGAGGAGTTCGACCGCATCCTCGACGCCGAGGACCGGGCGGGCCGCACCGACCCCTACCGCCGCGTCGCCGCGCTGCTGCATCTGTGCGGGGTACGGGGCTGAGCGACCGCGCGCCGCCCGTACGAGACCGCGCGTGTCCGCATAATCCGGGCCATGAACTCCCTCGTCGCCCGGCCCCGCGTCCTGCTCGCCGCCCTCTGCGCCACCGCCCTGCTCACCGGCTGCTCGGCCCAGGCGCAGTCACCCCGCGAGAAGACCGCGGGAGCCCAGCGGGCCGGACTGCCGCGCGCGTCGAGCGAGCTCCAGAGCGACTACGAGAAGGTCATCAAGGACGTCCTGCCCTCGGTCGTGCAGATCACCGCGGGTGACTCGCTGGGCTCGGGGATCGTCTACGACGACAAGGGCCATGTCGTCACGAACGCGCATGTCGTCGGGGAGGAGCGGTCCTTCGAGGTCACGACGGCGACGGGCGAGCAGGAGCTGAGCGCCGACCTCGTGAGCAGCTACCCGCAGCAGGACCTCGCCGTGATCAAGCTGAGCAATCCGCCCAAGGGCCTCAAGCCGGCCTCCTTCGGCGACTCGGCGAAGGCGCGCGTCGGGCAGATCGTCCTCGCGATGGGCTCCCCGCTCGGCCTCTCCTCCTCCGTGACGCAGGGCATCGTCTCGGCGACCGGCCGCACGGTGACGGAGGGGCGCTCGGGCGGCGGTACGGGCGCGACGATCGCGAACATGGTGCAGACCTCGGCGGCGATCAACCCGGGCAACAGCGGCGGCGCGCTCGTGGACCTCGACGGGAAGGTCATCGGCATCCCGACGCTCGCGGCGACGGACCCCGGCCTCGGCGACAGCGCCGCCGCGGGCATCGGCTTCGCGATCCCGGCGGCGACGGTCCGCTCGATCGCGGGGCAGATCGTGAAGAACGGCAAGGTCACGAACTCGGGCCGGGCGGCGCTCGGCATCACGGGCCGCACCGTCCTCGACCGCGAGCTCCAGCCGGCGGGCGTCGCGCTCGTCAGCGTCCGCGACAACGGCCCGGCCGACAAGGCGGGCCTGCGCGCGGGCGACATCCTCACCCGTCTCGGCGACCAGAACCTCACCACGATCGAGTCGCTGACCTCCCTGCTGACCGCCGAACGCCCCGGCGACCGGGTCGAGTTGACGTACACGCGGAACGGGGACGAGAAGACGGCGCGGGTGACGCTGGGCGAGATGTAGGGGGGCGAGGGAGCGGGGGCGGAGGGAGCGGGGCGGGCCGTACGGGAAGGGGCGGCCCCGGCCCCGCACCGCTGCCGCCCCCTCGGACGCGCAAGCGCTCAGACGCTCGGACGCGCAAGCGCTCAGGCGCTCAGCCGAGGCCGCCGATGCCGAGGCCCTGCCCCGGTTCGACCGGCTGCGGGTCCCCAGGGACCGCCGTCTCCTCGTCCGCCGTCAGGGCGGGCTCGGAGACGTCCGTCGCGGCGGCCTCGCTCAGGCTCAGAGGGCCGTAGACGATCTTGTCCTCCTCCAGGAGGTGGACCCGGTCGGTACCGCCGGCGAGCAGGGCGCGCCACTGCTCCCCCAGCCACGACTCGGCGTCCCCCTGCGTCGTGAACTCCTCGGGCTGTACGGCGGGCTGGGTCTGAGCCCCGTCACCGTTCTCGAACCGCCACGTCCATGCCGCCATTGAAAGCCTCCATGATCCGGGTCCTCCCCGAAGCGTAGCCGGACGGGCGCCCCGGGGAAGGGCAGGCGAAAATCAGCACCGTGGATGTGACTCTGCTCGGCACCGGCGCCCCCGCCGGACTGCCCAGGACCGACTGCCCCTGTGCCCGCTGCGCCCGCGCCCTCGACGCGGGGGCGCGCGCGGCGACCGCGCTGCTCGTCGACGGGACGCTGCTCTTCGACCTGACCCCGGGCGCCGCCTTCGCCGCGGCGCGCGCGGG
>NZ_JAAGLR010000696.1 GCF_010548245.1 Streptomyces sp. SID11385
CACCGGCCCCTGGGCCCGCCAGACCCTCGCCGCGATCACCGCCCGCGAACCCGCCCCCGGCGACCGCGACCTCGGCCTCGCGCACTTCGGCGCCCTCGCCTTCGCCGCCGCCGTCGGCGCGGGACTCCCCGCCACCACGGAACTCACCGCCCACGACGGCGCCCTCGCCCTCCCCGGGATCGGCACCCTGCGCGTCGCGGACACCCGGCCCGTGCGCGTCGCGGCGGCGCACACCGAGGGCGCGATACGCCTCACGCCCCGCGGCGAACGGCGCGTCACCGTCTTCACCCGCCCGGGGCACAGCGCCTGGTCGGCCGACGCCGACTGGCTCCCGCCGCACGCCCTGCCCCCGCTCGTGCCCGGCGCCCGCCCGGTACCGCTCGACGACACCGGGCCCTACCGCGCCGCGCCCGGAGTGCGCCACCACTCCCTGAGCGACCCCGTCACCCTCGACGACGCGAGCCGCAAACCCTGGTACGAGAGCTGGACGGGCACCGCGCCGCTCCTCGCGCTCGGCGGACCGCACCGGCTCGCCGAGGCCACGAAGCTGCTCCACTCCCTCGTCCCGCTGCGCACCCCGACGAGCCGCGCGGGCGACCCCGCCGGGGGCAGTTGCAGCGCGACCCGCAAGGACGCCTTCGGCGTCGTCCTCGCGAGCGCCCCGCCGAGCCCCGTCGCCTTCGCCGCGCTCCTCGTCCACGAACTCGGCCACGCCAAGCTCTCCGCGCTCGGCGAACTGACCCACCTCCACGAGGCGGGCCCCGCCGCCGTCTACTTCGCCCCCTGGCGCCCCGACCCGCGCCCCTTCGACGGGCTCCTCCAGGGCGTCTACAGCCACCTCGCCCTCGCCCACTGGTGGCAGGCGTACGCGCTCGGCGGCCCCGAGGGACCCGAACGCGAGCACGCCTGGGCCGAGCACGCCCGCTGCCACGAGATGGTGGCCGCCGCGCTGCCCCCGCTCGTCGGCTCAGAGGCGCTCACGCCCGAGGGCCGCGCCTTCGCCGACGGGATGGTCGCCGTGCACATCGAGCTGTCCCGCACCGCCCCGCCCCCCGGACACCTCGCGCGGGCCCGCGCCTACGTCGACACCAAGCGCGCGGCGTGGCGCAGGGAGCGGGACCGCGGCCCCGGTCACACGTTCGGGCGAACCACGGGGAAAGACGTCCGGGAAGGTACCTGACGGCTCGTGAAAAAGCGCCGCCGCACGGTACGTTGAGTGGAATCGAACCACCCGCGGTGCGATCATCGCGGGGCATGCGAAGGGCCCGGCGCCGCGGGGCCGGGACGCAGCCGGGAGGGTGTCGTATGACAACGGGGACAGGCACGAGCGGCGGTGCCGGCCGGCCGCAGACCGCGGAGCCGATCACGATCAGCTTCGCCGGCTTCAACCGCGCCTGGGCGGCCTGGATCGGCCACCGCCTCAACCTGCGCGGATACCAGGTGTCCTTCCAGCGCTGGGACCCTCCTGTCACCGAGAACCTGGAGACGAGCTTCGCCGACCTGGTGCTCGCCCCCGGCAAGATCCTCCTGATCCTCAGCGACTGGTACTTCCAGCTCGGCCCCCGCAGCGCCCCCGAGTGGAACGCCGCGCTGCGCAACGTCGTCCCGCCGCACCGCGAGCGCTTCGCCGCGGTGAGCGTCGCGAGCGGCGCCCTGCCCACCGCGACCACCGCGCTCGCCCCCTCCGAGCTGACCGGGATCGGCGAGCGCGAGGCCGAGCGCCGCGTCCTGCTCGCCCTCGGCCTGCCGAGCGACCGCCTCCCCGCCCGCGTCAACGCGACGCCGGGCCCCCGCTTCCCGCTCGACACCCCCGAGGTCTGGGGCGCCGTCCCGCGCCGCAACACCCGCTTCACGGGCCGCGAGACCCTCCTGAACGAGGCGTACCACTACCTCTCCGAGGCCGGAGAGGGCGCGGGCGTCCTGACCCTCAACGGCATGTCGGGCGTCGGCAAGACGCAGCTCGCCGCCGAGTACGTCTACCGCTTCGGCTCCGAGTACGACGTCGTGTGGTGGATCAGCGCGGAGAACCGCGGCACCTACCGGCGCGGCCTCGCCGAACTCTCCACCGCGCTCGGCCTGCGCACGGGCGACGAGTACGGCGAGCGGCTGCGCGCCGCGCTCGACGCGCTGCGGCGCGGCGACCCGTACGCCAAGTGGCTCATCGTCGTGGACGGCGCCGACGAGCCCGAGGAGGTCTGGGACCTGCTCCCGACCGGGCCCGGGCACGTCCTGATCAGCTCCCGCAACACCGACTGGAGCCAGCACAACAGCCGCCTGCTCGACGTGCCGGTCTACGCGCGCGACGAGTCCGTCGCCTTCATCCGCCGCCGCGCGCCCCGCCTCGACGAGGCGGAGGCCGACCGGCTCGCCGAGGCCCTCGGCGACATGCCGCTCGTCCTCGACCAGGCGGCCGGCTGGCTCAACGACTCGGACATCTCCATCGAGCAGTACATCGAACTGCTGGAGGAGGGCGGCGACACCAGCGTCGTCAAGGTCTCCGCCGACTTCCCCGCGGCCTTCCAGACCGCGTGGAGCATACTGCTCAACCGGCTGCGGGACACCGTGCCCGAGTCCATCGACCTGCTGCGCCTGTGCACGTACTTCGCCCCCGGGCTCATCCCCGTGTGGTTCCTGCGGGACCTGCCCGCGAAGGGCGTGCCGGAACAGCTCGTCGGCCTGCTGAACGACCCGCTCCGCTGGAACAGGGCCGTCAACCAGTTGCGTCAGTACTCGGTCGTCCGCCTGGAGTCCCACGAAGGGGCCACCGAGGACGCCCAGTCCGGAGAATCCCTCTACCTGCACCGAATGGTCCATCAAATCGTGCACAGCGACATCTCGGCGGAGGAGGGCGTCGGTCTCGCCGACACGGTGCGGCGCGCCCTCGCGCTCGCCGACCCCGGCCGCCCCACCGACACCCGCAACTGGCCCCGCTACGCCGAGATCGTCCCCCACCTCAAGTACGCCGACGTCCTGCACAGCACGGACGCCGACGTGCAGCGCCTCGTCCTCAACTGCCTGCGGTACATGTACCTCTCGGGCGAGTACGACGCCGGGCGGACCTTCGGGCAGCGCGCCCTGGACACCTGGCGCGAGGTCCTCGGCCCCGAGCACCCCAGGGTCTGGGACGTCACCCACCACTACGCCAACGTGCTGCGCACCCTCGGCGAGTACGGCCCCACCGAGCGGATCGAGCGCCCCGCCGTCGAGTTCCTGCGCCGCACCAAGGGCGAGGAGGACCTCGACCACCTGCGCGCGGCCGGTGGCCTCGCCGCCGACCTGCGCGGGCTCGGCCGCTTCGAGGAGGCCAAGGAACTCTCCCTCTGGCTCGCCGACACCTACCGCGAACTCGTCGGCCCCGAGGACTCCCGCTACCTCAGCGCACAGAACAACGTGGCCGCCTCGCTGCGCCTCCTCGGTGACTACGAGGGCGCCCTCGCGATCGACCGGCGCATCCTGGAGGACCGCCGCAGGCTGCTCGCCAGGCGCCACCCCTGGACGCTCTTCTCCGAGATCTCCTACGCCACCGACCTGCGGCTGCTCGGCCGCAACGAGGAGGCGTGCTCCAACCTGGAGATGAGCGTCCGCGAGAACCAGCTCGTCATGGGCGGCGACCATCCGCAGACCCTGCGGGCCGAGTTCGGGCTTGCCATGGGCCGCTACCGCCAGGGGCAGCGGCAGGAGGCCGGTGTCGCGCTCGCTTCCATCGTCGAACGCTGCGAACGCGTCATCGGCGGCCGGCACCCCACGACGCTCCTCTTCCTCGCGAGCCTCAGCTGCTACCTCCGCGAGCACGGGGACATCGACGAGGCGCGCAGGACCGGTGAGCGCGTCGACCTCTCGTACCGCAGGACCCTCGGCGACGCGCACCCCTACACCGCCGGAGTGCGCGGCAACCTCGCCCTCATCCTGCGCAACCTCGGCGAGCGCGAGCAGGCCCTGGAGATGAGCGAGGAGGCGCTCGCCACGATGGAGCGCGCCGTCGGCACCTGGCACCCGTGGTCCCTCGGCTGCGCCATCAACACCGCCGCGATCCGCAATGTGCTCGGCGATGTCGAGAGCGCGGAACGCCTCACGGCGAAGACCGCGGTGCAGGCCACCGAGTCCCTCGGCCGCACCCACCCGCTCACCCTCAGCGCCCGTATCGCGCACGCCGCCGACCTGCGCGCCCTGCGCAAGCGCGAGGCTGCCGACAAGGAGGAGTCGGCCGCGCTCGACGACCTCGCCCAGACGCTCGGCCCGCAGCACGTCCACACCGTCTCGGCCCGCTCCCGGCAGCGCCCCTTCTGGGACTTCGAGCCGCAGACGACCTGACGGAGCACGACGCGGGCCCCGGGGCGCGGACGGTGCCCCCCGGGGCCCCGGCCTTCGTCGGCCCGTCATTTTTCCGCACGGGCGTGAAATTCAACTCCCGTGCGGAATAATGAAGTTGAGGTACGTGCGACGGTCGGGGCGAGGGGGAGGGCATGGCGGAAGAGGCCGGGCAGGGGAGTGCGCCGGACGGTGACATCCCGATCTTCGTCGACACCGGGGTGCCCGGGCAGCGCGAGAACGGCGCCCTGTGGGACGACGTACGGGCGCGGGGGAACGGCGCGGAACGGGTCGGCGCCGTCGTCCGCAACTCCTACGGCGAGGCACTCGACCTCGCCGAGCGCTGTGCCCGCCAGGCCGCCGCCCGCTTCAACGCGCTCGGCCGCGCGGTGCGCCCGGAGGAGGTCGAACTCCAGCTCGCCATCCGCGTCGAGGCCGGGGGCACGGTGGGCCTCGCCAAGTCCACCGCAGAGGCACAGCTCCAGCTCACCTTCCGCTGGGCCCCGGGCCGCACCGCCCCCGCGCTCACCGGCGCGGAGCCCGGCGAGGAGACAGCCCGGGCAGAAGCCCGCGAGGGGACGCCCGCACCGCCCGTCCCGCTCACCCCGCCCACGGCGGAAGCGCCCTGATGCCCGCCCCGGAGCGCCCCGCGCGGCGCGAGCCGGAGTCCCCCGCGCGGCGCGAGCCGGAGCCCCCCGCGCCACCCGCCCCGGAGCCCCCGGCAGCCCCCGCCCCGCGCGAGCCCGGGGCGGGAATACTCCCGTACAGCCTCGTCGTCGGGCAGGAGGACGCGAAACTGGCCCTGGAACTCCAGTACGTGGAACCCGCGATCCGCGGTGTGCTGCTCAGCGGCCAGCGCGGTACCGCCAAGTCCACCGTCGTCCGCGCCTTCGGCCTCATGACCGAGGGCCTGCTTCCGGTCACGCTCCCCATCAACGCCACCGACGACCGTGTCCTCGGCGGCTGGGAACTGGACGCGCTGCTGCGCAGCCGGGCGAGCAAGCAGCCGGGACTGCTCGCCGAGGCCGGCGAACGCGGCCTCCTCTACATCGACGAGGTCAATCTCCTCGACGACCACATCGTCAACCTCATACTCGACGCGGCGGCGACCGGCGTGCTCAGCGTGCAGCGCGAGGGCAGGAACGATGTCAGCGCGGTCTCCTTCGGCCTGTGCGGCACCATGAACCCCGAGGAGGGCGGCCTGCGTCCCCAACTCCTCGACCGCTTCGGGCTCCTCGTGCCCGTCGCCGAACTCGGCGCGGCCGAGCGCCACGCCATGGTCCGCACCGTGCTGCGCTTCGACGCCGAGCGCGCCGCCGCCCGCGCGGGCGAGCCCTCGCCGTGGCTCGCCGAGGCCCGCGCCGCCGAC
>NZ_JAAGLR010000723.1 GCF_010548245.1 Streptomyces sp. SID11385
CGGTCCCCCGCGCCACCGCGCCGGTCCGGCCGCCACCGGCGCCCTCTCCCCGCGCCGCCGCCAGCCAACGCACCAGGTCACGAGCGATCATGAAGCAAGAGTGTCATCCACTCGGCCGACCGGTGACCTGGTTCGACAGCAGTTCACCCAGGCGTCCCCCGTACGCCACCCACCGCTCGCCGAGCACCGCGAAACCCCCGCACGACGCCCCCGGAGTCCCGCCCCGGACCAGCCCGCGGGCCGGCCACCCGGAGCACGCGCCCCCGCGCCCCAGCACACCGGGCCTCCCTTGTCCATGTCCCCCGACACCCCCTTCCCACCAGCGCCTCACCCCTCTCCCACCCTGGTGCCGAGGCCGGGTCCGTGGCATCGTCCTTCGCAGCGCCCGGTCCGCCGGCCCGGCGGCAGTCCGCCGAGGCCAGCACCCGGGACCCTCACCGACCCGGCGCGGCACAGCCGCCGCGCAGCGCCCCCTTGGAGCCGCCCCGTGAGCACCGCAGCCCAGCCGCCCCAGCCGCTGTGGGAACCAGGACAGGAGCGCGCGGCGAGCGCCGCCGTCACGCGGTTCCACACGTGGGCGGCCGAGCACCACGGAGCCCCCGCCGAGGGCGGCTACCCGGCCCTGCACCGCTGGTCGGTCGAGCACCTCGACACCTTCTGGCAGGCCGTCGCCGAGTGGTTCGACGTCCGCTTCTCGACGCCGTACGAGAACGTGCTCGCCGACCCCTCGATGCCCGGCGCCCGCTGGTTCACCGGCTCCCGCCTCAACTACGCCGAACACGCCCTGCGCACCGCCGAGGACCCCTTCCTCGCGGGAGAGGCCGCCCTCCTGCACGTCGACGAGACCCACGGCCCCGAACCGATGACCTGGGCCGAACTGCGCCGCCAGGTCGGCTCCCTCGCCGCGGCGCTGCGCGCGCGGGGCGTCCGGCCGGGCGACCGCGTGAGCGGCTACCTGCCGAACGTCCCGCAGGCGATCGTCTCCGTCCTCGCCACCGCCGCCGTCGGCGCCGTCTGGACCTCCTGCGCCCCCGACTTCGGCGCCCGCAGCGTCCTCGACCGCTTCCGCCAGGTCGAACCCGTCGTCCTCATCGCCGTCGACGGCTACCGCTACGGAGGCAAGGATCACGACCGTACGGACGTGGTCGCCGAACTGCGCGCCGAACTCCCCACCGTCCGCACCTTCGTCCACGTCCCGCTCCTCGGGACGCCCGCCCCCGAGGGCGCCGACACCTGGGCCGACGTCGTCGCGGGCGACGAGGCCCCCGTCTTCGAACAGGTCCCCTTCGACCACCCCCTGTGGATCCTCTACTCCTCCGGCACCACGGGGCTGCCCAAGGCGATCGTCCAGTCCCAGGGCGGCATCCTCGTCGAACACCTCAAGCAGCTCGGGCTGCACTGCGACCTCAGCACCGGCGACCGCTTCTTCTGGTACACCTCCACCGGCTGGATGATGTGGAACTTCCTCGTCTCCGGCCTCCTCACCGGATCGACCCTCGTCCTGTACGACGGCAGCCCGGGCTTCCCGGACACGGCTGCCCAGTGGCGCGTCGCCGAGAACACCGGCGCGACCCTCTTCGGGACCTCGGCCGCCTACGTCATGGCCTCGCGCAAGGCCGGCCTGCACCCCGCCCGCGACTTCGACCTCAGCCGCGTCCGCTGCGTCGCCACCACCGGCTCCCCCCTGCCCCCGGACGGCTTCCGCTGGCTCCACGAGGAGGCCGGCGAGGACGTGTGGATCGCCTCCGTCAGCGGCGGCACCGACGTGTGCAGCTGCTTCGCCGGAGCCGTCCCCACCCTCCCCGTCCACATCGGCGAACTCCAGGCCCCCGCCCTCGGTGTCGACCTCCAGGCCTGGGACCCCGCGGGCAAGCCGCTCGTCGACGAGGTCGGGGAGCTCGTCGTCACCCGCCCCATGCCCTCCATGCCCCTGCACTTCTGGAACGACCCGGACGGCAGCCGCTACCACGACAGTTACTTCGACACCTACCCCGGCGTCTGGCGCCACGGCGACTGGATCACCCTGACCGGACACGGCTCCGTGGTCATCCACGGCCGCTCGGACTCGACCCTCAACCGCGGCGGCGTCCGCATGGGCTCCGCCGACATCTACGAGGTCGTCGAACGCCTTCCGGAGATCCGCGAATCGCTCGTCATCGGCGTCGAACAGCCCGATGGCGGCTACTGGATGCCCCTCTTCGTCCAGCTCGCCGACGGCGCCGCACTCGACGAGGCCCTGCGCACCCGGATCGCCACCGCCCTGCGCACCGAGCTGTCCCCGCGCCACGTCCCCGACGAGGTCATCGAGGTACGGGCGATCCCGCACACCCTCACCGGCAAGCGGCTGGAGGTCCCCGTCAAGCGACTGCTTCAGGGAACCCCTCTGGAGAAGGCAGTGAACCCCGGTTCGGTTGACGATGTGGAACTCCTGCGCGGCTACGAACGTTTGGGGCGCGCACACTCCTAAACCCTTCGCCGCCGCCCCGGAACCTCCCCGGGGCGGCGGTCCCGCGACGGCCGCCAGGAGGCATTGTCAGTGCCGTCGCCTACGGTGTGCGATCAAGTGAGGACGCTCCGTGAGGGGGCGTCCCGACGACGCCACAGGAGGCCCCCATGGCCCGCCAGCACACCGCCCCCCGCCCCGACCGCCACGGCCTTCGGCTCGACCGCATCGACCGGGAGCTGATCGGGGCCCTCGCCCTCCTCGCGGAGGAAGAGGACTACCACCGCATGACCCGCTACGGCGCTCCCCGCTTCCGCGACCACGCGCAGTACCTCGACGCGGCGGCCACCGTCCTCGGGACCCGTACGAGCGAAGGGCGCCGGACCCGTGTCGGTCTCCTCGACCCGGAGGAGTACGTGGCCTTCTGCGCCGGCTCGGGGCTCGACCCCGGCAGCGCCGGGAGCCGCCATCGCTTCACCGAACACCTCGTCGAGACCGGCGCGACCCTCCCCTACGAGGGCCGCCCCCTCGCCGAGCTCCTGCCCGACCTCGCCCATCTCGCCCTGCGCCGGGCCACCTTCGCCTACGCGGGCGAACTCCTCGACGCCGCGGGACGCTGCGAGGAATGCGGCGAGAGCCTCGCGAGAGCCGCCTTCGACCGGGCCTCGGAACTGCTCGTGGCGGCCTGCCACGCCCTCGGTGCGGGCCGCCACCACCTGGTGTGCAGTACCAGCACGGAAGCGGGTCCCCTGCTCGCCGAATTCGACATCGAAACGAGCCCGGGCACACGGCCGCACCCGGAGGACTCGGCGGCCCTGGACCTCACCACCGTCCTCGCCGCCGCACTCGCGGCGGGCCTGCCCTGCGGGCTCGTGGTCCGCACGAGCGGACCGGACACCTGCGACGCGGTGCGGGGCTGGCGGCTGCGCGAGCACACCCTGCGGCCCCTCACCGCCGCCGAGGTCTTCGACGCCTACTGCACGGACACGGAGACCGGCGAGCCCATCCCGCCGGAGCCGGGCGTCGACTACCGCGCGGCGCCCGTCCTGACGCCGCCCCGCACTCCCCCTCACGAGCACGGCCGGGACGGGGAGGACGCCGAGGAGTAACCCATCGCCCCGCGCCCGAGGCGAGCGACGGCTCTCCGGCGGACCGTCACTCGCCGGAGAGCACCGCGCCCGCCGCCCGTCGCGCCTCCTCGGCCCCGTCCTCGGCCCGCGCCGCGCCCGCCGCCCGCTCGCACTGGGCGCGCGTGTACTTGGCGAGCGTGGAACGGACGTAGGGGAGCGCGGTGGGACTCATCGACAAGGAGGTGACACCAAGCCCTGTCAGCACACACGCGAGCAGCGGATCGGCCGCGGCCTCGCCGCACACCCCGCACGTCTTCCCCGCTTCGGCCGCCGCCCGGGCGGCGGAGGCGATCAGGTCGAGCAGCGCGGGCTGCCACGGGTCCTGCCAGCGGGCCACCGCGCCCACCTGGCGGTCCGCCGCGAAGGTGTACTGGGCGAGATCGTTGGTACCGAGCGAGACGAATTCGACCTCCCGCAGGATCGCCCGGGCCCGCAGCGCGGCGGCGGGAATCTCCACCATCGCCCCGGACTTCGCGTGCAGCCCCGCTGCCCGGCACGCCTCGGCGAAGGCCCGCGCGTCCGCCCGGTCCGCCACCATCGGGGCCATGACCTCCAGGTGCACGGGAAGCCCGTCGGCCGCGCGCGCCAGCGCCGTCAGCTGGTCCCGCAGCACCTCCGGACGGTCGAGGAGCGCCCGCAGCCCCCGCACGCCCAGCGCGGGGTTCGGCTCTTCGGAGGGGTGGAGGAACGCCAGCGGCTTGTCCGCCCCCGCGTCCAGCACCCGGACAACGACCCGCCGGTCGGGAAACGCCTCCAGCACGGAACGGTAGACCTCCGTCTGCTGTTCCACGGAGGGCGCCCGCTCGCTGTCGTCGAGATAGAGGAACTCGGTACGGAACAGCCCCACCCCCTCCGCACCGGCCTCGATGGCGGCGGCGACGTCGGAGGGCCCCCCGATGTTGGCGAGCAGCGGCACCCGGTGTCCGTCCGAGGTGACGCCGGGACCCGTGCTCGCCGCGAGGGCCGCCTTCCGCTCGGCGGCAAGGGCCTCCAGCTCCTCGCGCTTGCGCGCCCCGGGGGACACGAACACCTCCCCGGCGCTTCCGTCGACGGCGACCGTGGTCCCTTCGGCCAGTTCCGTCGCACCGGGCAGCGCCACGACGGCCGGTACCCCGAGCGCGCGGGCGAGGATGGCGCTGTGGCTCGTGGGCCCGCCCTCCTCGGTGACGAAGCCGAGCACGAGGGTCGGGTCGAGCAGGGCCGTGTCGGCGGGGGCGAGGTCGCGCGCGACGAGCACGTAGGGCTCGTCGCTGTCGGGAACGCCGGGCATCGGCACCCCGAGGAGCCGCGCCACGATGCGGTTGCGCACGTCGTCGAGGTCGGCGACGCGCCCCGCGAGGTATTCGCCGGCTCCGGCGAGCAGGGCGCGGTAGGAGGCGAAGGCGTCGTAGACGGCGCGTTCCGCCGTGGAGCCGACGGCGATCCTCCGCTCGACATCGGCGAGGAGCTCGGGGTCCTGCGCCATGAGCGACTGGGCCTCCAGGACGTCCTGCGCCTCACCCCCGGCGAGGTGCCCGCGCGCGGTCAGGTCGGCGGCGACGGCGTCCATGGCCTGCCGCGCCCGGGTCTGCTCGCGTTCGGCCTCTTCCTCCGGGATCTGTTTCGCCGGCGGTTCGAGTACCGCTGTGCCCATGTGCCGTACCGCGCCGATCGCCACTCCGTGGCTCACTCCGACGCCCCGCAGCCTCGTCTCCATGCCCACCGTCTCCGCTCGCTCGGGTTCCGTCCCCGTTGCCTGCCCGTACCGCCGCGCGGCCGTCACTCCCAGCCGAAGAGCGTGTCGCCGGGCTGTACGGCCTCGCTCTCCCGCACATCGGAGAGCGCGTCCATCGTCGCCTCCAGGGCGATGACGGGACAGACCGGGGACTTCCCCTTCGCCTCGACGGCCGAGGGGTCCCAGCGCACGAGCGCCTGTCCCCGCCGCACGGTGTCGCCCTTGCTGACGAGCAGCTCGAAGCCCTCGCCGTTGAGCTGCACGGTGTCGATGCCGAGGTGGGTCAGGACCCCGTGGCCCTGCTCATCGACCACGACGTAGGCGTGCGGGTGCAGGGAGACGAGCACGCCGTCGACGGGGGCGACGGCCTCGATCGGCTTCCGCTCGGGATCGACGGCCGTTCCCGGGCCGACCATGGCACCGGAGAAGACGGGGTCGGGCACGTTCGCGAGTCCGATGGCGGTTCCAGCAAGCGGTGAGGTCACGACGGTCATGACTTGCCTCCCTGGGCGGCGAGGTCCTGGGCCGCCCCACTGGGCGGGAACGGCACGGAGATCGTCAGACTAAGTCACCTTCTGTGCTGTTTTGAGCGGGCCGTGCCGGGGGGGCTGTGCGAGGGCACCGCGGAATCGATTTGCACCCGTAGGGAGCAGAGCTGTACAGTCGTCATCCTGCCTGGGACCGGGTACGCCTCACGGGGCGGCCGTTCCAGGTAATCCGATGAAGTCGAACCCCTTTCTTTCCGGCGGGGAATCCTCATGTCCGAGGACCCGGTCAGAACAGAGAAAAGGACCTGATAGAGTCGGAGACGCCGAAAGGGAAACGGTAAGGCCGAAAGGCCGGGCCGGGAACCGGAAAGCGCCGAGGAAATCGGGCCCGAGAGAGTCTGGTAGAGTCGGAAACACGAAATACCGAAGGGAAAACGCCCGGAGGAAAGCCCGAGAGGGTGAGTACGAAGGAAGCGTCCGTTCCTTGAGAACTCAACAGCGTGCCAAAAGTCAACGCCAGATATGTTGATACCCCGACCGAGGATCTTCTGATCCGAGGTTGAGGTTCCTTTGAAATACACACAGCGAGGACGCTGTGAACCTGGGAGATTATTCCTCTCCCGGTTCCGCTCTCGTGGTGTCTCCCGATTACGGGAAAACATTCACGGAGAGTTTGATCCTGGCTCAGGACGAACGCTGGCGGCGTGCTTAACACATGCAAGTCGAACGATGAACCGCTTTCGGGCGGGGATTAGTGGCGAACGGGTGAGTAACACGTGGGCAATCTGCCCTGCACTCTGGGACAAGCCCTGGAAACGGGGTCTAATACCGGATACTCACTGCCTTGGGCATCCAAGGTGGTGGAAAGCTCCGGCGGTGCAGGATGAGCCCGCGGCCTATCAGCTAGTTGGTGAGGTAATGGCT
>NZ_JAAGLR010000754.1 GCF_010548245.1 Streptomyces sp. SID11385
GACGGGCGCGCCGGGCGGCGCGGTCCCCGCCCCGGCGCTCGCCGCCGGAGGGGGCCGGTGGCTCTACCCGGCCAACTCGACGGCGCTGCCCGGCCTGTACGCGGTGGGCGGCTGGTCCCACCCGGGCGGCGGGCTGCCGCACGCGGGGATGTCGGGGGCGCTCGTGGCGGGGCTGATCGTGGAGGGGGCGGGGTTCACGGGGTCGACGTGAGGGCGGGGGCGGGGTTCACCGGGTCGACGTGAGGGCGGGGGCGTGGTGAGCCGCTTCGCCGGGGGAGCAGTCCTCTGCCGCTGCCGCATGAGCGACGTGGGACGCGCCCAGCCGCCTCGGGTGTGTGAACAGCCCCCTCCCGCCCGAGGGGCGACCCCAATACCATCCTCCCCCAACTCCACCCCCCACCCGCACCATCCACCCAAATCTGTGGATAACTCCGGGAAACCCGTACAACGTCTCACCCGAAAGCGTGAGCAGTTTTCCCGGAAGCTCTGGGCAGAGCTGAGGTGAGCGCTCACTCACCCCGCGCCGACCGCCGGGCACCCCTCACCCCGGATACCCGTACCCGTCGCTGCCCTCGTACGGACCCGCCGGCCACGCCCCGCCCTGCTGCCCGCCCTCGTCGCGCTGGCGCGGCACCCACACCCCACCGGGCGGGGTCTCCTGCGCGCCCTGCTCCTGCGCGGGATAGCCGTAGCCGGACGTCGCGTACGGGTCGGAGTAGGGGTCCGCGTAGGGCTGCTGGTACTGCTCCGGGGCGGCCTGCTGCGGGGCGTACGGCTGCTGCTGCGCGTACTGCTGCCCCCACCCGTCCGTCGTCGTGCCCCACGTACCCGTGGCGTCGCCCTGCACCAGTCCCGCCCACGTGCCGCTGGGGTCCTGGGGCTGTTGCGCGAACGCGCCGCCGAAGGGCGACGCGTTGGCGAAGGAGGAGGTGTCGTATGTGGACGTGTCGTACGCGCCCGTCCCGTACGCGACGGAGTCCGCGCCGGTCCCGTACGCGGCGGCACCCGCCCCCGCGTCGTGCGTGCCCGTCGCGTACCCGGGCTGCTGCTGGTCCCACCCGGCGGGGGCCGCCTCCGGGGCGTAGCCGTGGCCGGTGTACGGGTCGTAGCCGGACTGGTAGCCGGGGGTGTGGTCGGCGACCGGGGTCTGCCACGCGGTCTCGGGGTCCGGCTCGCTCAGGACTCCCCTGCCCTCCGCGACGTTCACCGCGTCGAAGACCGCCGTGGTGGCGGCCTCTTCGGCCGCCGGTGCCGCCTGCGCCTCACCGGCTTCCGGCCTCGTCGGAGCCGGCGCGTCGCCCTCCTCGCGCAGGTCCGAGACCTCCAGCGAGGGACCCCGCTCGCGCTCGCCGCGCACCCGGTCGCCGAGCGCGCCGAGCTTCTCGCCCGCCTTGCCCTTGAGGGCCCAGCCGGCGTCGAAGCCGCGCCGGAAGGAGAGCGTGACGAGGGTCTGCCCGGTCGCGAAGGCGAGGGCGCCGAGGACGATCACGAAGACCGAGGCCATGAGCACGCCGAGCACCACGCCGAGGAATCCCGCGAAGGCGAGCAGGCGCCAGCGCAGCCGCGCCTTGTTCTGGAGCAGCACCTCTCCGAGAAGCCACAACGCCACTACGGCGAAAGCGAAATAGAGGACCGCCCAGCCCATGTACGCCCCTCTCGCCCCGGCATGGGGGCCGGGGTCCGTCGGATCAGGGCCTGTGGTGGGGAAGGCCCAGATTCTCGTGGATCTCCAGTGTCGCCGTGGAGTTGTTGAGCGTGATGAAGTGCAGCCCCGGGACACCCTCGGCCAGCAGTCGCGCGCAGAACTCTGTGGCGAACTCGATTCCCATGGAGCGTACCGCCGCCGGGTCGTCCTTCGCCGCGAGCATGCGTTCTTTCACCGTCTCGGGGAAGGAGGCGGTGCTGAGCCGGGAGAGGCGTTCGAGCTGGCGCACGCTCGTCACCGGCATGACCTCGGGAATCACCGGGGTCTCGCACCCGGCGGCGGCGAGCCGGTCGCGCAGGCGCAGGTAGGAGGCCGGATCGAAGAACATCTGCGTGATCGCGTAATCCGCCCCGGCACGGCACTTGTCGACGAAGTACCGGACGTCGGAGTCCCAGTTCTCGGAGCGCGGATGCATCTCCGGGAAAGCCGCGACACCCACACAGAAATTTCCCGACTCCTTGATGAGGCGCACGAGTTCGGCCGCGTACGTCAGCCCGTCCTCGCGCGCCACCCAGTCCCCGAGCGGGTCCCCGGGCGGGTCGCCGCGCACGGCGAGGATGTTGCGGACGCCGCCGTCCGCGTACTGCCCGATCATGTGGCGCAGTTCGGCGACCGAGTGCTCGACGGCGGTGAGGTGGGCGACGGGCACGAGCGTGGTGTTCTCGGCGATCGCCTGCGTGGCGCGCACGGTGCCGGTACGGGTGCTGCCGCCGGCGCCGTACGTCACCGAGACGAAGCTCGGCGCGACGGCCTCGACGCGGCGCAGCGCGTTCCACAGGTTGCGCTCGCCCTTCGGGGTCTTCGGCGCCCAGAACTCGAAGGAGTAGGAGGGTTTGCCGCTCGCGAGCACCTCCGCCACGGTCGGGTGGTCGGAGGTCCAGGTGGATGCGGTACCGGAGGCCATACCGGCAGGGTAGCCAGAAGCTGCCGGTCAGTGAGGCGAAGCGGGGTGTTATGCCCGTTACGCGGTCTTCTTGTCCACACCGTGGACAGAGGGGGTCTCCAGGGGCAGCGCGCGCACGCGGCGGGCGAGGTCGCGGGCCGCGCCCTCGGGGTCGTCGGCCTCGGTCAGCGCCCGTACGACGACGACGCGGCGCGCGCCCGCGTCCAGCACCTCGTCCAGGCGGGCCGCGTCGATGCCGCCGATCGCGAACCACGGGCGCGGGGTGCCGAGCGCGGCGGCGTAGCGCACGAGGGGCAGGCCGGGGGCGGGACGGCCGGGCTTGGTGGGGGTCGGCCAGCAGGGGCCGGTGCAGAAGTAGTCGACGCCGTCCTGGACGGCCGCGGCAGCGGCCTCCGCCTCGCTGTGGGTCGAGCGGCCGATCAGCGTGCCGGGGCCGGTCAGGGCGCGCGCGGCGGGGACGGGCAGGTCGCCCTGGCCGAGGTGGAGCACGTCGGCGCGGGCGGCGTGGGCGATGTCGGCGCGGTCGTTGACGGCGAGGAGCTTGCCGTGGCGGCGGCAGGCGTCGGCGAGGACCTGGAGCAGTTCCAGCTCCTCGGCGGCCTCCAGGCTCTTGTCCCGGAGCTGGACGATGTCGACGCCGCCGGAGAGGACGGCGTCCAGGAAGCCGGGCAGGTCCCCTTGGCGCTTGCGGGCGTCGGTGCAGAGGTAGAGGCGGGCGTCGGCGAGCGCGGTGCGCGGGTCGCGCGTGGTCAGGTCCGGCATGTCCCACCCCTGTTCGTATGACCTGACGATCATGCCACTCGCCCAGGGGTGGGCGTCACCGTGGTCCGGGGCCCGGCTCAGACGGCCAGTGCCTGGGCGCGGCGCTTCACCTCCGTGCCACGGTTCTCGCTCATGGCCTGGGCGGGGGTGCCGGGCAGGGTCGGGTCGGGGGTGAACATCCACTGAAGGATCTCCACCTCGTCGAAGCCGTCGTCGCGCAGCAGGGTGAGCAGCCCGGACAGTCCCCGCACGACGCGGTCGCCGTCGAGGAAGGCGGCGGGCACGTACAGGGCGTTGTTCTCGCCCCGGCGGACGGCGACGAGCTGGCCCTCCTTGACGAGCTGGCGCACCCGGGTCACCTCGACGTCGAGCCGTTCGGCGATGTCGGGGAGGCTGAGCCACTCGGGGACGAGCGCTTCGGTCTTGGCATCAATCTGGGTCACGGGACAAGCGTGCCATCCCGGGCGGCCGGGCGGTAGCGGGAGGGTCCCCGCGAGCGAAAGGCGCCGGGAAACGAGCCCAGCCCCCGGTCTCTCGGCCCCCGCCCCCGGCTCAGCGCACGGCCGTCTTCAGGGGCCGTGCCGGGTCGGCGAGGAGTACGGGGTCGAGCGTCGCGCCCGAGGCGATGAGCTTGCGTCCCTGGGCGAGGTCGCGGGGGCGGCCGACGGCGAGTACGGCGGCGAGCCGCCCGTCCTCCTCCAGCCAGCACACGGACCAGGACGGCCCGTCCGGGGAGCCGCGCCACACGAGGCGGCTCGCGTCCGCGTGGTCGCCCGCGTACTGCACGAAGCGCCCGAACTGCTCGGACCAGAAGTAGGGCACCGGGTCGTACGGCTCGGCGCGCTCGCCCGTGAGGACGCCGGCGAGCGTGTGGGGGCCCTGGAGGGCGTTGTCCCAGTGGTGCACGGTCAGGCGCCGCCCGTACCGGCGCGAGGGGAAGGAGGCGCAGTCGCCGACCGCGTGGACGTCGGGCAGCGAGGTGCGCAGCCAGGCGTCGGTACGCACCGAGCCGTCCGGGGCGAGGTCGATGCCGGAGCCGTCGAGCCAGCCGGTGACGGGGCGGGCGCCGATGCCGACGAGGACGGCGTCGGCGGGTACGCGTTCGCCGCCCGCGAGGACCACGGCCTCGTCCTCGACAGCGGCGACGCGGGCGCCGGTGCGCAGCCGGGCGCCCGCCTCGGCGTACCACTTCGCCATCGGCGCGGCGACCTCGGCGGGCAGCGCGCCGCTGAGCGGGTGCGTGGTGGCCTCCAGGACGGTGACGGCGCAGCCCGCCTCGCGCGCGGCCGTGGTGAACTCGGCGCCGATCCAGCCCGCGCCGACGACGGCGACCTCGGCGCGGCGCGCGAGGACCGCGCGCAGGGCGCGGACGTCGTCGAGGGTGTGCAGGAGGTGGACGTGGGGGTGCTGGGCGGTGCCGGGGAGCCGTACGGGCGCGGTGCCCGTCGCGAGGACGAGGTGGTCGTAGCCGAGCGGGCCCTCGCTCGTGTCGATCTCGTGCGCGGCGGCGCGCAGCCCGGTCGCGCGCACGCCGAGCCGCAGCTCGGTCCCGAGCGCGGCGAAGTCGACGTCGAAGGCGGAGGTCTCGGCGCTGCCGAGGAGCACGGACTTGGAGAGCGGCGGACGGTCGTACGGGGCGTGCGGCTCCTCACCGAGCAGGACGACGTCCCCCTCGTACCCCTCCTCGCGCAGCGCCACGACGGTCCGCACGCCCGCCATCCCGGCGCCGACGACGACGACCCGCCCCTGTTGCTCCCGCTCTCCGCTCACGCCCGCAACTCTAGGCCGCCCACCCCCGCCCCCGAGCCCACTCCCCCACGAGATCCCGCCCACACCAGCCCCTTTCGCACCCGGCCCGGGACGAAGGACCGAGGGCACTCGGGCCGGGGGCGTGGGCCCGGCGGCGCGGGCACGTGGGTCCGGGGTCCGAGGGACCCGGGCGGGACGGCCCGGGTCCCTCGGTGCGGGTGGTCCCGGCGGGCGGCTCAGTCCGCGGCGGGCCGCCTGGCGCCGGTGCGCCGCTTCCCGTAGAGCCTGTCGAGCGGGCCCACGACCGCGCCGTGGAAGCGGCTCACCGCTTCGTCCACGCTGCGGATGAAGCCCGATTCGGTGTTGCCGCGCCGCGTGCCCATGCCCTTGAAGAGGGAGAGCCGGAAGCCGGTGATGCGTTCCCCGCTCCTGGGCAGCAGGTCTCCGGGCTCGCGGCGCAGATGTTCCAGGGTGCCGCGCGGGCCGGTGTCCCCGCCCTCGGTCAGGGTCTCGATGTGCAGGTCGGCCGGTGCTTCGGCGAGGTCGCGCACGAGCCGTTTGGCCCAGGCGAGCGGGTACCCCTGCTCGGGCGCGGTGACGTCGAAGGAGGTACGGATCTTCGCGGTCCGCAGGTCCACGGCGACGCCCAGCGCGCCCGCTGTCCCGTCGATCCGCAGTTCGGCGGTGAGGCGTCCTTCCTGGCAGAGCGCGTCGGCCATCTCGGTCCGCCGGGCGACGGCGTCGGTACCGCGCCGGGCGCGCTGCACCGGCAGGACGCGCTGTCCCAGCTCTCCGCCGAGCCCGAGCGAGACCTGCCGCATCAGGCGCTCCCAGCTCTCCACCGCCGCGAGGGCGCGCGGGTCGCCCTTGCAGAGCGTCTCGTCCTGGATGCCGTCCCGTACGGGCACCCAGGCGGGCCCCATGTTCTGGAAGCCGTGGCAGCCGGAGTTGTCGTGCCGCAGGTAGTGGAGGAGTTCTTCGAGGAGCCAGGCGTGGGCGGCGTTGCGGACGCCCTCGTGCCGGATCAGCATCTGGGCCTGGTGGGTCACCTCGGCCCAGGACAGGTGCCAGAGGGCGACTTTGTTCCTGCGGCGCCGGTCGACCCGTACCTCCACGAGCGGACTGCCCTCCAGGGCGACGTCGTTGGAGACGGTGACGACCGCCTCGTAGCCCCGCCGGCTCGCGATGTCCGCGTACGCCTGGACCTGTTCCTGGCGCAGCGCGTTGCCGTTGGTCTTGGTCTCGACGAGGGCGGTCCACAGCTTGCCCGCGCGCTCGACCCGGATCACCCCGTCGGGGCGGCGCGGCGAGTCGCCGTGCGGCAGTGCCACCTCCGTGAAGGTCTCCATGCGTCCGGCGGGGGCGCCGAACCCGGCGGTGAGCCGCCGCCCGAACTCCGGCACCTGCGCCATCACGGCGAGCAGGACGGAGGTGGCGCGCATCTCCCGGTCCCTGTCGCTCTTGAGCGCGGAGACGGGGAAGAGGCGCGCGCCGTGCCACGCCTCGCTCTCGGCGAGGGACTTCACGGGCACGGCGGCGCGGGTGACCTTCTTCTTGGCGGTACGGGGCCGGGCCGGGCGGGCCGCTCGCGCCGCGTCGTCGGCGGCGCCGCGCGGAGCGGGGACCGGGGCGGGGGCGGCCGGGGCCTCGGGTTCCTGGGCGGACGCGGGTTCCGGTGCGGCAGCGGCGCCGTCCGTGGCCGCCGTGCCGTCGGCCGCCGTGCCGTCCGTGGCCGCTGTGGTGGGCGGCTCCTCGCCGGAGGGCTCGTCCACCGTCTCCGGGGCGGCGGCCGTCTCGGTGGCGGCGTCGTCGTCGATGTCGACGCCGTGGTCGGTGACCAGCGCGGCGAAGCCGCCCTGGTAGCCCTGCCCCACCGCGCGGAACTTCCATGCGCCGCCGCGGCGGTAGAGCTCGCCGAAGATCAGCGCGCTGACGGGCCCCGGGTCCCCCACCGGGTAGCACAGCAAGGGGTCTCCGCCGCTGTCGCTCAACGTCAGGCGGACCTCGTGGAGTTCGTCGAAGCGCAGTTCCCCGTACCGGCTGGCGGCGATGAGCACGGTGGCCACGTCCTCCGGAACGGCCGTCAGGTCACAGCTGATCCGGTCCTCGCTCCCCTCCCCCACCGGGGTCTTGCCGAGCAGCTGGACGCTGCCGTCCGCGGCACTGGGGTTGTTGTAGAAGTACAGATCCGTGTCGTCGCGTACCTTCCCGTCCTCGCCGAGCAGCAGGACGGAGACGTCCGCGTCCCCCTCGCCGGTGGGGCTCTCCCAGCCGAGGCCGACGATGACCGTCCCCGCCTCGCCGTCGCCGAGTTCCCCCAGTCCGACGTTCGCTCCCTTGATCATGTGGTGCACGCGGCCTCCGACCACTCGTCCACCCGGCACGAGGTCCCCCCTCTCCCCGCCGCGCGTCGCGATGTGAACAAACGGCGGAGCCCGGGTGAAGGGAGTGATTGTATCGGCCACTTGGGACAGCGGGGGCGTTATCGAACAGATGGGGCACGAACGCGCGGGCACCGGGCGGGAGTCCGTCCGACCGGCCCCGCCTTCTGCTTCTCGCGCCCCCTCGTTAGGCTGAGCCGCGCACACCGCGGGAGTCCGGGCGGACCGGGCTGAGAGGGGGGCTGCGGCCTCCGACCGTATGAACCTGATCCGGGTCATTCCGGCGAAGGGAGGGGGCTTTGTGGCCAGTGGTGGAGATGTCCTCGTGGTCGGGGGCGGGATCGTCGGGCTCGTGACGGCGTGGCGGGCCGCGCTCGGTGGGGCGCGGGTGAGCGTGGTCGATCCGGAGCCGGGGGGCGGGGCGGCGCAGGTCGCCGCCGGGATGCTCGCCGCCGTCACCGAACCGCACTACGGCGAGGAGGCGTTGCTGGCGCTCGGGCTCGCCTCGGCGCGGCGGTGGCCGGAGTTCGCTGAAGAACTGGGCGAGGCGAGCGGGCGGGACCTCGGGTACCGCGCCTGCGGGACGCTCGCCGTCGCGCTGGACGCGGACGACCGCGCCGAACTGCGCGAACTGCACGCCCTGCACACGCGTCGCGGGCTCGACTCGCAGTGGCTGACGGGCCGTGAGTGCCGCCGCCTGGAGCCGATGCTCGCGCCGGGGATACGGGGCGGGCTGCGCGTCGAGGGCGACCACCAGGTCGATCCGCGCCGGGTCGTGGGGGCGCTGCTCGTCGCGTGCGCCCGGGCCGGGGTGGGGTTCCGGCGGGAGAGGGCGGCGCGGCTCGTCGTGGAGGGGGACCGGGCGCGCGGTGTCGTGCTCGCGGACGGGGCGCGGGTGGACGCGGCCCGTACGGTGCTCGCGGCCGGGTGCTTCAGCACGGACCTGGCGGGCGTGCCGCCCGAGGTCGTCGTCCCCGTACGGCCCGTGAAGGGGCAGGTCCTGCGGCTGCGGATGGACGGCGCGTACGCGGAGTTCCTGCGGCGCACGGTGCGCGCGGTCGTACGGGGCGGGAGCCTCTACCTCGTGCCGCGCGAGAACGGCGAACTCGTGGTCGGCGCGACGAGCGAGGAGCGGGGCAGGGACACGACGGTCACGGCGGGCGGCGTGTACGCGCTGCTGCGCGACGCGCACGAACTGCTCCCCGGCATCACCGAACTCCCGCTCACCGAGACCCGCGCCGGGCTGCGCCCCGCCTCGCCGGACAACGCGCCGGTTCTCGGCCCCACGGCGCTCCCCGGGCTGCACCTCGCGACGGGCCATGGCCGCAACGGGGTCCTCCTCGCCCCCGAGACGGGCGCCGTCATGGCGCACGCCCTCGTCCACGACGCGCTGCCGGAAGCCGCGCGCCCCTTCACCCCCCAGCGATTCACGAGAAGCCCGGAGCCCGTGCTGTGAACCTCGACCTGACCGTGAGAGTCAACGGCGCCGAGCGCGCCGTCCCCCCGGGCACGACGCTCGACACGCTCGTCAGCGGGCTGAGCCGGGCCCGTATGGGCGTCGCCGCCGCCGTCAACGAGACGGTCGTCCCGCGCGGCGACTGGCCCGCGACCGTGCTCGCCGCGGGGGACCGCGTCGAGATCCTGACCGCTGTCCAGGGAGGCTGAGGACCCATGGCCGACGATCCTTTCGTCCTCGGCGGGACGACGTACTCCTCACGCCTGATCATGGGCACCGGCGGCGCGCCCAGTCTCGACGTCCTGGAGCGCGCGCTGACCGCTTCGGGCACGGAGCTGACGACGGTCGCGATGCGCCGTCTGGACCCGGGCACGCAAGGTTCGGTGCTCTCGGTGCTCGACCGGCTCGGCATCCGGGTGCTGCCGAACACGGCGGGCTGTCACACGGCGGGCGAGGCGGTGCTCACGGCGCGGCTCGCGCGCGAGGCGCTCGGCACGGACCTCGTGAAGCTGGAGGTCGTCGCGGACGAGCGCACGCTGCTGCCCGATCCGGTGGAACTGCTCGACGCGGCCGAGGTCCTCGTCGACGACGGCTTCACCGTGCTCCCCTACACCAACGACGACCCGGTGCTCGCCCGGAAGCTGGAGGACGTGGGCTGCGCGGCCGTCATGCCGCTCGGCTCCCCGATCGGTTCCGGGCTCGGCATCCGCAACCCGCACAACTTCCAGCTCATCACGGAACGGGCGCGGGTCCCCGTGATCCTCGACGCGGGCGCCGGTACGGCCTCGGACGTGGCGCTCGCGATGGAGCTGGGCTGCGCGGCGGTGATGCTCGCCTCGGCGGTGACGCGGGCGCGCGAGCCGGAGTGGATGGCGCGCGCGATGCGGCACGCGACGCAGGCGGGCCGCCTCGCCCACCGCGCGGGCCGCATCCCGCGCCGCCACTTCGCCGAGGCGTCCTCCCCGGCGGAGGGCCGCGCCGAGCTGGACCCGGAGCGCCCGGCGTTCTGAGGTACGGGGCGGGGCGGCCCCGCACCCGTACCGCCTCACCCCCCGCTCCGCACCCCCGTCAGGTGGTCCCGGAACTCCTGGAAGGCGTGCCACCCCGAGGTGTCCCCCGCCTCGGTGAGCACCCAGCCCGCCGGGTCGCAGGCGCGGGCGCCCAGTGCCCCGGCGATGCGCAGGACGACGGGAAGCACGTCGTCCCCGCCGCCGCGCACGTGGAGCATGACCGCGTCGACCGGCTCCGTGTCGCCGATGTTCAGCTCCATGGACCAGCCGGGCCCCTCCAGCTCGCCCCAGGCCGGGTCGGAGAGGTCCGCCCCGGGCACCGCCTTCGCGAGGGCGGCGAGCACGTCGGCGCGCGGGCCGAGAGGACGCTCCGGGGAGCCCCCGGACAGGTCCTCCACCGAGGCGCACCCCTCGGGCAGCCGCAGCACCAGCACGTCCCAGCTCATGTCCAGATCCTTCCGTCCGGCCACGTGGGGGGCGGGCGAGCGCGCCCGGTGACCGCCTCCACCGTGCCATCCGCCACTGACACCGCGTGACACCGCCGCCCCGGACGGCCGCCCGCGGCCCCGTAGACTCGCCGCGTGGACACAAGGCCGGCCGATCAGAACGCCCCGCTCGTCGGGAAGGTCCTCGACGGGCGGTACCGGGTGGACGCGCTCATCGCGGCCGGGGGCATGTCGACCGTGCACCGCGCGGTCGACCTGCGCCTGGACCGGGTGGTCGCGCTCAAGGTCATGCGTCCCGAACTCGCCACCGACGCGGTGTTCGTCGAGCGGTTCATCCGCGAGGCGAAGTCGGTGGCGCGGCTCGACCACCCGAACGTCGTGAGCGTCTTCGACCAGAACGCGGACGGCGCCTTCGTGTACCTGGCGATGGAGTACGTGCCCGGCTGCACGCTCCGCGACGTGCTGCGCGAGCGCGGGGCGCTGAGCCCGCGGGCCGCGCTCGACATCCTGGAACCGGTCCTCGCGGGGCTCGGCGCCGCGCACCGTGCGGGCCTCGTGCACCGCGACATGAAGCCGGAGAATGTCCTGATAGGGGACGACGGCCGGGTCAAGGTCGCTGACTTCGGTCTCGTACGCGGCGTGGGCACCGACTCGCGGTCGACGGGCGCCGTCCTCGGCACCGTCTCCTACCTCGCGCCCGAGCAGATCAGCGACGGCGCGGTCGACGAGCGCGCCGACGTGTACGCGTGCGGCATCGTCCTCTTCGAGATGCTGACGGGTGGCAAGCCGCACCTCGGCGACACCCCCGCGCAGGTCCTCTACCAGCACCTGAACGCCGACGTCCCGGCCCCCTCCGGCTTCTTCCCCGGCCTCGACCCGGCCTTCGACGCGCTGGTGGCCGCCGCCGCGGCGCGCGA
>NZ_JAAGLR010000787.1 GCF_010548245.1 Streptomyces sp. SID11385
AGGCCCCGCGCCGCAAGCCCGCCGCACCGGCCCCCCAGGAGCAGGCCCCCCAGGAGACCGCGCCCCCGGGACCGGCGTCCCAGGGGGCGGTGTCCCAGGAACCGGCGTCCCCGCGACCGGCCGCCCCGGAGAACGCCGCCGCCCCCGAACCGGCGACGCTCCCCGGGAAGGCCCCGGTCCCCGCCCCCGCGCAGGAACCCGCCGCGGAATCGCTCGCGGAGCCCACTCCGGCCTCGCCCCACGCGGTGAGCGCCTGGGACCGGGGGCGGCTCCTCGCCGGGGCGCACCACGACCCGCACGCGGTGCTCGGCGCGCACCCGGCGGCGGACGGCGAGGGCACCGTCGTACGGGTGCTGAAGCCGCACGCGCGCGCGGTGACCGTGCTGCTCGCGGACGAGGGCCGGGTGCCGCTGGGCTCCGACGGCGAGGGCTTCTTCTCGGGCCGCCTCCCGGCCGGGACGCGGCCCGGCGCCCCGTACCGGCTGCTCGTCACGTACGACGAGGGCGAGGGGGCGCCGCTGGAGGACCCGTACCGGTTCCTGCCCGCGCTCGGCGAGATGGACCTGCACCTCATCGGCGAGGGTCGGCACGAGGAGCTGTGGACGGCGCTCGGCGCGCGCGTCATGGAGCGGGACGGCGTGACGGGCACGCGGTTCACGGTCTGGGCGCCGAACGCGCAAGGGGTGCGCGTCATCGGCAACTTCAACTATTGGGACGGGACCGGGCACCCGATGCGCTCGCTCGGCGCGACCGGGGTGTGGGAGCTGTTCCTGCCGGGGCTCGGGGCCGGTGAGCTGTACAAGTACGAGATCACGACGCCCGAGGGCCACCACGTGCGCAAGGCGGACCCGATGGCGCGGCGCACGGAGGTGCCGCCCGCGACCGCGTCCGTCGTCGACGAGTCGGCGTACGAGTGGGGCGACGCCGCGTGGCTCGCGCGCCGCGGCGACCGACCGGTGCACGAGGCGCCGTTCTCCGTCTACGAGGTGCACCTCGCCTCGTGGCGGCCGGGGCTCACGTACCGCGAGCTGGCCGAGGAGCTGCCCGCGTACGTGAAGGACCTCGGGTTCACGCACGTCGAGCTGATGCCGATCGCGGAGCACCCCTTCGGCGGTTCGTGGGGTTATCAGGTCACCGGCTTCTACGCGCCGACCTCGCGGCTCGGCACGCCCGACGACTTCCGCTTCCTCGTCGACAGCCTGCACCGGGCCGGGATCGGCGTCCTCATGGACTGGGTGCCCGCGCACTTCCCGCGCGACGAGTGGGCGCTGGCGCAGTTCGACGGGCGCCCGCTCTACGAGCACGCCGATCCGCAGCGGGCCTCGCACCCGGACTGGGGCACGCTCGTCTTCGACTTCGGGCGCACCGAGGTCCGCAACTTCCTCGTCGCGAACGCCACGTACTGGTGCGAGGAGTTCCACATCGACGGGCTGCGCGTGGACGCGGTCGCCTCGATGCTCTACCTGGACTACTCGCGCGAGTACGGGCAGTGGTCGCCGAACGCGTACGGCGGGCGCGAGGACCTGGACGCGGTGCGCTTCCTCCAGGAGATGAACGCGACCGTCTACCGCCGCAACCCGGGCGTCGTCACGGTCGCCGAGGAGTCGACGGCCTGGGACGGCGTCACACGGCCGACCGACCAGAGCGGGCCCGGGGGCTTCGGCGGCCTCGGCTTCGGCCTGAAGTGGAACATGGGCTGGATGCACGACTCGCTCGAATACCTCGCGAAGGAGCCGGTGCACCGCAAGTACCACCACAACGAGCTGACGTTCTCGATGGTGTACGCGTACAGCGAGAACTACGTGCTGCCGATCTCGCACGACGAGGTGGTGCACGGCAAGCAGGCGCTCGTCTCGAAGATCCCGGGCGACTGGTGGCAGCGCCGTGCGACGGCCCGCGCCTACCTGGGCTTCATGTGGTCCCACCCGGGCAAGCAACTCCTCTTCATGGGGCAGGAGTTCGCGCAGGGTTCGGAGTGGTCGGAGGCGCGCGGCCCGGACTGGTGGGTGCTCGACCCGGCGTACGAGGCGGCCGGCGACCACCGGGGCGTGCAGGATCTCGTGCGCGACCTGAACGCCGTCTACAGCGCGACGCCGCCGCTGTGGCAGCGCGACACGGACCCGGGCGGCTTCGCGTGGGTCGTGGGCGACGCGGCCGAGGACAACGTCCTCGCCTACCTGCGCCACGACCACGAGGGCACCCCGTTCCTCGCGGTGTGCAACTTCTCCCCCGTCGTCCGCGCGCACTACCGCGTCGGCGCCCCCGAGGGCCGCTGGACGGAGGCCCTCAACACGGACGCGGCCCGCTACGGCGGCGGCGGCATCGCGGCGACCCCCGAAGGCGGGGCGACGACGGACCCGATCGGCGCGCACGGCCACGCCCAGAGCCTGGAACTGACGCTGCCGCCGCTCGCGACGGTGTGGTTGCGCCGAAAATAGCTCTGACACGTAAGGGGGGTGGGGGTAGAGGCGGCATCGCCTCTACCCCCACCCCCCTTACGTGCGAATTCACGGAGTTCGCCCACGGCAAAGTGTGCGCTAGAGCAAGATACAGGTGAGCGTCTCCTGCACTTCAGCGCAGGGATCGATCGACCTACACCCATGCCGCACTCAAGCCGGAAACTGAAGTGATGCCAGGCCCCCGCGACATCGCCGCACGAGGACACGGCGCCTGCGCCGAGCCGCGAGTGGCCCTGGCATCCTGTCATGGCTCTAAGGTCCAGCGACCTCCTTGCCCCCGAAGAGCAATCCCCACCGCAGGCACAAAGGACAACAATGCCATCTTTCAGCTTCTGCCTTTACACCATTGGCGTTAACCAACTTCATCGACAGAAGTCAAACCGCCCAGTCGCGGAATTCAACTCACGTCGACATGACCTCTTTGATGTAGTACGCATTTTTTTCGAACACCACCTTGGCGCAAAGGGGATTAGCAACGAGAAAGACGGAAGCTATATTCGACTTACGGGCGATATCGAGCAGCAGCATCGATCTTTCTGGCCGACACTTGAATCGGGGCATTTCGGCACGGCGGGAAAAGTTGTCGATACGACCACAGGGGATGACACATACGCGTTGAACCACCGCGATGCTCCCACATACCCGCTGCGCCAATTTTTCACTGTCCCCCGATCCGGCGACTGCGCCATTTGGGCGACCGAAGTAGCAGGAAACGCGTCTGCAATCACCCCTCTATGGAATTCCCTAAACGACTGGTTCCGCTCCGAATACGACGCAGATCGTCTGACTCTGAACCGCGCCCCACTGCAAAACACAGATGCATGGAATGATTATATTGACGCATCCGAGCTCCAGCAGATCAAATTCCTGACTTACGTCCGAGACTCCGATGCCGCCGTAGGCATGCGAACCAAAGAGTTCACAGCCAAGAGCGGAAGGGGTAAGAGGCTCCCGAAAGAATGGATCACCCGAGCATACGCACGGGACCTTCCACCGAGCACTGTTTTTCATATCCAGGGCCTCCCCGACGCAGACGAAATTCACCTTCAGATCGAACACGACGGCAAAACGCGAAACATTATTGTTGAGCGGGAGTTTCCTCGTTTCCTTTACCCTGTCGGCGAGGACCCCCAGCGGCGCCCGGACAATACATCCTTCCAAGAAGCAGTCCTGTCAGTGGTAAGTGCTTCACTTGATGACATGGGGGTCAGTCGCGGCGACTGGCAGGCATGACCCATGGGCCATCGCACTGACTGGAGGGGCAGTGGGCGCCAAGTGGAGCATCGCAGCCATCGCACAAGCACACTTTGCAACCTATCGCAACGCGAGGACGGGAAAACAAAGTTTCGTCGATTACATCACTTTCGTAGGGATTCCATTTTCGGCAGCAACAATTACGGCCGTCGTCACGGCGCAAGGAAATTTTGCACTCGTGGAGGTGACCCGCCTCCTAGGGGGAATTGGAGTTTTTACCGGACTTCTATTCGGGCTCCTAACGAATACGTTCACGTTGAGCCTGAGGGTTCGCCGCGACGAGGGCCTTCCCCCGGATCACAAGATGGTCAAACAAGTCGACGAACTTTTTGCGAACCTGGCATGGTCGGTGGTTATTGGATGCCTGCTGGTGACCGCCATCGTCGCCGCCGGCGCCACGCACTCACCAGCCGACGCGCTGGAACCGCCATGGACATGGATGATGGTTTTCCTCTTTTTGCATCTAATGCTGACTGTCCTAATGGCACTGAAGCGCCTATGGTTCGCACATCAAGACATAGCATCGCTGCCCCGAAAACCGGACTGAACTACGCAAAAACACCGCTCTAGTGTCCTGAGTCGCTGACTCGTGTGCAGTATGCGGCGAGGGTGTCGTCGGCGGTCTTTGTCCAGACAGCAGGTCAGCTCGGCGAACCAGGTTGAGCCAGGACGCCGAGGTGGGAGTGAGGTGCAGGTGACAACAGGGTGCCACAGCAGCCATTTCTTGACTGGCTCGGTCTTGTGGGTGGCGTAGTTGTCCAGGACCAGGTGGAGTTCGAGGTCCTTGGGGGCGGCGGCGTCGATGGCCTTCAGGAAGCGGAGGAACTCCTGGTGGCGATGGCGGCGGTAGTGCTGGGCGATGACCGAGCCGGAAGCGATATCCAGGGCGGCGAACAGGCTGGTCGAGCTGTGCCGGACGTAGTCGTGCGTCATCTTCGCCGGCACGGTGGGCGCCATCGGCAGCACCGGCTGGTCCGGTCCAGGGCCTGGATCTGCGACATCTCCTCCACCGCCAGGACCAGGGCGCTTTCGGACGGGGAGAGGTAAATGCCTACCACGTCAAGGACCTTGGGCACGAACTGCGGATCGGTCGACAGCTTCCACGTCTCCTGAATGTGCGGCTTGAGGCCGAACGCCCGCCAGATACGCGAGGCCGCCGACTGCGACATGCCCGCCGCCTGGGCCATCGACCGCGTCGACCAGTGCGCACCACCCGTCGGCGACGCTTGGCCGAGCGTCCTGGCGACCAGGGCTTCGACCTGCACGTCCGTGATCGTCCGCAGGGCCCCGAACGCGGCCGGCCCGCCAGCCGGTCCGCGGCGAACCCAGACCGCCACTTACACGCTGTCCCCCGCGAGACACCCAGGCAATCCGCCATCTGCGCGTTCGGCAGGCCCTCGGCACACGCCAGCACGATCCTCGACCGCGGCACCAGCGCCTGACAGGCGGTCGGCTTGCGCAACCAGTCGCACGGCACCCGACGCTCGTGATCGGACAACTTCAGCGGCAACGGCTTCGGACCAGGCACCGCCCCGCTCTACAACCGCAAGTGAACTAACGACTCAGGACATTGGTCGCCCCCAGAGCCGATGCGTTCCCTCAGCGAGGGTCGACCTCAATCGACCGATGCATGACGGAGGGCGAACCCCCTGAGTGCTCTTCATGACCATCGTTACGGACCCCTGACAATTTTCCACGAACTTTCTTGGCCGCGATGATCATCAGATAGTCCGTACGCACTCACCCGCTGCGGAAAGAGACACCATGTCGATCATCACCCCCCGCGCCGCCCGCACCACCGCCGCCGTCCTCGCCGCGCTCGCCCTCGGGTCCGGGGCCGTCGCCTGTGACGACGACGACTCCGCGAGCGCCGCGCCCGCCGCCTCGCAGAACGTGCAAGCCCCCGCGCAGGACACCTCGAAGGGGGACGACGCCGCCTCGCAGGGCGGCGGCGAGGGCGCGGACTCCGGGCAGAGCGCGGCGCCGAAGGAGCAGGGGCAGAACGACGACGGCAGCGACGGGGCGACCGCACCGGCGAAGCCGAGCGGCGCGCGCTGCGACACGAGCGAGATCGACTTCGACTTCTGGGCGCCGCACGGCGGCAAGCCGGACATGGAGCAGTCGAAGTACCAGCAGTCCGTGACCGTACGGCTGACGAACCACGGCGACCGCACCTGCACGCTCAAGGGCTTCCCCGGCGTCCAGCTCGTGAGCGCGAAGGGCGAGCGCTGGGACCTCCCCCGTTCCAACGCCCGGGCCGACACCATGACGCTCAAGCCCGGCGACGACACCGCCCGCATCAAGTTCACGATCATGCCCGAGACGGACCCCGACGCGCGGGTCTTCGCCCCGCAGGACGTCGTCATGACGCTCCCCGACGAGACGAAGCAGGTCACGCTGCCGTGGGAGTACGGCGGCGGCATCCTCGACCAGTCGGGCGCCACGCACCCGGGCACCTTCGTCGACCCGATCGGGCTCTGAGCGCCGGCCGGCACGGGGTGATCCCGGACACCGCGCGGGACCACCCCGTACGCCTCACGCCTTGAGCGCTATGCCTTGAGCGCTATGGCCAGCGCCTCGGGCAGCGGCTCGCTGTGCAGGAGGCCGAGCCGCTGCGTCGGCCGGGTGAGCGCGACGTACAGGTCGGACTCCTCGTACCGCTGCGGCTCCACGGCCAGCACCTCGTCGAATTCGAGGCCCTTGGACTGGCGCGGCGTCAGCAGGACGACGGGGCGGGTCAGGTCGGGGCTCTCGCCCGCCGAGGCGCCGGGCAGGTGCGGGAGCAGCACGTGGTGCAGTTCGCGCGGCGCGATCACCGCGACGCGCCCCTCGTCCTCGGTCGCCCGCGCCGCCGCCTCGCCCACGGCGCGCGGCAGTTCGGC
>NZ_JAAGLR010000825.1 GCF_010548245.1 Streptomyces sp. SID11385
CCGCCACCCCGGCCGCCCGGGCCGCCACGCCCGCTCCGGCCGTCCCCGCTCCGCGCCGTCGCTGGAGCGGCGGGCTCGTGCTCGCGACGGTCGGCGCGCTCGTCGCCGGGTGTGCCTCGATGCCGGATCACGGGGACGTGCAGCCGGTGGACTCCTCGACGCGCAACGATCCCCGGGTGCGCGTCTTCGGGGTCGCGCCGCGGGACGGGGCGCGGCCGATCGAGGTCGTCGACGGCTTCCTCGAAGCGCTCACGAGCGAGGACCGCGACTACGCCGTCGCGCGCAAGTACCTCACCGAGAAGGCGTCCCGCGAGTGGCAGCCCGGCAGCAGGACGACGGTCCTCACCGACAGCGCCCTGCCGAGCGCGGCGCGCGGGACGCCCCCGAACGAGGCCGACGACCCGGCGCAGGCGACGAGTTACACGTACGTCCTGACCGGCAAGAAGGTCGCGACGGTCGACGACCGGCTCTCGTACCACCCGAGCGACGCCACGTACCAGGAGACCGTGCAACTCGTGCGGACGGGCAAGGACAAGAAGGAGTGGCGGATCGACCGCCCCCCGACCGGCGTCGTGCTCGGCAAGAACGACTTCCAGCGGCTGTACTGGCCCGTCAACAAGTACTACTTCGCCGCGCGCAGCGAGGCGGGACGCCAGCCGCTCGTCGCCGACCCCGTGTACATCCGCTCGTGGGAGGACTCGGTCACGCAGACCGTCAAGGCGGTGCTCGACGGCCCCTCGGCGTGGCTCGGCGGCGCCGCCCGGAGCAGCTTCCCGGACGGGATCGCGCTGCGCCGCGGGACGACCGCGCTCGTGCCCGACGACGACAACCGGCTCACCGTGCCGCTCGACGTGAACAGCGGTGACGTGAGCGCCGCCGAGTGCCGGAAGATGGCGACCCAACTGCTCTATTCGCTGCGCGACTTGGCGTCGACCAGCGTCAAGATGGTCGAACTTCGGGCCCGCAAGGGCTCGTTGTGCACGCTCGACGAGGACGAGGCGGACGCGGTCGTTCGGCAGGGTGCCGGAAAGGCGGAGGAGCCCAACCAGTACTACCTGGACAAGAACCACCGGCTCGTGAACTTCGAGGACGCCGGCCGCGACGACGGGGTGCCCGGCGGGGTGCCGGGCCCGCTCGGCACGGGGGACCAGGAGCTGCGGTCGGCCGCGGTCTCGCGCGACGAGAAGTACGCGGCCGGGGTCTCCCTCAGCGGCGACCGGCTCTTCGTCTCGGCCCTCGCGGGTACGGGCGAACTGCGGTTCACGAACGTGCGGAGCAAGGCGGCCGACGAGAAGAACCGTCTCTCGACGCCGAGTTGGGACGGATACGGCGACCTGTGGGTGGCCGACACGGACCCGAAGAACCCGCGCCTGATGTGGGTGCGCAAGGGCTCGGCCGAGCCGGTCGAGGTGAAGGTCGCCGGGCTCGGCGAGGGGAACCGGATCGAGGCGGTGCGGGCCTCGTCGGACGGGGTGCGGATCGCGCTGCTCGTCCGCGAGGGCAAGCAGACGACCTTGCGGATAGGGCGCGTCGAACGCGTCGGCGAGGGCGAGGCGACGAAGATCTCGGTGGGCGGACTGCGCGCCGCCGCACCGCAGTTGGAGGAGGTCACCGCGATGTCCTGGGCGGGCGGCAGCCGCCTCGTCGTCGCGGGCCGCGAGGAGGGCGGCGTGCGCCAGCTCCAGTACGTGCTGAGCGACGGCTCCGTGCCGCCGAAGTCGACCCTGCCGGGCCTCAACGGCGTCACGGACATCGCGGCCTCGGACGATCCGGGCCTGCCGCTCGTCGCCCACTCCTCGGACGGCATCGTGCGGCTCCCGGCGGGGATGAACTGGGAGACCGTGTCGAAGCAGGGGACGGCGCCCTTCTACCCGGGGTGACGGTGCGGGGCGGGGCTGTCGGGCCCGGCCCCGTGCCGCGAACGGGCGCGTGATCCCGTGCCACGCCCGGCCTCGTACCCGTACGCACGCCCGCCCGTACCCGTACGGCCGCCTCGCCGCGCACGCGCGTCCGGCCTCGTCCCCGTACCGCCGGCTCATTCCCTGCCCGCCTGCGGAGCGAAGTCCCGCCCTGTCTTGAGCAGTTGACGACCGGAGAAGTCCGAGCGATACGCTCTTGCCATATGGTCAAGAAACGTTGACCATTGCTCGCATGCCTACCGATGAGCCTCCCGAGGCGTTCCACGTCACCACTGACGAGCAACTGCGCGCCGTCTCCTCCCTCACGCGTCACCGGATCATGGCCGTGCTCCGTTTCGAACCGGCGACGATCACACAGATCGCCGGGCGGGTCGGCCTCGCGAAGGGGAGTTCCAGCTATCACGTGCGGCTCCTGGAGCGGGCCGGCCTGGTGAAGGTGGTGCGGACGCGGAAGGTGCGCGGGGTCCACGAGCGGTACTACGCGATGGCCGCGAGGTCGATCGTGCTGCCGGAGCCCGGGGCGGGGCAGCCGGATGTGCTGATGCGGCACGTGGTGGCGGACCTGGAGGCGGCTCCGGCCGGGGGTGAGCGGCACGTACAGCTCAGCCATCTGCGCCTCACGCAGGAGCAGTTCGCGGAGCTGGGGGCGCGGCTGGAGGCGCTGGCGGCCGAGTACCGGGAGCTGTCCGACCCCGCGCTGCCGGATGTCTCCCTCGCCTTCGCGCTGTTCCGCCCGGTGGCGGGGGACAAGGCGGAGAGGGAAGCCGAGTGAAGCGCCGAACGGGCCGTAGCGAGGAGAAGTTGCCGACCGGGTTCGGGAGGCTGTGGAGCGCGCAGACGATCTCCTCGCTCGGCGACGGTGTCACACAGGCCGCGTTACCGCTGCTCGCCCTGACGCTGACGCGGGACCCGATGGCGCTCGCCGTCGTCACGGCCGCGGGGACGCTGCCGTGGCTGCTCCTCGGGATCGTCGGAGGCGCGCTGGTGGACCGCTGGGACCGGCGGCGCACGATGTGGCTCGCCGACGCGGGACGGGCGGTGCTGCTCGCGATACCAGCGGCGGCGGCCGTGCTCGACGTGCTCAGCATCGCGCTGCTCGCGGCCGTCGCCTTCCTTCTCGGGCTCGGCGGCCTCTTCTTCGACACGGCCGCCAGCGCCTATCTGCCGGAACTGCTCCACCGCGACTCCGTACTCCTGGAGCGCGCCAACTCCCGTCTGCGCGGCGCCCAGACCGTCATGTCCGGCTTCCTGGGGCCGCCCGCGGGCAGTGCGCTGCTCGCGGGCGGACGGGCGGTTCCACTGCTCGCCGACGCGGTGTCGTTCCTGTGCTCCGCCCTGCTCGTCCGTACCCTGCCCGGCGTGCCGCGGGCCGTGCCGGAGGTCCGGGAGTCGCTGCTGCGGCAGGCACGGGCCGGAGCCTCGTACGTCTTCCGGGACCGCTTGCTGCTCGGGCTCGCGTTGCGACCGGCGGTCGGGAACGTCGCCTTCCTCGCCGTGGACACCGTCCTCGCCCTCTTCGCGCACGACCGGCTCGGCATCGACACCTACGGCTTCGGCCTGCTCCTCACCGCCGAGGCCGCAGGTGGCCTGCTCGGCGCGGTCCTCGCCTCCTGGCTCGGCCGGCGACTCGGCACCGGTACGGCGCTGGCCTGCACGGCGGCCACCGAAGCGCTCGCCATCCTGGGCCTGGCCGCCGCCCCGAACCCGTACGCGGCCGGGCTCGCGCTCGCCGTCTGCGGGGCGGCCATGGGCGCCACGATGGTGCTCGGGCCCTCCCTGCGGCAGGCGATCGTCCCGGCCCACCTCATGGGCCGGGTCACTTCCACCTCCCGGATGCTCGCCATGTGCGCCGCTCCCCTCGGGGCCTTCCTCGGCGGCTGGCTGGCCACCGCCTACGACATCCGCACCCCGATCTACGTCGCCGCCGTCCTCCTCCTGGCGACGACGGCCGTCACGGCGTCCATGACGAGCAACCGCCGGGTCGAGGCGGCGCGGCGGGCGGCGGCGGCAGCGGAGGGCGGTGCGGGCGGGGCGGAGCGTGCTGAGGGTGTGGCTGTGGCGGACGGTGCGGCCGGGGAGGGCGTCGGGGAGAGCGCGGCAGGGACGCGGTGAGGGGGCGGGCCCTGGGCTCCGGCGCCTGTCGCGCGCGTTGCCGTGCCTCCCGGGCGGTCGGCCGCCACGCCCGTAGGCTCGCCGCATGAGCGCTCACGGTCCCCTCCTCGTGCACCATCTCGGCGTGTTCGTCACCGACTTCGCGGCGGCGGAACGGTTCTGGACGGCGGCCCTCGCCCCGCTCGGCATCGTCCCCGGCTACCGCGCGGACGGCCTGGCCGAGTACTGGCACGACGGCCACGACACCCCGTCGCTCGCGCTGCAACACGTCACGGACCCGGCCGCCGAGACCCGCGGCCTCCACCTCGCCTTCGCCGCGGGGAACCGCGCCGAGGTCGACGCCTTCCACCACGCGGCCCTCACCCACGGCGGCACCGACCGGTACGCGCCCCGGCACTGGGCGGAGTACCGGGCGTACTGCGCCTTCGTGAGCGATCCGGTGGGCAACAACGTGGAGGCGCTGGTGAAGGAGGGACGGGGGTAGCGGGCTGCGGGGCGGGCTTCGGCGGTGCCCCGCGCGTCCGCGGCCCCGTTCACACCTTGAGCCGTACCGCCTCGATCCACAGCTTGTTGTCGTGGGTGCCCACGTAGGTGAAGGCGAAGCCGCTGGTGGGATCGTCGCAGGCCAGGCCGAGCCAGTCGTCGTCGTGGACGTAGGAGGACTGGCAGACGGCGTCCTTGCCGCGGTTGACGCTGATGCTGAAGCCCATCAGGTACGGGGCGTCGTCGTCGGTGCTGCCGAAGTAGTGGTCGACGCCATCGGCGGCGTTCGTCCAGGGGTCGGGGTAGTGCCCCTCCCCCTTGGTCGAGGCGGGATCGGGCACGAAGGCGCCGCCGGTCGTGCCGTTGGTCCCGGATGCGGAGACGTTGACGGCCGTGAGCTGCGCCCCCGAGCCCGGGGTGCCCGCCGGGGCGTCGTCGCACGCCGGTTCGGTCCAGCCCTTGTCCCGCACGTAGACGCGGTAGCAGATGTGCCGCCCGCCCGGGTCCTCCGCCGCCAGTTCCCTGACGGCGGTCGCCGCGGTCCGCTCGGCTGCCTTCTGCGGCGGCTTGGACTCCTGCTGCCCGGAACCGCCCCCGTCGCCCGTTTCGCTCTCCTGCGGCGCGGCGGCGACGGGGGGAGCGGAGGCGGCGGGCGGGGCCTTCGGCGCCTGCGGGCTGAGCGTGGGTTCGGGCGGCAGAGTGCTGACGCCCGCTTGCTGGAGCTGCTCGGTGGCGGCGGTGGAGACGTGGGGTTTGTAGGCGATCCACAGCATCACGAAGGTGAGCGCCAGCGCGGTGAGGATGCCGAGGCAGGCCGCCAGCCAGCGCGGCGCGAAGGCCCGCTGCACGTACGTGCCCTCCACGTCCAGCGGCGTCACGCCCGAGCGCCGCACCGCCAGCGTGAAGGGGCGCTGCTCCGCGGAGCCGAACCAGGTGATCCGCCGCGGCCGCAGCGTCGTCTCGATGAACGCCGCGCGGCCCGGCTCGATCTGCACATTGCCCGGACGGATGTCGTACGAGAGCTGATCGCCGTTGTCGTTCCCGTTCACCGACGCGGTCACCTTGACGTTGCCGAGGTTGTCCACGGCCAGTCGCGGACGCCCGCGGAAACGTCCCTTCACCACGGGCGGGACCAGCTCGGCACGCACTTCCTCGAACGGTGTGACCGTGACGACCCCCTCCGGGACCGTCACCGCCTCCGGGTGCTCCGTCGGCGTGATCCGCACCGCGTACGGATGGGGGCCCGCCGCCGCGTCCGGTATACGCGGCGGGGCGAACTCCAGCCGGACCGTTCCCGTCGTGCCCGGGTACAGCCGCAGCGACTGCGGCTCCACGACGGTCCAGGGGGCGAGCGCCCCCACCGCCTCGAATCGGTACTCGTCCACCACGTCACCGGTGTTGCGCAACCGCAGCCGCACCGTCGTACTGCCACCCGGGTCCACTGTCGCGGAGGCGGGATCGAGGGAAGTCCAGAGGCTCACTCCCGGACTTTACGAGCGGGCCCGATGCCCCGTCAGGTGTCCTTGGGGCAGGGTGGTTGCCCGAAGAGGCGGTCCCGTTGTCACCCCGTCCTGTGCACGGGGGTTGACGGGGGCACCGCCTGTGTGCGGGCCGATTATCGGGCTTCGCCTGTGGACAACTCGGCTGTTCCCGTCACGGCGTTCACCCTTACGGGTGGGCCGTGTGACGGGTTTCGGGAGTCTGTCCACAGATCTGCCGTGGCGGGGGTTCGGCGGGTGGGCGAGGGGGATCGTGGAGGTGTGGACGGGTGGTGGAGTGCGCTGGCCGAGCTGGTGCTGCCCGCGGAGTGCTTCGGGTGCGGGTCGGCCGGGGCGCTCGCGTGCGGCGGGTGCCGGGAGGTTCTGGAGGGAAGGGAGGTACGGCGGGTACGGCCCGAGCGGGCGCCGCCCGGCTTGCCGGGGGTGAGCGCGGCGGTCGCCTACGAAGGGGTGGTGCGGACGTTGTTGCTCGCGCACAAGGAGCGGGGCGCCCTCGGGCTCGCCGGGCCGCTCGGCGGCGCGCTCGCCGCGGCGGTGCGGCACGGCGGGGACGCGGACAGGGGTACGGGCCGGGGCACTACGGGCCGGGGCACGGAGGGTGCCGCGGG
>NZ_JAAGLR010000853.1 GCF_010548245.1 Streptomyces sp. SID11385
GCTCGCCTCGCTCCCGCCCGTGGCGCAGCCGGCCGTCGCGCTCCCGTCGCTCGCCCTCCCGCTCGCGGCGGGCACCCCCGTACCCGCCCTCGGCCGCCGCGTCCTCGCGACGGTCCGCAGCGGTCCCGACCGCTTCCTCGTGTACGTGGCGGCCGACGGGCGCTGCGGCGTCGTCGGGCGGCGTACGGGCGCGGCGCGGCCCCTCGTCGACCTGCGCACCGAGATCCCGCCCGCCGACGAACCCGTCGAGTACCCGCTCGGCCCCACCGCGCGCACCCCGTTGGGGCCGGTCTTCGCGGAGATCTGGTGCGGGCGCGAGACGGTGCTCGTGCGGTACGGGTTCGGGCGGGGCGCGGGGCGGCCGCGGATCACCGGCGAGGCGGACGCGGCGCCGGGACCGGGGCACACGCTGACCGTGGTCGTGGGGGCCGCGGAGGCACGTGCCGAAGTGCTGCGGACAGCGCTGGGGTGAGCGGGAACACACACCGCGTACGGCTCGTTTCCACTGCGCGGGGAGGAAAGATCCTCCCCAAGCACTAGAGTCATCCTTTTGCCTAAGCATTACTCTGGAGCGCAAGGCCACACAGGGTGGCCATGGAGGAGTGAGATGAGGAGCAGCAACCCGGTCTTCTCGCGACGGGGCTTCAGCCGCGACAACGGTTCCGCGGGCTTCAACGCCGCGCCGCAGGCCGGGGGAGCAGCCGTCGGGACCGTCCCGGCCCCGGTCACGGGCAACCCGTACGCGAACAACCCCTACGCGCAGGCGGACGTCCAGTACGGCGTACCGCAGGCCCCGCCCACCGCCGACCGCATGACGATGGACGACGTCGTCACCCGCACGGCGGGCACCCTCGGCACGCTCATTGTCTTCGCCGCGCTCGCGTGGGCGGTGCTGCCGGTCGACGAGGCGAACCTCGGCAAGTCCTACGGCATCGCGATCGGCGCGGGGCTCGTGGCGATGGTGCTCGGGCTCGTGCAGTCCTTCAAGCGCAAGGCCAGCCCGGCGCTGATCCTCACGTACGCGGCGCTCGAGGGTGTCTTCCTCGGCGTCGTCAGCAACGTCGTGGACACGCACATCGCCGACGGTGCGGCCATGCAGGCCGTCATCGGCACGATGGCGACGTTCGTGGCCGTCCTCGTGGCGTACCGGACGGGCCTGATCCGGGTCAACCGGCGCTTCGTCGGCTTCGTGATGGCCGCCGCGATGGGCTTCGTGCTCCTCATGGCGGTCAACCTGCTCTTCGCCGCGTTCGGCGGCGGCGACGGGCTGGGCTTCCGCAGCGGGCACCTCGGCATCCTGTTCGGGATCATCGGCATCGTGCTCGGCGCGCTCTTCCTCGCGCTGGACTTCAAGCAGGTCGAGGACGGCATCCGGTACGGGGCGCCGAAGCAGGAGTCGTGGCTGGCGGCCTTCGGGCTGACGCTGACGCTGGTGTGGATCTACATGGAGTTCCTGCGGCTGATCGCGATTCTCCAGGGCAACGACTGACCGCCTTCGGCGGGGCGGGAGGGGCTGTCACCTTGCGGGGTGGCGGCCCCTTCCGCGTGCCGGGCGTCTTCCTGGGGCTCCGCCCCAGACCCCGCTCCTCAAACGCCGGAGGGGCTGTTTTTTTCGGCTGGGGTCAGAGGCCGGCTTCCCCGCGAGCCTCCGCGACGCGTGCTGCTGCGTGCTCCACCTCTGCGTCGTCACGCAGGACCTGTGCCAGATCGTGTGCTGTCACCGTCAGCTGGTCCGCGACCGCGAACATGCCCGCGTCCGGCATCGTGCGGGGTTCGGTGCCTGGTTCCTCGCGTTTCTGTGCGCGCGTTGCGAGCTCCTGGGCCAGGGCCAGCGCACGCGCGGCGGCTCCTCGTTGGAGGCGGCTTTGCGGGGCGGCGCGAAGGCGGTCGGCGAACTGCTCGACTGCACTGAGGAACGGGGACGTATCCAGCATCCTCCGAGCGTAGCGGGCGCCGACTACTCAGCCCCTCCGGCGCTTGAGGAGCGGGGTCCGGGGCGGAGCCCCGGGGGTGCCTCACGTCGAGGTGATCACGCGGTCCGCCAGGAGGTACACGTTGCGTTCGCCGCAGCCGAACGTCAGGGCGAAGGCCCCGGACACGCCCGAGCCGCCCAGCAGGAACGGCTCCCGGCCCTCCCGCACCGCCTCCGCCAGCAACTCCGCCGTCTCCCGGTGGCCCGGCGTCGCGCACAGCGTCGTGCCGTCCACGAAGACGTAGACGTCCAGCGTCCCGAGCGGACCGGGGCGGACGTCCGCCAGCGTCGTCCGCGCGGCGGCCAGCGCTTCGAGGCGCGCCACCGTCGCCGCGTGGTCGCCGATCGGGTTCGGCTGCGAGGGGACGAAGTCGGGGTGCGAGGGGTGGCGGCGGCGCGCGGCGGCCAGCTCGGCGGAGTCCTCCGGGTACTCGGGCTCCGGCTCCGGCTCGGTCTCCTCGTCCCGGCTGCGCGCGAGCAGCTCGTCCAGCTCCGCGAGGTCGAAGCCCGTACCGAGCCCGTGCACCTCGGCGAAGGCGTCGAGGCCCGCGACGTCGGCGGGGCGCGGCGCGTACAGGTCCTCGGCGCCCGCCGGGAGACCACCGGCCGGCTCGCCGCCCTCCCGTACCTCCTGCGCCGCCCAGAAGGCGCGCGCCTCGGCCAGCTCGCGCTCGCGCTCCTCGGCGAGGGCGTCGGCGACGGCCGCCCTTATCGTGTCGGCGTCCGTACGGGCCGGGGGGATCTGCGCGGGTACGGGCGGGGTGCTCCGCACCAGTTCGGCGCGGAGCGCGGCGAGTTCGCGGCGCAGGGCCTGGGCCACGCGCAGCGCGACGAGCCCGACGACGACGGCGGCGGCCGTGACGATGAGCAGGGCAAGAGGCAGGGCGCTCACAGGCGTTACTCCTGATTCCGACGGGACCCCCGAACTGTCCACCCTCAGCTTGGCGCCTGACAGGGCCCGCTGTCAGTGCCGAATGTCACCAGTTGGGTGGATATGCACCTTCGATGCTTGCCGGTTCAACCATGCTGACCTGCGCAAAGAGATCTCCCCCGGGATTTGTGTCACATCCCGGGGGAGATCGGGTCACGAATTGATCAGGTGCGCGCGGGGTGTTGGAGCGTACGCGGAGCGTGCGGGGCGCACGGCGCGTACGCGGCGCGCGAGGCGCGCGGGGGTGGTCAGCTCAGGCGCTCGATGACCATCGCCATGCCCTGCCCGCCGCCGACGCACATCGTCTCCAGGCCGAACTGCTTGTCGTGGAACTGGAGGCTGTTGATGAGCGTCGTCGTGATGCGCGCGCCCGTCATGCCGAAGGGGTGGCCGACCGCGATCGCGCCGCCGTTGACGTTGAGCTTGTCCAGGTCCACGCCGAGGTCGCGGTAGGAGGGGATGACCTGGGCTGCGAACGCCTCGTTCATCTCGACGAGGTCGATGTCGCCGATGCCGAGCCCGGCGCGCTTGAGCGCCTGCTTGCTCGCCTCGACGGGGCCGAGGCCCATGATCTCGGGGGAGAGGCCCGAGACGCCGGTCGAGACGATGCGCGCGAGCGGGGTCAGGCCCAGCGCGGCGGCCTTCGTGTCGCTCATGATGACGAGCGCCGCGGCGCCGTCGTTGAGCGGGCAGCAGTTGCCGGCCGTGACGCGGCCGTCCGGGCGGAAGACGGGCTTGAGGCCCTCGACGCCTTCGAGCGTGACGCCCGCGCGCGGCCCGTCGTCCTTGCTGACGACCGTGCCGTCCGGGGTCGTGACGGGGGTGATCTCGCGCTCCCAGAAGCCCTTCGCGATGGCCTGCTCGGCGAGGTTCTGCGAGCGCACGCCGAACTCGTCCATGTCGCGGCGCGTGATGCCCTTGAGCAGCGCGAGGTTCTCGGCGGTCTGGCCCATCGCGATGTACGCGTCCGGGACGAGGCCGTCCTCGCGCGGGTCGTGCCACTGGTCCGCGCCGCTCTCGGCGACGGCGGCGGTACGGGCCTCGGCCTCGGCGAAGAGCGGGTTGTGCGTGTCGGGGAGGCTGTCGGAGTTGCCCTTGACGAACCGCGACACGGTCTCGACCCCGGCCGAGATGAAGACGTCGCCCTCGCCCGCCTTGATGGCGTGCAGCGCCATCCGGGAGGTCTGGAGCGAGGAGGAGCAGTAGCGGGTGACGGTGAGGCCCGGTACGTAGTCCATGCCGAGCTGTACGGCGACGATGCGGCCCAGGTTGTTGCCCTGCTCGCCGCCGGGGAGCCCGCAGCCGAGCATGAGGTCGTCGATGTCGTGCGGGTCCAGCTCGGGCACCTTGTCGAGGGCGGCCCGCACGATGGTCGCGGTGAGGTCGTCGGGGCGCAGGTCCTTGAGCGAGCCCTTGAAGGCCCGCCCGATCGGCGAGCGGGCGGCGGAGACGATGACGGCTTCGGGCATGGCGGGCTCCTCGGGCAGCGGCGGCGACGACGGCAGTGCTTGTGAAGCTACCGCCACGTAGAGCGGGGGTCACGGGGTGAGGCGTGTGACACGGGCCGCATTTCTAAGCGCTTGCTCATGGCTGGGGCGGGACTTGTGGGCTCCGCCCCACACCCCGCTCCTCAAACGCCGGAGGGGCTGGATTGACCCGGACCGGAAACTCTTAGCCCCTCCGGCGTTTGAGGAGCGGGGTTCGGGGCGGAGCCCCGCCTGCGCAGGAGGGCGAGGGGGCTTCGCCGCCCCCCGTGCGAGGGCATCGCGGCCACCTCCGTACCCCCCGAGGCGGCAGCCTCCACCGCCGCCTTCGCGACAGGCAGCACGCCCTCGTCCGCCGTCACGTCCTCCGGCCACACCCCCAGCGCCGCGCACAGCGTCGGCAGGACCGCCATCGCCGCCGTCGCGTACCCCTCCACGGACGGGTGGTACTTGTCCGGGCCGAACATCTCCCGCGGGTTCGCCTCGAACTCGGGGCCGAGCAGGTCGCTCAGCGACACCGTACGGCCGCCCTGCTCCACGACCCCGATCGTCTGCGCCGCCGCGAGCTGCCGCGAGACGCGCCGGGCCAGCCAGCGCAGCGGCTGGTAGACGGGCTCCACCGTGCCGAGGTCGGGGCACGTGCCCACGACCACCTCCGTCCCGGCGGTGCGCAGCCTCCGTACCGCCGCGTTGAGCAGTTGCACGGACCGCATGGGCGGCATGTGGTGGGTCACGTCGTTCGCGCCGATCATGACGCAGCACACGTCGGGAACCCCGTCCGGGTCCGAGACGACGAGCGAGACCTGCCGGTCGAGGTCGTCCGAGCGCGCGCCCGGCAGCGCGATGTTCCGCAGCTCCACGGGCCGCTCCGCGACCGCCGCGAGCCCCGAGGCGAGCAGCGCGGCGGGCGTCTGCCGGGCCCGGCGCACCCCCTGCCCGGCCGCGAGCGAGTCGCCCATCATCGTGAAGCGGATCGGGGGCCGCTCCGCCCCGGGACCCTCCGCCGCGAGCGTGCGCCCGTAGCGGCCGTCCGCGTGCGGCGGCACCACCATCTCGCCCACGCCCACGTTCCGCTTCGCCAGCTGGACCTCCGCCAGGAGCAGACCCACCCCGGCGACCCCGAGCAGCCCGATCCCGCTCCCGCCGTACGCCGCGCCCGCGGCGATCCGCCGTGCCACCCTCGCTCTCGACGACATGCGACGCAGCACCTCCTCGTAAGCCGTACACCCACTCAATGCCCCGCGGGCCGGGTGTGCCAATCGCGCATACGGAGGACGGGGCACGCAGGCGGCCACGCCCCGTAGGCTGTCGTGACTCAGAACGAGCCCTTCCAGACGCGCAAGCCGGAGACAACGGTGCACATTCACGACTCGATGATCGACCTCGTCGGCAACACCCCGCTGGTGAGGCTGAACCGCGTGACCGAAGGCATCCAGGCGACCGTCCTGGCGAAGGTCGAGTACTTCAACCCCGGCGGCTCCGTGAAGGACCGCATCGCGCTGCGCATGATCGAGGCGGCCGAGGAGAGCGGGGCGCTGCGGCCCGGTGGCACGATCGTCGAGCCGACGAGCGGCAACACCGGCGTCGGTCTCGCGATGGTGGCCCAGCAGAAGGGCTACAAGTGCGTCTTCGTGTGCCCCGACAAGGTCTCCACGGACAAGATCAACGTGCTGCGCGCCTACGGGGCCGAGGTCGTCGTCTGCCCCACCGCCGTCGACCCCGGGCACCCGGACTCGTACTACAACGTCTCCGACCGCCTCGTGCGCGAGATCCCCGGCGCCTGGAAGCCCGACCAGTACTCCAACCCGAACAACCCGCTCTCGCACTACCACTCCACGGGCCCCGAGCTGTGGGAGCAGACGGAGGGGCGGATCACGCACTTCGTCGCGGGCGTCGGCACCGGCGGCACGATCTCGGGCACGGGCCGCTACCTCAAGGAGGTCTCGGACGGGGGCGTACGGATCGTCGGCGCGGACCCGGAGGGCTCGGTGTACTCGGGCGGCTCCGGGCGCCCGTACCTCGTCGAGGGCGTCGGTGAGGACTTCTGGCCGAGCGCCTACGACCGCACCGTCACGGACGCCATCGTCGCCGTCTCCGACAAGGACTCCTTCCAGATGACCCGCCGCCTCGCCAAGGAGGAGGGCCTGCTCGTCGGCGGCTCCTGCGGGATGGCCGTCGTGGCGGCGCTGGAGGTGGCGCGCGAGGCCGGTCCCGACGACGTCGTGGTGGTGCTGCTCCCCGACAGCGGGCGCGGCTACCTCAGCAAGATCTTCAACGACGAGTGGATGAACGACTACGGCTTCCTCGACGAGGCGGGCGAGCACCCGCGCGTCGGCGACGTCCTCAAGTACAAGGAGGGCCCGCTGCCCTCGCTCGTCCACATGCACCCCGAGGAGACCGTGGGGCAGGCGATCGAGGTGCTGCGCGAGTACGGGGTCTCGCAGATGCCGATCGTGAAGCCGGGCGCGGGGCACCCGGACGTCATGGCCGCCGAGGTCGTCGGCTCCGTCGTGGAGCGGGAACTGCTCGACGCGCTCTTCGCGCAGCGGGCCTCGCTCTCCGACCCGCTCGACAAGCACATGTCCGCGCCGCTCCCGCAGGTCGGCTCGGGCGAGCCCGTCGCGGACCTCATGGCGGTGCTCGGTACGGCGGACGCGGCGATCGTGCTCGTGGAGGGCAAGCCGACCGGCGTCGTGAGCAGGCAGGACCTGCTCGCCTTCCTGGCGCGCGAGGCGGGGAAGTAGGGCGTTCTCGCCGGGGGCGGTCAGCCGCCGGGCAAGTGGTACGAGGCCGTCACGTGGGCGCAGCGCGTCGTTAACACGCGTCCGGCAGATTGAGGGATGTCGGCAGGGAGGGAGCGGCTCCCCTCCCGGGCCGGCGACCGATACGGCGTTTTGGACCTCCGGAGCGGCTCCCGGACCTCCAACGCCAGTGGGACGTGGCCCGGGCCTGACCCGGGCGCGCGTTCTCCGCGGGGACCGCCGTCGTCCCGCCCCCCGGCCTCGCGGCTGGGGGTGCGGCGGTCCTCGCGCTCGGTTTTCCGGGCGCTGCGCCCCCGGACCCCGCCTTTCGGGCTTCGCCCGCTCTTGGGGCTCCGCCCCACACCCCGCTCCTCAATCGCCGGAGGGGCTCGAATTATTGCTTGTCCGTGCCGCCACGTTCACTCCCACGATTCCTGCCCAGGCCACGATCAGGCCCGCTGTGCCGCCCTGGGCGGCGGCGATCGCCGAGAGGGGGATGGCGAGGACGAGGGAGATGAGGGCGAAGGCGTACTGGCGGAACCAGGTGTTGCCGTGGAAGCGGGGGGCGTGCGGGGACGAGCCGCGGGCCACGACGACCTGTTGTTCGGCGAGGCCGCGCCGCACGCGGCGGTCGATCGTCTCGTCGACGCGGCGCTCCATCTTCTCCAGGAAGGAGTCGATCAGCGCCGAGTCGTACTCCTCGCCCAGCTCGCGACGGGCCTGGAGGGTCGCGTCGAGTTCCTTGCGCAGTTCCCGGTCAGAGGTCTCCATACCCCGGGAGCGTACGGAGCGGCGGGCCACCGCACACGGGGGGAATCCCCCCTCTTCGCACGGTGGCCCGCCCGCCCCCGGGCTCAGCTCTGGGGCCTGCTGCCGTGATTCGCCGCGTGCTTGCGGCGGGCCTTCTTCTTGCGGCGTCGCTTGGAGGACATGCGCGCTCCTTTCGGGCTGTACGGGCGGTTCGTACCCGTTCGTATCCTTGCCGCCGGGGCGCCTGCCCGCATCCCGGAGACCGCAATCCCCGAGCCCGTGATTCCTGGAGGGCCGGGCCGATTTCCCCGAACCGCATATTTCCATGCAGCTGTCTGCTTAACTGAATGGCATGAGCGAGAGTGCCGCCGCACGGCTTCAGGCCCTGTTCGACGGGAAGCGCCTCACCCCGACGCAGCGGCGCATCGCGCACTGCATGGTGCGCGGGGCCGCCGAGGTGCCGTACCTCTCCAGCGTCGAGCTGGCCGAGCTGGCGGGGGTGAGCCAGCCGTCCGTGACCCGGTTCGCCGTCGCGCTCGGCTTCGACGGCTACCCCGCGCTCCGCCGCCACCTGCGCGACAGCACCCCCGCGAGCGAGTCCACCGCGCCCGGGACCGAGCCCAACGAGTACCAGCAGGCCGTCGCGGGCGAGATCGAGAACCTGCGCCGCCTCGCCGACCTCCTCGCCGACCCGGCCCCCGTGGAACGCGCGGGCGAACTCCTCGCCGCCTCCCGCCCGCTGCCCGTCCTCGGGCTGCGCGCCGCCGCCTCGCAGGCCTTCGGCTTCTCGTACTTCGCCGCGAAGGTCCACCCCGACGTCCGGCTGCTCGACGAGGGCGGCACGATGCTCGGCGACCGGCTCGACGCCGCGCGCCGCGCCGGGGCGAGCACGCTGCTGTGCTTCGCGCTGCCGCGCCACCCGCGCGAGGTCGTCGACGCGCTCGCCCACGCCAAGAGCCTCGGCCTCACCGTCGTCACCGTCGCCGACTCCTCCTTCGCCCCCGTCGCCGCCCACTCCGACCTCCTCCTGCCCGCCGCCGTCGGCACCGGCCTCGCCTTCGACACCGCGTGCGCCCCGATGCTCCTCGGCCGCGTCCTCCTGGAGGCGATGGCCGACCACATCCCGGGCGCGGAATCCCGCCTGGAGGAGTTCGACACGCAGGCCGCCGCGCGCGGCCTCTTCGCCGACTGACAGCCGCTCTCAGACTCGTCTCAGCGTCTCCTCATCAAGCGCCGCTACCGTCACTCGCCGCACAGGCGCACGGCTCGCGGGAAGGGGACGACGGTGGCGAGAGGCGGTACGGGACGGGGCAGGCGCGCGCTCGTCCGGGTCGCGGTGGTGGTCCGCGCGGGCGCGGCACCCCTGTGGTGGTGGGGCCTCGTCGCGGCGGCGGCCGGGCTCGTCCCGCCCGGGCTCACCGGGCGGCGGATCGGGCTGTACGCAGGCGTGCTCCTGTACGTACTGGCCGCCGCGCTCACCGCGTACCCCCGCCGCGCCCGCTACC
>NZ_JAAGLR010000883.1 GCF_010548245.1 Streptomyces sp. SID11385
CCCCTCAGCGGAGCGCCCCCGCCCCCCAGCCGGGCTCCGCCGACGCACCCTCAACCGCCTCGCCCTCCTCACCCCCACGGCCGCCCTCGCCACCCCCGCCCTCGCCGCCTGCGGCGCCCCCACCGGGCCCCCGTCCAAGAGCACCCCGCTCCGCATCATGGCCATCAACCATGTCTGGTCGCAGGCCGTCAAGAAGAAGCTGCCCGAGTTCGAGGAGCGCATCGGGCGCAAGGTCAGCATGCAGATGCTCACCGCCGATCAGCTCGCCTCCAGTTACAACGTCAAGCTCAACGCCTCCGGGACCGACGTCGACGTCATGATGGTCCGGGCCCTGCAAGAGCAGCTCGTCTTCGGGCACAACCGGTGGCTCGTCGATCTCACCGCCCGCGCCCAGCAGGACGCCGGGTTCGCGTGGCGGGACTTCCAGCAGTCCGCCCGGGACGTCTCCCTCACCGACGGGAAGATCCTCAGCGTCCCCGTCGTCACCGAGCGGCCCGCGCTCTACTACCGCAAGGACCTCGTCGGCGGGCGGCCGCCGGCCACCCTCGACGATCTCTACGCCACCGCACGCGAACTCACCCGCAAGGACGACAACTTCTTCGGGTACGTCGGGCGCGGGCAGCGCAACGGGGCCGTGTCGCAGTGGTCCAGTTTTCTGTACTCGCACGGCGGCGACTTCCTCAAGGGCGGGCGTTCCGCGATCGGTTCGCCGCAGGCGCTCGCCGCGTACCGCTACTACGGGAAGCTGCTCCACGACGCGGGTCCGCCCGGCGCGACCAACATGAGCCTGGAGCAGGCCATGCCGATCTTCGCGCAGGGCAAGGCCGCCTTCTACATCGACGCCGACGCGATATACAGCAGTTTCCTCGACCCGAAGGTCTCGACCGTCCGCGACAAGGTCGGCTTCGCGCCCTTCCCCGCCGGGCCCGCCGGGGCGCGCCCGCACAACATCCCCTCGTGGAGCCTCGGCATCAACGCCTTCTCCCGACTCCAGGACGACGCCTGGGAGTTCATCCTCTGGGCGGCGAGCAAGGAGATGGTCGCCGAGGTGCAGAAGGGCGGCATACCCGGGGCCCGCACCTCCGCCTGGCAGGACGCCCGCACCCTCGCCGCCTTCCCCGACGACCTCGCCGAGGCCATGCGCGTCAACGCCGAGCGCGGCATCGGCTACGACCGCCCGCGCGTGCTCCAGGTGAGCCGCGCCCGCGACATCGTCGGCCGGCCCCTCGTCGCCGGGATTCTGGGGCGCTCCGTCGATTCCGTCGTACGGGACGCCGACGCCGAGTTCGCCGACTTCCTCGTCCGCGACAACCGCCACAAGGAGGCGTGATGGCCAGCGAGGTCATGGCCCCGGCCACCGCGAAGGCCGAACGGCCGCGCAAGCAGCGGACGTTCGAGCAGACCAACCGGCGGCTGCGCTGGATGATGCTCGCCCCGGCGCTCCTCTTCGTCGCCGCGATGATCATCTTCCCTCTGCTCTACACGCTCAACCTCAGCTTCACCGACGCGTTCGGCGCGGTCAACGCGCCCAGCAAGCACGTCGGTTGGCAGAATTTCGCCGACGCGCTCGGGGACACCCGCCGCTTCTGGCCGGCCGCCGGACGCACCGCCGTGTTCACCATCGGCGCCGTCGTCCTGGAGACCGTCTTCGGGCTCGCGGTCGCGATGCTGCTGCGCAAGCCGTTCCGCGGGCAACGCTGGGTCCGTACCGTCCTGTTGATCCCGCTGCTCACCACGCCGGTCGCCATCGGCATCCTGTGGCTGCTCATCCTCGACCCGACGAACGGCATCGCGAACCACCTGCTCACCCAAGTCGGCATCCCCCGGCAGGAGTTCCTGGGGTCCGTCGGGCAGTCGCTGCCGACGCTCATGCTCATCGACGTGTGGCAGTGGACGCCGATGATGACGCTGCTCCTCCTCGCCGGGCTCAGCACCCTGCCCGAGGAGCCCGAGGAAGCCGCGCTCGTGGACGGCGCGACCGGCTGGCAGCGCTTCCGGCTCGTCATCCTGCCGATGCTGCTGCCCACCCTGGGGACCGCACTCGTCCTCCGCGCGGTGGACGCGCTCAAGACCTTCGACCTGCTGTACGCGACGAAGGGCCCCGGCGGCGGCTCCGACTTCGAGGCCGAGACCCTCAACGTCTACGCCTACGGGCTGACCTTCGACTACCAGGAGTACGGGCTCGCCGCCGCCGTCCTCGTCCTGTTCACGCTCTTCATCATCGGCGTCGTCGTTCTGCTGCGCCGCTCCGGGAAGGAGTCCGCCGCATGAGCGCCACCCCCCGGGCGGCCACCAGCGCGCCCACCGCGCCGTCCGCGTCCACCCCGTCCACCGCGCCGAGGAACACGCCCGTCGACCCCGTCCTCGCCCGCCGCCTGCGCCGCGCCCGCACCGGCAAGGTGCTCAAGGCCGTCGCGATCGTCGTCGTCATGCTCGTCTTCCTGCTGCCCATGGTGTGGATGTTCGCCGCGGCCTTCAAGACGAACGTGCAGGTCACGGACCCCTCCGTGGGGCTGTGGTTCAAGCCGACGCTGGAGAACTTCCGCAGCGTCCTCGAAGCGGGGACGCTGGTGCGCTCGATGGGCAACTCGGTCCTCATCGGCGTCGTGTCCACGCTGCTCTCGGCGCTCCTCGCCGTGCCCGCCGCGTGGGCCGTGGGCCGGTTCGACATGCGGCGTACGGGCTCGCTCGTCCTCATCGCGCGCATCGTGCCCGCCGTCTCGCTCCTCGTCCCCTGGTACTACCTCTTCGCGCGGGCCGGGCTCGTCGGCAGCTACACGGTGCTCATCCTCAGCCACATGTTCGCCGCGGTGCCGCTCATCCTGTGGATCATGACCGGTTTCTTCGCCGGTCTGCCCGTCGAACTGGAGGAAGCGGCGCGTACGGACGGGCTCTCGGCCTTCGGCGCGTTCTGGCGCATCAGCCTCCCGCTCGCCGCCCCCGGCACCGCGACGGCCTGCCTGCTCGCCTTCGTCTTCAGCTGGAACAACTTCATGTTCTCGCTGGTCTTCGCGGACGAGAACACGCAGACCGTGCCCGTGACCCTCTACAACTTCATCTCCTACGCCAGCACCGACTGGGGCGGGCTCATGGCGGCGGCGACCCTCATCACCGTCCCCGTGCTGCTCGCCGCGATACTCGGCCAGAAATACCTCGTCGCGGGGCTGACCTCCGGCGCCACCAAGGGCTGAACGGCACACCCCCACCCGTCACTTGCGAGAAAGAGCACCCGCATCATGAAGATCACCTCCGCCGAGGTCGTCGTCACCTCACCCGGCCGCAACTTCGTCACGCTGAAGATCACGACCGACGAGGGCCTCACCGGTCTCGGCGACGCGACCCTCAACGGCCGTGAGCTGGCGGTGGTCTCGTACCTGCGCGACCACGTCGCCCCGCTCCTGCTCGGCCGCGACCCGCACCGCATCGAGGACACGTGGCAGTACCTGTACCGCGGTGCGTACTGGCGGCGCGGGCCGGTCACGATGGCCGCGATAGCCGCCGTCGACATGGCGCTGTGGGACATCAAGGGCAAGGCGGCCGGGCTGCCGCTCTACCAGCTCCTCGGCGGCGCGAGCCGCGAGAAGGTCATGACGTACGGGCACGCGAGCGGGCGGGACATTCCCGAACTGCTCGACTCTGTCCGGGAGAAGCTCGCGCTCGGCTACCCGGCGATCCGCGTGCAGACCGGCGTCCCGGGGCTCCGGGCCGTGTACGGGGTCGGCGGCGCCGAGGCCGGTACGGGCCCGGACGGGCACCCGCGCCCGCTCGTCGAGGACTGGGACACCGCCGCGTACCTGCGCCACCTGCCGAGCGTCGTCGAAGCCGTACGGGCCGAGTTCGGCGCCGAGTTGCCGCTGCTGCACGACGCGCACCACCGCCTCACCCCGATCCAGGCCGCGCGCCTGGGGCGGGACTTGGAGCCGTACCGGATGTTCTGGCTGGAGGACTGCACCCCGGCCGAGAACCAGGAGGCGCTGAAGCTCGTACGGCAGCACACGACGACCCCGCTCGCCATCGGCGAGGTCTTCAACTCGCCCCACGACTACCAGTACCTCGTGACCAACCAGCTCATCGACTACGTCCGTTCGGCCGTCACGCACTTCGGCGGCGTGACCCCGCTGCGGCGCCTGTTCGACCTCGCGGGCCAGTACCAGATCAAGTCCGCCATCCACGGCCCCGAGGACATCTCCCCGGTCGGCATGGCGGCGGGCATCCATCTCGACCTCGCCATCCACAACTTCGGCATCCAGGAGTACAGCGGCTACACGGAGACGACCCACCGCGTCTTCCGCCACGCGTACACCTTCACGGACGGCTACCTCCACCCGGGCGAAGCCCCCGGGCTGGGCGTCGAGCTGGACGAGGAACTGGCCGCCGCGCACCCGTACGACCCGGCGTACCTGCCGGTCAACCGCTTGCAGGACGGGACGGTCCACGACTGGTGAGCCGCGGGTGCGGGCGGGCGTGGCAGGGTAGGGGAGTGACGCGTACGGGGTGATCGCCCGCACGGGAACCGTGTGCGACCTCCATCGGCGACCGCCCCGTACCGCCCCGCCCGGCGGACCGGGCGCCCGCGCCCGCCACGCCGGGCGTGCGGAAGGGGCGGGCCACGGCGTGCAGGCCGTGATCCGCCCCTTCTCCCTGTGAGGGATGCGGTGTTCAGCTCACCATCGGTACCAGCGGCCTCGCTTTCCGCCCGTCCCGGCGGAGCGGAACAGGAAGCCGAGCAGCCAGACGACGAGCACGGCGATCGCGATCCACCAGAGGATCTTGACCGCGAAACCGGCGCCGAACAGGATCAGCGCGAGAAGAAGAACGAGCAGCAGGGGAACCATAGTTATCAACCTCCGCCGCTCCGGGTGCCCTGCCTTCGGTCATGCACACCACATATCCGCGTCGTGATCATTTCGAGACCATTCGCGCGGCGGGCGGCCCGATCGGCCCCGGCCCGGCGCTCAGAGCAACGGGACGTCCGGGTGGAGGCGCAAGGTCTTCCACCGGTCGACGGTCGCGACGGGAACGGTCGCCTCGATCCGCGCCGCACAGGGGGAGTCGTCCAGGCGCGCGGCCCGCACGGTGAAGGAGAACGCCGTCGTGGCGGAGAAGGACGGCGTCGCGAGGTCGGTGCGGTGCGTGCTCCGTCCCGCGAGGCGGGCCGTCGCACGAGCCGTCGCTTGCCCTGCCGCCCGCTCCGTACCCCGCCCCGCCGCCCGCTCCGCCGCCTGTTCCTCCGGGCGGATCTCCACGACGATCTCGGCATCCGGGCAGTCCAGCACCCGGACCCGCGTCTTCAGCGTCCGGATCGCGAAGGCGCGTCCCTCCAGCCCGGCACCGGGGCTCAGCGCGACGGTCGCCGTGGTGCGGAAGGACCCGTGCGGGGGGACGTCCCAGAGCCAGTAGGGGCGCGGTGTGCAGGGGGAGTCCGGGCCGGCGTGCGGGCGGGCGCGAGGGCGAAGGGCGCGATGGGGGCGGCGGGCCCACGGCGTGACCTGGCTGCGGGTGCTCGGCGGCGGGCGGGTCGTCGGTGGCGGGCTGGGGCGGTCGGTCGCGGCCGGAATTGGTCCAGACGTATGTATTGACGGAGTCCCGGGGCGCTTCTTAAATCAACAGCGTCAACAGGTGAACAGAGCAAGCCCTTTCAGGGCGGCGCGAGTTCATGTTGTGTTCGCTGACATGAACGCGACACACGCCCGCCCCGTTCCACCCGCACCATCGCGCGACCTCCACCCCCACCGCCCCCACGGAAGCGATGTGATGCCCCATGCGT
>NZ_JAAGLR010000918.1 GCF_010548245.1 Streptomyces sp. SID11385
CCGGGCCGCCCGTCGCGAGGCGCCGCAGCGGCGCGTGGTCGAGTACGTCGCCGGGGTGGAGCCGGTCGAGGAAGGCGCGGCGACGCAGGCACTCGCGCTCGACGGCGCCCGCGTCCACGGGGTGCGCGACCGCGAGGGGGTGGGCGCTGCCGTACCGGAAGCGCGCGGGACCGCCCGAGGGGGCGAGCGCGAAGTACGCGGCGTCGTGCAGCGCGCCGAGGTGGCACAGCTCCAGCGTTCCCGCGCCCACGAGCCCGGCGGCGAGGAGGCGGCGCACGACCTCGCCCGTGTCGCCGCTCCCGGCGCGCGCGGCGGCGAGGACGGGGGCGGGGAGGGTGCCGCCGGTGGTCAGCAGCACGTCGAGCGGCGGCGAGTCGGGGGCCTCCGCGTGGACGATCCTCCCGGCCACGAGGTGGAGCCTGCCCCGGTCGCGACTCAGGGTCCCGGTCGCGCCCTCCTCGGCGAGGCGGCGCAGGAGCGGGGAGACGGTCACCGCCTCGGTCGTGAGCGTGTCCACGGTCACAGCACCAGCCGTTCGGCGATCTCGCCGACGCGGATGCGGGCGAGCGCGAGATTGCCCTCGTCGCGGTCGAGCCACAGGTGCAGGAAGACGCTGCTGTCGAAGGTCGTCCGCACGAAGCGGATGAGGTGGTAGCTGTCCCGGTTCGTGACGATCACGTCCTCCACGGGCAGCAGTTGATCCACCTGGCCGACCTGCCCTGTGCCGTCGCCCCCGGTGGCCGGGGCCGGTATCTGTGTCGTCGCCGCGAAGGCGCGGTGCTCGGCGGCCATGCGCGCCAGTTCGGCGGCCTCGGCCGCGGTCGCCTCGTGGTCGCCGTTGGGGGATTCGCCGATCGTGCCGAGGGCGAGCCCGCTGATCCAGTCGACGACACCCGCGCCCCGGGCACCCGGGAGCCTCATGGCGTCCAGCAGACACTCGTCAATTCCTGGCACGCGGAACGTCACCTTCCCCGACCCGAAGTACGGCTTGTGAGCACGAGGTTACGCAAGGACTCACCCGCTCGGGGGAGTTCTGGCATTTTCCAGCGGAACATGCGCGCGGCCCCTATCCTCACGGCGGAACCCTCGCGAAACCCTCTGCGGAGAGCGTGCGGGGGGAAGAGGCGGGCACGGGGCGGTAGCGGGGAAAAGGGCGCGGAAGCAGGGGAGTTCGGGTATTTTCCGCGCGGAGCCGGACAGCGGACGGCGGGCGTCCCCTACTCCTCGTCCCGCACCCAGGGCCCCAGCTTCTCCGGGTTGCGGATCACCCAGATCCGGTCCACGCGGCCCCCGTTCAGCTCGAAGGCGGCGACCGTCCGTACGGCCCCGCCCTGCGAAGCCGCCAGTCCCGGAAGCCCGTTGACCTCGCACAGCCGGAGCGAGAGCCCCGGCGCCCGGTCGGCGATCGCGACCATGTAGCGGGCGATCCCGGCGGCACCCTCGACGGGACGGAGCGCCGCGCCCGCCATGCCGCCGCCGTCCGCCGTCATGACGGCCGCCGGATCGAGGAGGCCGATGAGCGTGGGGATGTCCCGCGACTCCCACGCCTCCTTCACGTGCCGCACGACGGCCGCGCGCTCGGCGAGCGGCACCGGGTCCGCGCCGCGGGCGGCACCGAGCCGCCGCCGCCCCGAGGAGGCGAGCTGCCGGCACGCGGCGGCGCTGCGGCCGAGGACGTCGGCGATCTCGGCGAAGGGGTAGCGGAAGACGTCATGCAGCACGAAGGCGACCCGCTCGGCGGGCGTCATCGCCTCCAGGACCACGAGGAAGGCCATCGACACGGACTCGTCGAGCACGATCCGCGCGGCCGGGTCGGCGGCGTCGGGCGCCTCGGGGAGCGGTTCGGGCAGCCACGCACCGACGTACCGCTCCCTGCGCGCCCGCGCCGAACCGAGCACGTCGAGGCAGATCCGGGCCGTCACGGTGGTGAGCCACGCGCCCGGCTGCGACACCGCGGCGCGCCGCGCGGGCGCGAGCCCGTACCAGCGCGCGTACGCCTCCTGCACGGCGTCCTCGGCCTCGACCAGTGAACCGAGCAACCGGTAGGCCACGTTGAGGAGTTGACCCCGCTCCCCGGCTATCCCGGTATCCGCCCCCGCTGCCATGCCCCGCCCCCGCCTCACGTTTCGCGGGCCCGTTTCGTCGGACCGGTGAGACCTTACCGACCGGCATGCCGAAGGGGACCGACATGAGCACCCAGCCGATGACCGCACCCACCTCCCACGAGCGCTTCCTGCGCGTGGCGATAGCGCTCCAGACCCTCACGATCTTCTTCCAGGCGGTGTCGGCGGGTCTCCTGTTGACCGCCCACTACGGCGAGACGCTGCACAGCGTCGGCGCGCGCGTCATGTACGGCGCGGCGATGCTCTACGTGCTCGCGGCGGTCCTCGCCTGGAAGCCGGGCGGTGCGTCCCCCCGCCAGATCTGGTACGCGACGGGCTTCCTCGCCCTGGCCTCGGCCCAGGTCGTCCTCGGCATCAAGCACGTGTCGGAGGTCCATGTCCCCCTGGGCGTCACGATGTTCGCGTTGAGCGTGCTGGCGCTGGCTTTCCGTTGGGTGGGCACCACAAAATCAAGCCCCTCTGGGGGTACCTCCCGGCCGAAGGCTGGGGGAGTTTGAGGAGCGGGGGTTCGGGGGCGGAGCCCCCGAAAACGGCCCGAGTCATCACAAGTCATCGGTCAACGCCCGCGTATGCGCCGCCCCCGACTCCGCCACGAACTCCGCCAGCGTCTGCGACCCCCGCACCGTCGCGAACCGCACCCCCTCACCCCCCGCGGGAGCAAAGCCGTGAATCCCCGGCCGTGTCAGGCTGTCGTACGCCTGGTGCCGCGCGAAGCCATACGCCCCGGTGTCGAGCACCGCGAGCCAGTCGCCCTGCTCCAGCTCGGGCAACTCGGCCCCCGAGGCGAGGAGTTCGCCGTCGAACTGGGCGGGCCCCGCGAGGTCCTGGGCGAGGGCGGGGCCCGCCTTGGGCCGCCCCTGCGCGTCGTACGCGGCGAGCCGCCGCCCGCACGAGTGCCCCGCCATCCGCGTCCCCACGTGCGTGACCGCGAGCCGCCGCCCGCCCATGGCCCGTACGTACTCCACCCGCGCGAGCAGGAAGCCGTGTCCTGCGAGCAGCGAGCGCCCGAAGCCCGTCACGAGCGCGTACCGCCCGTCGAAGAGCCCCGGCACCGTCTCCTTGAGCAGCGCCGCGTACCCCGCGAAATCCGCTCCCGCCCGGTCCCCGACGTCGCCCTCGCGCGCGCCCGCCGCGAGCCCGCCGCCGAGCGCGAGCGTGTCGACCTGGCGCCGCCCGGCCGCCGCGTTGATCTCCTCGGCCAGCTCGTACACCTTCCGCACCCCTTCGGCGAGCCGCCCGGGGTCCGCCCCGCCCGCGTTCTTCACCTCGGAGTGCGCGTGCAGGCGGGTCAGCCAGGGCCGCTCGGCGAACGCCGAGACGATCCACTCGCGCGCGCCCTCGTGCGCGAGCGGCACGCCGAAGACCGCCCGCCGCCCCTCGCCCGCGTGCGGATCGACGCGCACCCCGAACGTGGAGGTCGCCGCGGCCTCGCCGCGCAGCGCGTCGAGCCGTTCCAGCTCCTGCGCGTCGTCCACGTCCACGAGCACCCCGCTGCCCAGCGCCTCGCGCAGCTCGGCGACGGTCTTCGTCGGCGAGTCGAGCACCGTGTGCCCCGGCTGCACCCCGGCGGCCCGCGCCAGCGCCAGCTCGGCCGCGCTCGCCACCTCGGCGCCGATCCGGTCCTCGTACAGCAGCCGCAGGACGGGCACGAGCGGCGTCGCGCGCACGGCGAACGTGTGCCGCACGGCGGGCCCGCCCTCCGCGACGAGCGGGGCGAAGGCGGACTGGAGCGCGCGGGCGGTGCGGCGGATGCCGGTCACGTCGAGCAGCCCGGCGAGCGGCCGTTCCTCGCCCACGATCCCCTGCACGACGGCGGCCCGCACCGCGCGTTCACGCCGCAGCTCGCCCTCGGTGGGACCGCTCGCACCGGAGGGACCGCCCGTGCCCTCCTCGGGTGCGGCTTCGCTCATGCCGTCATCAGATCACCGGCCGCGGCGGCCCGCGAAAATTGGTGGACCGTGCGGGGCGCGCCTGATCGGATGCGCGCCATGACACCCGAGGAACGCACACCCCGCGAACCGCTCGCCCCGCCGCCGCCCGACCCCGCGATCGACTTCTGGACCGGCGAGCGGGTCCGGCTGCGGGCCGTGGAACCCGAGGACTGGCCGCACTTCATGCGGTACGGGCAGCACTCGGCCCACGTGCGCCTCGGCGACCGCCTCACGGTCCCGCGCTCCGCCGAGCGCTATCGGACGTGGCTCAAGGAGAGAACCGCGAAGGAGGAGGAGAACGACACCTTCCACCTCGTCGTGGAGGACCGCGAGACCGGCGCGTGGGCGGGCGGAATCAGCACGCACCACGTCGAGCTGGGACAAGGGAACTTCGCGTACGGCATCGAGATCGATCCCCGCTTCCAGGGCCGCGGTTTCGCGCGCGAGGCCGTCACGCTCGTGCTGCGCTTCATGTTCGAGGAGCGGCGCTACCACAAGGCGGTCGCCGAGGCGTGGGCGCACAACACGGCGTCGGTCGCGCTGCAACGCGGTCTCGGCTTCGTCCAGGAGGCGCGGCTGCGCGAGCACGACTACACGGAAGGGGCGTACCGGGACGTCCTCCTCTTCGGCTTGCTGAAGGACGAGTTCCGAAGCATGGATGCGGGGAACAAGGACTGAGCGGGCGCGCCCGGGGCACACTGCTCTACATACGTGTAGTAGAGCGTGGTGCCAAGCGGTCCGGCACCGCCACGCACCGAGCCGGCCACCGCGCCCGTCACCGCGACAACGGAGGAAGCAGAAGCCATGGAGATCTCAGGGTTCATCAGCGCCGTCATCATCGGCATCGTGATCGGCATCCTGGGCCGCCTGGTCGTCCCCGGCCGCCAGCGCATCGGCATCATCTGGACGATCCTGGTCGGCATCGTCGCCGCCCTCGTCGGCACGTTCATCGCGGCGGCCTTCGACGTCGCGGACACGGACGGCATCGACTGGATAGAACTCGCGATCCAGGTCGTCCTGGCCGGTATCGGCGTGGCGGCCCTGGACCGCGCCAGGTCCCCCCGCCGCTGACCCCGGCCGCCGACCCCGGCCGCGAGCGGCGAGGCCCCTGTCCGTACGCACGGGCAGGGGCCTTTTCCTGCCCCGGGGCTCAGTCGTACGTCCAGCCGAAGGTGCCCATGGCCGTGTCGAACCACTCGACGAGCGACGCGGTCAGCGGCTGCGCCGCTTCCGCCACCTCCAGCACCGAGAACACCGCCACGCACCAACGCCCGCGTGTGCCCGGCACTTCCACCGCGTACTCGACCCGCCGTCCGGCCACCGGCAGCCGGCCGGGCTCCGCCACCGGCCGCTCCCGCCGTACGGCCGCCCCGCCCGCCACCTCGGCGGCCTCCCACCCCGTCCCGGGCACCCCGCTCCCCAGCCCCACGACCAGAGCGGCGGGCACGCCCGACCCCGCGGCGGGCCGGTAGACGTCCACCCCGCCGGTGACACCCGCGAGGGCACCCCACCCGGCGCTGTCCTCGGCGGAGACCTTCTCCCAGGGGGCGGTGAGGAAGAGGCGGTAGCCGGTGACCCCCACCGTGCCCTCCCGCCCCGCCCTCCGGTCCACCCGCTGCGCCCCGCCGCCCATCAGCCGCCCCCCGTCCGCAGCCGGTCCTTCGACTCCCCGTACGCACCGCCCGACACGACGTTCCCGCCCTTGTCGCCGAGGTCCAGCGCCGTGCTCCCCGCCCAGGAGCCCCGCATCTCCCGCAGCCTGCGCCGGGCCTCCGCGGCGCCCGCCCGCAGTTCCTCGTGGTCCGGGTGGCGCGCGCTCAGGTTCCGTACGTCCTTGGCCCGGCGGCCCGTCTCCACGTCCCCCAGGGCGAGGCCCCGTTCGCGGCGGGTGATCTCCGGGAGCGGCGCGGTGCGGGCCTCCTCGCCCGCGCGCAGTCCGGCGCGGCGGACCCGCTCCTCCA
>NZ_JAAGLR010000949.1 GCF_010548245.1 Streptomyces sp. SID11385
GGGCGCGGCGGCCCCGGGCGCCGTCGCGGTGGGCGGCTCGGCCTCGCGGACCCGTACCGACGGGGCGGGCGTCGTGCTCGTACGGACCCTGCGACGCCGCACCGCGGTCGCCGTGCCGGTGCCGTAGCCGACGAGTACGTTCCCGGAGCCGCCCTCGGCGGAGGACCCGGCCTCAGGCGCTTCGGAGGACGCGGAACCGCCGGGGGCGGCGCCCGCCCCCGTACCGGCGGCGGCACCGGAGGCCATACCGCCGTCCTCCTCCACCGCGATGCTCACGAGCGGCGCGCCGACCGGCAGGGACTGGCCCTCATCGCCGTGGCGGGCGGTGACGACACCGCCGTGCGGGCACGGCACCTCGACCATCGCCTTGGCGGTCTCGACCTCCACGACCGGCTGGTCGATCGCGACGGTGTCGCCGACCTCCACGAGCCACGTGACGATCTGTGCTTCCGTCAGCCCCTCACCGAGATCCGGCAGGGCGAACTCCAGGACCTGCGGCATCAGCGTTCAGCCTCCCACTGCAAGCGCGCGACGGCGTCGAGAATGCGGTCCACACCAGGAAGATGGTGCCGCTCCAGCATGGGGGGCGGGAAGGGGATGTCGAAACCCGTGACGCGCAGTACGGGCGCCTCCAGGTGGTGGAAGCAGCGCTCGGTGACGCGCGCGGCGATCTCGCCGCCGGGCCCCGCGAAGCCCTGCGCCTCGTGGACGACGACGGCGCGGCCCGTGCGGCGCACGGAGGCGGCGACGGTCTCGTCGTCGAAGGGCACGAGCGAGCGCAGGTCGACGACCTCCAGGTCCCAGCCCTCGGCGACGGCCGCCTCGGCGGCCTCCAGGCAGACGGGCAGCGAGGGGCCGTAGGTGAGGAGCGTCGCGCTGCGGCCCGGGCGGCGCACGACGGCGCGTCCGAGGGGCTCGACGGGCTCGGGGCTCTCGGGCGACCAGTCGGCCTTCGACCAGTAGAGGCGCTTCGGCTCCATGACGACGACGGGGTCGTCCGACGCGATCGCGGCGCGCAGCAGGCCGTAGGCGTCGGCGACGGTCGCGGGCGTGACGACGTGCAGCCCCGGAGTCGCCATGTAGTAGATCTCGGAGGAGTCGCTGTGGTGCTCGACGCCGCCGATGCCGCCGCCGTACGGGATGCGGATCGTCAGCGGGAGCGGGAGACGGCCGCCGGTGCGGTTGCGCATCTTCGCGACGTGGCTGACGACCTGCTCGAAGGCCGGATAGGCGAAAGCGTCGAACTGCATCTCGACGACGGGCCGCAGCCCGTACATGGCCATGCCGACCGCCGCGCCGAGGATGCCGGCCTCGGCGAGGGGCGTGTCGAGGCAGCGCTGGTCGCCGAACTCGGCCGCCAGGCCGTCGGTGATGCGGAAGACGCCGCCGAGCGTGCCGACGTCCTCGCCGAGCACGTGCACCGCGGGGTCCTCGGTCATCGCGTCGCGCAGCGCGCGGTTGAGCGCGGCGGCCATCGTGGTGGGCTTGGGCGCCACCGTCGTGGGCGTGCTGGTGACCGTCGTGGCCGTCGTCATCGGCCGCTCTCCCGTCCTTCGTCGTGCGCGGTGGCCGTGCGTCCCGCGTCCTGGGCCTCCGCCTCCGCCTCGCGTTCCGCGCGCAGTTGTTCGGCCTGCTCGGCGAGGTGGGGCGTCGGCGTGGCGTAGACGTGGGCGAACAGCTCCTCGGGACGCAGGTCCGCGTCCGCGTTGAGGCGCGCGCGGAGCCCGGCGGCGAACTCCTCGGCGCGCTCGCGCTCCGCGTCGATCGCGTCCTCGTCGAGGATGCCGAGCGCGAGCAGTTCGCGCTCCAGGAGCCGCACGGGATCGTGCGCGCGCCAGGCCTCGACCTCCTCGGGCTCCCGGTAGCGGGTCGCGTCGTCGGCGTTGGTGTGCGCGTCGAGGCGGTACGTGACGGCCTCGACGAGAGTCGGCCCGCCTCCCGTACGGGCCCGCTGGACGGCCTCGCCGAGCACCTCGTGAAGGGCGAGGACATCGTTGCCGTCGACGAGCCGCCCCGGCATTCCGTAGCCCACGGCCTTGTGGGCGAGGGACGGCGCGGCGGTCTGCTTGTCGAGGGGCACGGAGATCGCGTAGCCGTTGTTCTGCACGAGGAAGACGACGGGCGCCTGCCAGACGGCGGCGAAGTTGAGCGCCTCGTGGAAGTCGCCCTCGCTCGTGCCGCCGTCGCCGCACATCGCGAGCGCCACGACGTCGTCGCCGCGCAGCCGGGCGGCGTGCGCCAGACCGACCGCGTGCGGCAGGTGCGTGGCGAGCGGCGTGGACAGGGGCGCGACGCGGGTCGCGTGCGGGTCGTAGCCGGTGTGCCTGTCGCCGCGCAGGAGCGTCAGGGTCTCCAGCGGGTCGACGCCGCGCGCGACGACCGCGAGGGTGTCGCGGTAGCTCGGGAAGAGCCAGTCCTGGTCCTGGAGCACGAGCGCCGCAGCGATCTCGGCGGCCTCCTGCCCGGTGGTCGAGGGGTAGACGGCGAGCCGCCCCTGCCGGGTCAGGGCCGTGGCCTGCGCGTTGTAGCGCCGGCCGCGCACCAGCTCGGCGTACAGCCGGCGCAGCAGGGCGGGGTCGGCCGCGGCGGCCGGGGACTTCTTCGGCGCCGTCCTGGCGCGCCGGGCGCCGGGTTTGGCGGGCGCGGCGGCCACGCCGAGGAGCCGGTAGGGCTCGGCGTCGGGGAGCAGGGGGGCCGGGTCGGTGCGAGGCCGCCAGTGCGGGGGCGGGGCGGGTTGGGGCGCGTCTCTCTGCCCCTGATGCTCGACGACCGTCATGTCCGGCACCTCCTTGTGAGAACACCACTCGTGAGAAAGCAGGGCGGAGCGGGCCGCCCTGTGACCCGCTTCACCTCCTGATGGTGCGAGGATCAGCGCATTTTGGCCACAGGCGACCCGGGCCTGTGGACAATCTGCGCCATACGGCGTCTGATGTGGACCAGGCGTCCATGACGGGCCGTTCGCCACCGGCCCCGCCTGAACGAATGGCCGCGCCACCCCCACCCGCCCCGCGGCACACCGGGGGCACCGATCGACAGCGGAGTGCGGGAGGGTAGGAACAGGTAAGCGAGAACCACGTACGGGCCACGCGGTCCGGAGCGCCGGGCGCAGGACCCGCGCCACGGCCTCGACGGCACGGCTCGCGCCCGGCGGTACGGGTCGTCGGGCACGGCGATACGCGTCGTCGGGCACGGCGGTACGAGTACGGCGCCGACGCGTACCCGGGCGCCACGGCCACGAGCCGGCCCGGCGGCGTACGCGGCGGTACGTGGGCACGGCAGCGACGACAGCCGCGGGACCGACAGCGGCAGGACCGACAGGGCACGGGGCGGACATGACACGACGGGAACGAACCGACGACAGCAGGCCCGGCGAGCAGAGCCGTGCGGCCGGGCACGCCCGCCCGCG
>NZ_JAAGLR010000979.1 GCF_010548245.1 Streptomyces sp. SID11385
TCGTCGCGGGCGACCCGGACGCGGAGGCGCGCGACTACGCGAGCGACAAGCGGGGCGGGGAGCTGGCCGTCGAGCGGGCCTTCGGCGCGGAGCGCGCGCTCCTCGCGCGGGCGGGGCTCATCCTCGGCCCGTACGAGAACGTGGGGCGGCTGCCGTGGTGGCTGCTGCGGATGCGGCGCGGCGGCGACGTGCTGGCACCCGGGCCGCGTGAGCTGCCGCTCGCGTACATCGACGCGCGGGACCTCGCCCAGTGGCTGCTCGACGCGGGCGCGGCGGGGCGCTCGGGACCGTACGACCTGGTCAGCCCGTCCGGGCACACGACGATGGGCGAGTTCCTGGAGACGTGCCGCGCGGTGACGGGCTCGGACGCGGTGCTGCGCTGGCTGAGCCCGGAGCGGGTCGAGGCGGCGGGCATCGAGCCCTGGACGGAGCTGCCGGTGTGGTGCCCGCCGGGCGAGCTGCACGGGGCGATGCACACGGCGGACGTGAGCCGGACGGTGGCGGCGGGGCTGCGGTGCCGGCCGGTTGGGGAGACGGTCGCGGACACGTGGGCGTGGGTGCGGGACGGGCTGGGGGAAGCGATGCCGGGGCGGACGAATCCGCGGGCGGCGCTGGGGTTGGAGGCGGGGAAGGAGGCGGAGGCGTTGGAGGGGGTGGGGTGAGGGGGCGGCTCCCCGCGCAAGCGGGGATGGACCAGTCTCTCCGGCCTGGGCGTAGCGCTGGCCGGTGTGTGCCCCGCCCGGGCGGGGACGCCCCAGGTGTACCTAGGTACACCCCCACCACGGGGGCAGGACGGCTGCCCCTCGCCTCCCGCGATCCGCAGAATTGACCGTGCCGGGCCGCTGGGGCCCGGTCGGGCCGGGAGGCTCGTAGCGGGGTGTGAGGTGGATCATGGGCGGGCTGACTCCGGCCAAGGACGAGGGCGGGCGGCGCGTGTACGAGCGGCTGCTCGCCGGGGAGCGGATGGCCGCGCGGTTCCTCGCGGCGGACGGTGACGGGGGCCGGGAGGAGGACCGCGGGCCCCTGCGGGTCTTCCGCGCCGCCTGGCGCGGGGCCGTACTCGCCGGGACCTCGCTCGTCGTCTCCTGCGGGCTCTTCTGCCTCGTGCTGGTCTCGATCTGCCTCGTCCCGCTCGGCGCCGGGCTCATCACGACGCCGCCGATCCTCGCCGTGATCCGCGAGTACGCGCTCGGGCGCCGTGAGCGGGCGCGCGCGTGGGGCGGGGTGCGGATCGGCGTGGCGTACCGGCCGCTGCCGCCGCTCAAGCCCGGCTTCACGGGTGAGGCGGCCCTGTGCCTCGCGCTGCTGCGCGACCCCGCCACGTGGCGGGACATCGGCTGGCTGCTCCTGGACTGCACGGCGGGCGTGGTGCTCTCGGTCCTGGCGCCGCTCGTGCTGCTCTACCCGGTGTGGGGCCTCGTACTCGCCGCCGGCGGTTGGCGGATCTTCGAGGACAGCCCCGAGTGGTACCTGTTCCTCCCGGTGGACAGCCAGGCGACGGGCCTCGCCGCCCTCGCGCTCGGCGTGGTCATCGCGCTCACCGCGCGCTGGTCCGTCCCGGCGTTCCTCCAGTCGTACTTCCGGCTGACCCGTACGGCGCTCGCGCCCAGCCGGGAGCAGGAGATGGCCGCGCGGATCGACCGGCTCACGGTCACGCGGGAGGACGCCGTCGACACCTCGGCGGCCGAACTGCGCCGCATCGAGCGGGACTTGCACGACGGGGCGCAGGCGCGGCTCGTCGCCGTGGGCATGGACCTCGGGCTGATCGAATCGCTCATCGAACGCGACCCGGCGAAGGCGAAGGAACTGCTCGGCAAGGCGCGGCTCTCCTCCGCCGAGGCGCTCGGCGAACTGCGGGACCTCGTCCGGGGCATCCACCCGCCCGTCCTCGCGGAGCGTGGGCTGGTGGACGCGGTGCGGGCGCTGGCGCTGCGGCTGCCCGTCGAGACGGAGGTCGTGGCGGAGGTGCCGGGGCGCGCCGAGGCGCCGGTCGAGGCCGCCGCGTACTTCGCGACGAGCGAGCTGCTCGCCAACGCGGTCAAGCACGCGGGCGCGGACCGGATCTGGATCGACCTCGGGTACCGCGAGGGACGGCTGCGGATCAGCGTCGGGGACAACGGCGGGGGCGGGGCGGACGCCGCGAAGGGGACGGGGCTGGCCGGGGTCGAGCGGCGGCTCGGTACCTTCGACGGTGTCCTGGCCGTCAGCTCTCCCCCCGGCGGCCCCACTCTGGCCACCGTGGAGCTGCCGTGCGTGTTGTCCTAGCCGAGGACCTGTTTCTGCTGCGGGACGGTCTCGTACGGCTGCTCGAAGCGTACGACTGCGAGATCGTCGCCGCGGTGGAGAGCGGGCCCGAGCTGAGCCGGGCGCTCGCCGAGGAGCGCCCGGACGTGGCGGTCGTGGACGTACGGCTGCCGCCCTCGTACACCGACGAGGGCCTGCAGTGCGCGCTCGCGGCGCGGCGGGAGCGGCCGGGGCTCCCGGTGCTGGTGCTCTCGCAGCACGTCGAGCAGTTGTACGCGCGGGAGTTGCTCGCGGACGGCAACGGCGGCGTCGGGTACCTGCTCAAGGACCGGGTCTTCGACGCCGAGCAGTTCGTGGCGGCGGTGCGGCAGGTCGCCGCGGGCGGCACGGCGATGGACCCGCAGGTGATCTCGCAGTTGCTGCGCCGTCCGGCCGCCGAGCGGCCGCTGGCCCGGCTCACGGCGCGTGAGCGCGAGGTGCTCGAACTGATGGCGCAGGGCCGCTCGAACGCGGCGATCGCGGAGCGGCTCGTGGTGACCGAGCGGGCGGTCGCCAAGCACACGTCGAACATCTTCGCCCGGCTGGGACTGGAGATCTCCGACGACGACAACCGGCGGGTCCTCGCGGTGCTCGCCTTCCTCGACGGGAAGCGGCCGTCCCGCCAGGACGACGGCAGGTGACCTCGGGGGGCGTGTCTCGTTGCGCTGGACGTGGATTCCGCAAAGCTCGCCCCCCGAAGCTCCCGCCGGTCGCGTTCCGGCACCGCCCCCTCGTCCTCCGGCCCGGCGCCGGTCGGCTTCGCCCAGGCGGAGGCGGCGCTCGTCGAGCACTACCCGCGGCTCGTGCGGCTCGCGCACCTCGTGCTGCCCGCCTCGCTCGGCCGCGCCCGCCGTGTGCTCGCGGCGCACGCGCTCACCCAGC
>NZ_JAAGLR010001008.1 GCF_010548245.1 Streptomyces sp. SID11385
CTACGTACGGCCAGATTTGGACCAGTTCGACCGCCCAGCTCAGCGCGAGGGCGACGGCCGCGGCGCGGCGGGCCCGGAGGGCGGGGGCGAGCAGGAGGCACAGGCAGGCGAGGAGGACGGTGTAGAGCGCGTCCCCCGCGTACTTCGCGAAGTCCGTGGCGGGCCACAGCGCCCGCACGCCGAGGGCGAGGCCGGTCGTGGCGAGTGCGGCCAGGGCCGCCAGGAGGCGCGGGCGGGTCCCGGACCGGCCCCGTACGGGCTCGGCGCCGCGTACGTCGGCGGGCGCTGTGCCGCGTACGTCGGCGGGCGCTGTGCCGCGTACGCCCACCGCCGCCCCGCCCCGTCCCGTCGCCCCGTCCCCCGTGCTGACCGGCACCCCCGCCATCCCTGCCAACTCCTGCCCACCGCACCCGGATTGTCCCGACACCCTATCCGCCTCCGCCGCTCACCCGCCGTTCACCCGGGCGCCCGGTGCCGTCCTTAGCGTCCTCGGCGCGACGGTCCTCACCGGCCGGAGCCCGCACCGCCCGCGCCCGGCCCCCTCGGCCCGCGCGGTCCACCACGAGCACCGGGGAGCAGACCCGTGGACAGAGTCACCCGCAAGCCGCGTCACCTCGGCACGACCCTCGCCGCCGTCGCGGCGACCGCGGTCGTCACGATGGTGGTGAGCCCCACCCTCGGCGCCTCGGCGCAGGCGCCGCAGGCCGCCGCCAAGAAGGCGCCGCAGGCGAAGAACGTCATCTTCATCAACGGCGACGGCATGGGTCCCGCCGCGCGCGAGGCCGCCCGGCTCTACCTCGCCGGTCTCGACGGCGAGCTGACCATGGACAAGCTCCCCGTCGCCGGGCAGCTCACCACGAGCCCGCACGACCCGAAGGCCGTCATCACCGACTCGGCCGCCGCCGCCTCCGCCTGGGCGACCGGTGAGAAGACGTACAACGGCGCGATCAGCGTCGACGTGGACGGCAACAAGCTCGCCACGCTCGGCCAGCAGGCGAAGGCCGCCGGGAAGCGGACCGGCCTCGTCACGACCGCGCAGGTCACCGACGCCTCCCCGGCCGCGTTCTTCTCCAACACCGCCGACCGGGGCCAGCAGGACGAGATCGCCCGCCAGTACCTCGACATCGCGAAGCCCGACGTGATCCTCGGCGGCGGCGAGGACTGGTGGCTGCCGAAGGGCACCGCGGGCGCCTTCCCCGACAAGCCCGCCGAGGACCCGAGCGAGGCGAGCAAGGGCACGAAGGGCAACCTCGTCGCCAAGGCGAAGAAGAAGGGGTACGAGTACGTCTCCTCCGCCAAGCAGCTCGGCAAGGCGAAGGCGAAGGACGGGAAGCTGCTCGGCCTCTTCGCCAACGAGGAGATGTTCCAGCAGAAGCCCGAGGGCCAGGGCGACGTCTACAAGCCGGTCGTCGACCTCGCGACGATGACGACGAAGGCGCTCGACACCCTCGACGGCAAGGGGAAGAGCAAGAACAAGAACGGCTTCTTCCTCATGGTCGAGGAGGAGGGCACCGACGAGTTCGCGCACGCCAACAACGCCGAGAAGACCCTGGAGTCGATGCGGCAGCTGGAGCGCGCCGTCGCGGTCGCGCGGAGTTACGTGGCCACGCACCCCGACACGCTCCTCGTCGTGACCGCCGACCACGAGACGGGCGGCCTCTCCGTCGAGGAGAACGACCCGGCCGACGAGACCGGCTCGGGCCAGTCGACGGAGGACGGGCCCTTCCCGGTCCGCAACTCGGACAAGTCCTTCACCATCGACTGGACCACGGGCCAGCACACCTCGGTCGCCGTCCCGGTCACGGCGGAGGGCCCGTCCTCCGACCGCTTCAACGGCAAGCACGCGAACACGTACGTGCACACGGTGCTGAGCGACATCCTGACGCGGCGCTGAACATCGAGGCGCTGAGGCGCTGACCCGCTGAGGCGCGGCGCGCGGGGCTTTCGGGTACGGGCCCGGGGCGCCGCGCGCGATCCAGGGCGCCGGGGGCGCCGGGGCCACCACGGCTCCGGCGCCCCCGGCGCGTCAGCCGGTCCGCTCGCTCCACACGCGGCGTTCGGCCGCGTCCGGGTCCTCGGCCGCCGACCACGCGGCGCCGATCC
>NZ_JAAGLR010001027.1 GCF_010548245.1 Streptomyces sp. SID11385
CTGCGCTCGTCACGTTCCGGCCTCCTGGCGGCTCCGGGGACGCGGGGCGCCGCGCGCCGCGAGGGGCACGTGGTGCGAGGTGTGCCCGCGGTGCGGCGTGCGGCAGCCCGGCCGTGGCTCGGCGGCTCCGTCCCACCCCTGTTCTTCCCCCCGGGGGCGCTTCGCTCACGTTTCGCCTCCGCGGGGCGCGCCGTTCACGCGGGGGCCTGTGGCGACTGGGGAGAAGAGCGCAGGTGGGGACGGCAGTTGGAACGCAACGGTGACAAACGCGGGGGGCTCGCGCGTTCAGGTGTGTGGTTATCTGACTGTGCGGATCGATCGCGGGGGGCGCACAAGCGGTCCCCGTGCGTGTGCGAGGGGAGACACAGGAGTGAGCGGGCGACCGACGGCGTACGCGGGTGCGGGGCGGCTGCGGGGGAGCGGTGGCGGGGCACGGGCCCTGCCCGCGCTGCTGCTCGGCGTGCTCCTGCTGCTGGTGACGGCGTGCAGTGGGGGCGGGGACGGTGCGGGAGCGGACGGCAAGAACGGGGGCAAGGTCAAGCCGAGTCCGACCCTCTCGCAGGCGGTCGTGACCGTCGTGCCGAAGGACGGCGCCAAGGACGTGGACACCAGCGGCGCCCTGAAGATCACCGCGAGCAAGGGGAAGCTCACCAAGGTCCAGGTCGCCGACACCAAGGGCGCCGAGGTCGCGGGCGACATCGTCGAGGGCGGCACGGCCTGGCGGCCGAAGCTCCACCTCGCCGCTTCGACCACGTACAAGGTGCACGCCGTCGCAAAGGACACACACGGCCGCGAGTCGGCGAGGGACACGACGTTCACGACGCTCGTGCCGAAGAACACCTTCATCGGCCGCTTCACGCCCGAGGACGGCGCGACGGTCGGCGTCGGCATGCCGGTCTCGCTGAACTTCTCGCGCGGCATCACGGACCCGAAGGCCGTCGAGCGCGGCATCGAGGTCAAGGCCGAACCGGACGTCGAGATCCGCCACAAGTGGTACGGCAACGACCGCCTCGACTTCCGCCCCGAGAAGTACTGGGCGCCGGGCACGAAGGTGACGCTCACGCTCGCGCTCGACGGCGTCGAGGGCCGCCCGGGCGTCTACGGCAAGCAGGCCAAGACGGTGCACTTCACGATCGGCCGCAGCCAGGTCTCCTACGTGGACGCGAGCGCGCACACGATGCGCGTGACCCGCGGCGGCAAGACGGTCAAGAACATCCCCATCACGGCGGGCGCCCCCGGCAGCACGACGTACAACGGGCAGATGGTCATCAGCGAGAAGTACCCGGTGACCCGGATGAACGGCGAGACGGTCGGCTACGGCGGCGAGTACGACATCCCCGACGTCCCGCACGCCATGCGCCTGTCCACCTCGGGCACCTTCGTGCACGGCAACTACTGGGCGGGCCCCGGCGTCTTCGGCAACCAGAACGCGAGCCACGGCTGCGTCGGCCTGCGCGACGCGCGCGGCGGCGGCGACTCCTCGACGCCCGCCGCGTGGTTCTACAACAGCTCGCTCCTCGGCGACGTCGTCGTCGTCTCGCACTCCAACGACAAGCAGATCCAGTGGTGGAACGGCCTCAACGGCTGGAACCTGCCGTGGGGCGAGTGGGAGAGCTGACGGCCCTCGGGGCGGTACGGGTACGGGGCGGCGCCTTCGCGGGCGGCGCCCCGTACCCGTACCGCCCCTGTGGCACAGCGCACGTCCGCGGCCGTGACCTGGGCACATAAGGTGCAGGCATGACTGTGCTCTTCGACGTCGACGAAGGTGTCGCCACCCTCACCCTCGACCGGCCCCCCATGAACGCGCTCAACGTCGCCGTGCAGGACCGCCTGCGCGCACTCGCGGACGAGATCACCCGCAGGGACGACGTGCGGGCCGTCGTGATCCGCGGCAGCGAGAAGGTCTTCGCGGCCGGGGCCGACATCAAGGAGATGCGCGACATGAGCCACAAGGACATGGTCCTGCGCTCGCGCGCCCTCCAGGAGGCGTTCACCGCCGTCGCGCGCATCCCGAAGCCCGTCGTCGCCGCCGTCACCGGCTACGCGCTCGGCGGCGGCTGCGAACTCGCCCTGTGCGCCGACCACCGCGTCGCCGCCGAGAACGCGAAGCTCGGGCAGCCCGAGATCCTCCTCGGCCTCATCCCCGGCGCCGGCGGCACGCAGCGCCTCGCGCGCCTCATCGGCCCCTCGCGCGCCAAGGACCTCATCTTCACCGGGCGTCAGGTGCGCGCGGACGAGGCGCTGCGGATCGGTCTCGTGGACCAGGTCGTCCCGGCCGAGGAGGTCTTCGCCGCCGCGCACGCGTGGGCCGCGAAGCTCGCCAAGGGCCCCGCGCTCGCGCTGCGGGCCGCGAAGGAGGCCGTGGACGGCGGCCTGGAGACGGACATCGACACCGGGCTCGCGCTCGAACGCACGTGGTTCGCGGGGCTGTTCGCGACCGAGGACCGCGAGACCGGGATGCGCAGCTTCGTCGAGGACGGGCCGGGCAAGGCACACTTCGGCTGAGCGGCCTCCAGGGCGCGCGCACGCGTGCGCGGCCCCCGTGCCGGGCGTGCCGTCCTCGCCGTCCCCGGGCGCGCGGGGGCGCGCACGCCCCGCGTGCGACGTCTTATGTCCGCCTTAAGCGAACCTTAAGAAACGGTGCGCACCCGGGGGGTGATCACGCGTCCGCACAGCGTCATCACCCCCGGTGACCCCCGCCGGAGCTTCCCTTTTGCCTTCGGCATATGCCGAGCGTGGTCTTCACGAGCTTCCCGGCGGCCCGTCATATTCCGCCGGAACGCGCCCGCGTACCGCTGGGGAGCGCCATCATGGGGGGCATGGCGGGGCTGGAGGGCACAGAGCACACGCGGCGGGCCGAGCAGGGCGGGCCCGCGGCACGGTGGACGCCGGGCGCGAAGGACGAACGCGCCCTGGCGGCCTTGGACGCGCACGGGAACCCGGCGGAGTCGGAGATCCGCGTCGAGGCGACCCCGGAGTCGGGGGGTGAGTTGCGCTGCCTCGCCGCGCTCGTCGTCACCGAGGAGTGGAGGCTGTCGCCCGCACTCGCCGAGACCACCGCGCTCCTCGTCTCGGAGCTGCTCGGCAACGCCGTGCGGCACGCGGGCGCGCGCTCCTTCGGGCTGCGCATGACCCGGCGGCCAGGGCGTATCCGCGTCGAGTTCCGCGATCCCTCGCGGGCCCTGCCCTGCGTCATGCCGTCCTTCGGGACGGCCGTCACGAGCGGCTACGGGCTCGCGCTCGTCGAGCGGCTCAGCGAGCGGTGGGGCGTGGACCTGCTGCCCGTCGGCAAGAAGACGTGGTTCGAGCTGCGCGTGACGGACCGCTGAGGCCCCTCGCCCCGCCCTGTCCGCGCGTCTCACCGCCCCGGCCTCTCCGCGTGGCTCAGGCCGCCCCCTCCGCCGGGCGCCACAGCAACGCCTCCGCCCCCACGGCGCGGTACCCCGCCGCCTGGAAGGCCCGCACGCTGCGCGCGTTCCCCGGGGCCTGCTGCGCCCACACCGCCGCGTCCGGTACGAGGTGACGCGCCGCCAGCGCGAGGGCGCGGCCCCGCCCCCGTACCGCCGACTCCTTCTCGATCGCCGTCTCCCAGCGCCCGCCCGGCCCCCGGCCGAGGAGCACCACGTCGCCCTCGGCCGTCTCCCAGACCCGCACCTCCGTGCGGCGCCGCAGCGCCCTGGCCACCCGCGGATGCCCCTGCGGCGCGCGCTCGCGCAGCTCCAGCGGGGGCGGGCCGGGGAGCGCGGGGGCGACCGTCAGGAGGTCCACCGTGTCCATCCGGCGCCCGGTCCGCGCCAGGAGCGCGGCGAGGAAGGACGGGTGCAGGCTCGCGGCGAGCGGGTCGGAACCGGAGCGCGCGAGCCGCTCCCGCACCCACTCCTCGTCCGCGTCCGCGAAGACGAAGGACCGCGCCGTCAGCGCGAGCACCCCCGCCTCGCGCTCCCCGCCCAGCGGCCACACCGTCGTCGTCCCGTCCGGCGCGGGGAAACGCCCCCGCGCCAGGTCCGCGAAGAGCGCGCCCAGGTCCGTCATCTTCCGTACTCCCTCTCCCCGTCAGGGTCTCGCCCTCCTCGCGCCGGGGCGGGCCGGATACCCTGACCGCCGTACAGAAGCACCGAGAAGGGGTGGACGGGCGATGGCCGACATCGAAGAGGCACGCAAGACGTTCCAGCAGTTCGACGCCGACGGGGACGGTTTCATCACCGCCGACGAGTACAAGTCGGCCATGGCCCGCATGGGCGACTTCTACGTCACCGCGTCCGTCGCCGAGGCCATCATCGCCTCGAAGGACGCCAACGGCGACAAGCTCCTCTCCTTCGAGGAGTTCTGGGCGGGCGTCCACAAGGGCTGATCACGCGAGGGGGCGGCCCGTCGACACGGACCGCCCCCACGTACCGCCGCTCTCAAGCCTGGACGGCGCGCGCCCGTCCCGCCGTCCGCACGCTCCACCGGCCCCCGTGCCGTTCGAGCCGCAGCGGGTGCCCGAAGCACTCCGAGGCCGACTCGCTCGTCAGCACCTCGTCCACGGGCCCGCTCCCGAGCACCTTCCCGCCGCGCAGCAGCAGCGCGTGCGTCGTACTCGGCGGCAGCTCCTCCAGGTGGTGCGTCACGAGGACGGAGGCGAGCGCGGGGCGACCGGCGGTGAGCGCCTCGATGCTCTCGATGAGCTGCTCGCGGCCCGCGACGTCGAGCCCGGTCGCCGGTTCGTCGAGGAGCAGCAGGCGGGGCTCCGGCATGAGGGAGCGCGCGATGAGCGCGCGGCCCCGCTCGCCCTGCGAGAGCGTCGGCCACGTCGCGTCGGCGCGGTGCCCGAGGCCGAGCGTCGCGATGAGCCGCCCCGCGCGCTCGCGCTGCTCCGGGTCGGGCTGCCAGCGCGGCAGCGGCTCGACGCTGTTCGTCAGCCCGGTCAGTACCACGTCGCGCACCTTCAGCGCGCTGCGCAGCGGGTGGCGCGGGTTCACATGCCCGACGTACGTCCGCAGTTCCCGCAGGTCCACGCGCCCGAGCCGGCGTCCCAGCACCTCGACCTGCCCGCGCGTGGGGTGGCTGAGCGCCCCGAGCAGGCTCAGGAGCGTCGTCTTGCCCGCGCCGTTGGCGCCGAGCAACGCCCAGTGCTCGCCCTCGCGGACGGTGAGGGACACCCGGTCCAGGAGAAGGGCGCCGTCGCGGACGAGCTCGACCTCCTCGGCGTGCAGCACCGCTGCCGCCCGGGCCTCGTCCTCTGCTTCTGCTTCTGCTTCGCGTACGGGAGTGGTGGTCATAGTGCACCGAAAGGTACGCCCGCGCGGGCGGCGCACGCCCGGCCCGTTCACGATACGGACGCACCCGCGGCGGGCGTCCGCCCTCCGCCCTCCGCCCCCCGCCCCCCCGCCCTCCGCCTCAGCCCTCCGCCGCCGCCACCGGCAGCCGCAGCGCCGACGCGCCCGTGCTCCACGCCGTGAGCGTGTGCGCGGCGAGGCG
>NZ_JAAGLR010001062.1 GCF_010548245.1 Streptomyces sp. SID11385
TGGCGGGCGACCCGGCTGCGCCCGGCGGACGCGCTGCGCCGCGTCGAGTAGCCCGTACGCGGGCGGGGGCGGCCTCCCGCAGGACGCCGCCCCCGCCCCGTACCCGCCCGCCCCCTCACTTCCCCAGGCCGCGTGCCGCGTGCCGGAAAGCAGCAACCATGTACCAGCTCCGCGAGGTCACCAAGCAGTACCAGAGAGGCAAGGACACCGTGCGCGCCCTCGCCGGGGTCGACCTCGATCTCGACGACGGGGAACGCCTCGTCGTGCAGGGCCCGACCGGCGGCGGCAAGTCCACGCTGCTCCAGCTCCTCGGCGGTCTCGACCGGCCGAGCGCGGGCAGCGTCTCGCTCGACGGCACGGACTTCGCCCGCCTCGGCGAGGCGAAGCTCACCCGGCTCCGCCGCGACCACATCGGCTTCGTCTTCCAGAGCTTCAACCTCATCCCGACGCTCACCGCGCAGGAGAACGTCGAGACCGCGCTCGTCCCGCTCGGCACGAAGACCGCCGAGCGCCGCGAGCGGGCCGCCCAGGCGCTCGCCTCGGTGGGGCTCGGCGAACGCGGCAAGCACCTGCCGTCCGAACTGTCCGGCGGCCAGCAGCAGCGCGTCGCGATCGCCCGCGCCCTCGTCAAGACCCCGAAGGTCCTCCTCGCCGACGAGCCCACCGGCAACCTCGACGAGACGACGCGCGACGAGATCATGGACCTGCTCGAAGGACTGTGGGCGGAACAGAAGTTCACGTTCGTGATGGTCACGCACGACAGCGCCCTCGCGCGGCGGGCTCCCCGGCTCATCACCCTGCGCAAGGGGAAGATCGCCGACGAGAAGACGGCGAAGCCGGTTTGAGGCGGGCCGAGGGCTGACAGGAGCGGGACCGCCGGACTGCCGGCGCCCCGCCCCTACCCCCGTACGACCGCCGTCGCGTCCTGCCCCCAACTGCCCAGCAGCCGCAGGGCTTCCGCCGAGGGCGAGCCGGGCTCCGCGTGGTAGAGGAAGAGGCTCTGGCCCGGGTCGTCGGGCAGCCGCAGCGTCTCGTACGAGAGGGTCAGTTCGCCGACCAGCGGGTGGCGGAACGTCTTCGTGCCATGGCTCAGGTCACGCACCTCGTGCGCCGCCCACAGCTGCCGGAACTCCTCACTGTGCATCGACAACTCACCGATCAGGCCGGGTAGTTCCGGGTCGTCGGCGCAGTACCCCGCGTAGGCGCGCAGCGCGCGGGCCGTCTCCGCCGCCTTCGCCTCCCAGTCCGTGTACCGCTCGCGCACCGAGGGGTCGAGGAAGACGAGGCGCGCGAAGTTGCGGCGGTGCGGCGGGAGCGCGCCGAAGTCGTGGAGCAGCGCGGCGGCGAGCCGGTTCCAGCCGAGGATGTCGGTACGGCCGTCGAGGACGTACGCGGGCACGTCGAGCGAGTCGAGGAGGGTGCCGAGCGCGGGGCGCAACGTGGCCGGGCAGCCGCCCCGCTTCTTCTTGCGGCCGGGACGGGCGTGCGCGAGCCGCAGCAGGTGCTCGTGCTCGGCGTCGCTCAGCCGCAGCGCGCGGGCGACCGCGTCGAGCACCTCGGCCGAGACATTGCCCGCGTTGCCCTGTTCGAGCCGTGTGTAGTACGCCACGGAGACGCCCGCGAGCTGCGCCAGCTCCTCGCGCCGCAGCCCCGGCACCCTGCGCTGCCTGCCCAGCTCGGGCAGCCCCACGTCGTGCGGCTTGAGCGCGGCCCTGCGCAGCCGCAGGAACTCGCTCAGCTCCGCCTTGGGATCGAGGGCGCCCGGCACCGCGCGGCGGTCCCGGGTGGGAGGAGTGCTCATCCTTCCAGTATCCGCCGCGCGTCCCGGCACCTTCCCGTGAGCCTGTCCCCGCTGGTGGTACGCACGGCAGGCGTACGTCCAAGGGGGGTCTGGGCCGTCCGCCCGGGCACCCGCACACTGGACGACGGCCCGCACCCGCCGCGCGGGAACCCCCACACGGGCCGCGACGAACAACCACGGAGAGTGTTTCCCGGTATGACCAGCACGACCAGCCTGACCGCCGTCCCCGCCTACGCCGCACCCGCGCCCAAGGCGCCCCTGGAGCGCACCACCATCGGGCGCCGGGCGGTCGGCCCGCACGACGTGCTCATCGAGATCAAGTACGCGGGCATCTGCCACTCCGACATCCACCAGGCCCGCGAGGGCTGGGGCAAGGGCATCTTCCCGATGGTCCCCGGCCACGAGATCGCCGGCATCGTCACCGAGACCGGCTCCGCCGTGACGAAGTACACGGTCGGCGACCGCGTCGGCGTCGGCTGCTTCGTCGACTCCTGCCGCGAGTGCGAGTACTGCGAGCAGGGCCTTGAGCAGTACTGCGTCAACGGCACCGTCGCCACGTACAACGGCCGCGAGAAGAACGGCGAGCCGACCTACGGCGGCTACTCCACACACCTCGTCGTGGACGAGAAGTACGCGCTGCGCATCCCCGAGGGCATCGCGCTCGACGAGGCCGCGCCGCTGCTGTGCGCGGGCATCACCACGTACTCGCCGCTGCGGCACTGGAACGCGGGCCCCGGCAAGCGCGTCGCCGTCGTCGGGCTCGGCGGCCTCGGGCACATGGCCGTCAAGCTCGCCGCCGCGATGGGCGCCGAGGTCACCGTCCTGAGCCAGTCGCTGCGCAAGAAGGACGACGGGCTGCGGCTCGGCGCCACGCACTACCACGCGACGAGCGACGAGGCGACGTTCAGGGAGCTGCGGGGCAGCTTCGACCTGATCATCTGCACGGTCGGCGCCCCGCTGCCGCTCGACTCCTACCTGAGCCTGCTCCGCGTGGACGGCGCCTTCGTCAACGTCGGCGCCCCCGAGGAGCCGAACTCGCTCAACATGTTCTCGCTCATCGCGGGCCGCAAGACCCTCGCGGGCTCCTCGATCGGCGGCATACCCGAGACGCAGGAGATGCTCGACTTCTGCGCCGAGCACCACCTGGGCGCCGACATCGAGGTCATCCGCGCCGACCAGATCAACGAGGCGTACGAGCGCGTCCTCGCGAGCGACGTCCGCTACCGCTTCGTGATCGACACGGCGACGATCTGACGCGGCGCGCCGAGGGGCGGATACGAGGCAGGAAGCCCCGTACCCGCCCCTCGCGGCTACGTGCCCCGCCTCACCGCGTCAGCGTCGCCGGGTTGCCGCCGTTCGCCTCGTAGCCGGCCACCGCGAGGGCGCGGTAGAGCGCGTACTCGGCGGCCGGGTCCTCGCTCAGGGTCCAGGGGAGGGCGCCCACGTAGCCGTCGACGCGGACGACCTGCTCCATCGCCTCGCCCCACCGCCTGGCCTGGACGAGGAAGTGCAGCAAAAGGTGGTGGACGAGAGGGGCCGCCGCGTCGTCGTGCCGGGCCGAGCGGACCGCGTACAGCGCGCCGTGCAGCGCCCGCTTGACCACCGCCGTGTCGTGGAAGTCCTGGACGAGGACCACGTCGCCCATGTGGTCGTGGAGCGAGAAGAGCGGCAGCGCGGCGAGCAGCGAACCCCGCGGGGCGCGCGCGGCGGCGGCCTGCGCGAAGGAGTCGGCGAAGTCGGCCGAGCCGTGCCACTTCTCGCTCCAGTACGCCAGCGCCGTCAGGTGCGCGCCCATGTGCGCGGGCGCGACGTCGAGGATCTTCAGCCACAGCCGCTCGAAGTCCTCGTGGCTCTCGCCGAGCCCGCGCGCCACGGCGAGCCGTGTGATGTGCGGCACCGGATCGCCGGGCGCGAGCAGCGCCGCCTGCTCGCAGGCCGCGCGCGCCTCCTCCAGGATGATCCGGAACTCGTCCGTGCCCACCGTCGAGGTCCGCCACGCCTGCTGGACGAGGAACTCCGCGTGCACCGCCGCCGCCCCCGCGTCCTTCGGCGCCTCCGCGCGCCACGTCCGCAGCCAGCGCCCGCCCTCGCCCGGGTGCCGCGCCAGCTCCAGCGAGGCCGCCCCCGCGAACGCCTGGACGCGCTGCCAGCGCAGCTCGCCGTGCTTGTCGGTGCCCGCGAGCAGCCGCGCCGCCGCCTGCCAGTCCTGCCCGCCCTGCACGACCCGCAGCGTGCGCAGCAGCTCGTCGTCGGGCCCGGGCAGGCGTACGTCCAGCTCCTCCTGGCGCACGAAGCCGTACGCGGCCGGGTCGGCGGCGTCCGGGTCGCCGGGTTGCGCGAGGCGTATCCCGGTGGCACCGCGCCTGCGCAGCACGGAGGCCACGACGGCGCCGATCAAGAGGACCCCGAACAGGGACCAGAGAATCTCCATACCCCCAGCGAACCAGACCCCGCGACGAATTGGCCAACCCCACCTCAAGAACGCACCAAGGCGGCGTCAAGTGCCCGTACCCGCCGGTCCGCTCGAAAACGCTGCCGGTCCCCCGTGCGGCGCCCGTGCCGTCGCCGGGGCACTACGCTCGGTGCGCATGACCGACAGGTACAACAACTTCGAGACCGTGGCGATCCATGCGGGGAACACCGCCGATCCCCTCACCGGGGCCGTGGTCCCGCCGATCTACCAGGTGTCGACCTACAAGCAGGACGGCGTCGGCGGGCTGCGCGGCGGCTACGAGTACAGCCGCAGCGCCAACCCGACCCGCACCGCCCTGGAGGAGAACCTCGCGGCCCTGGAGGGCGGCCGGCGCGGCCTCGCCTTCGCCTCCGGGCTCGCCGCCGAGGACTGCCTTTTGCGCACCCTCCTCGCCCCCGGCGACCACGTCGTCATCCCCGACGACGCCTACGGCGGCACGTTCCGCCTCTTCGCGAAGGTCGTCGGCCGCTGGGGCGTCGACTTCTCGGTGGCCGACACCTCGGACCCGGCCGCGGTGCGCGCCGCGCTCACGGACCGTACGAAGGCCGTGTGGGTCGAGACGCCCTCGAACCCGCTCCTCGGCATCACCGACATCGCCGCCGTCGCGGCCGTCGCGCAGGAGGCCGGGGCGAAGCTCGTCGTCGACAACACCTTCGCGAGCCCCTACCTCCAGCAGCCGCTCGCGCTCGGCGCCGACGTCGTCGTGCACTCCATGACGAAGTACATGGGCGGCCACTCCGACGTCGTCGGCGGCGCCCTCGTCGTCTCGGACGAGACCCTCGCCGAGGAACTCGCCTACCACCAGAACGCGATGGGCGCGGTCGCCGGGCCCTTCGACGCCTGGCTCGTGCTGCGCGGCATCAAGACCCTCGCGGTGCGCATGGACCGGCACAGCGAGAACGCCGCCCGCGTCGCCGAGATGCTGACCCGCCACCCCAAGGTGACCCGCGTCCTCTACCCGGGCCTGCCCGAGCACCCGGGCCACGAGATCGCCGCGAAGCAGATGCGGTCCTTCGGCGGGATGGTGTCCTTCCAGGTCACGGGCGGCGAGGAGGCGGCGGTCGCGGTGTGCGACCGCGCGCAGCTCTTCACGCTCGGCGAGTCCCTGGGCGGCGTCGAATCGCTCCTGGAGCACCCCGGGCGCATGACCCACGCCTCGGCCGCCGGCTCCCCGCTGGAGGTCCCGGCCGACCTCGTGCGCCTCTCGGTGGGCATCGAGAACGCCGACGACCTCCTCGACGACCTGCGCCAGGCGCTCGGCTAGCCGCTCCGGTGGCCACTCCCTCACCAGCGCGGGTACGAGTCCTCACCAGCGCGGGTACGGGGGAGTGGTCACCTCCTCGGGCACGGTCCACGGCCGCGTCCGGGCCGCCCACACGGCGAGGACGAGCACCGCGCCGCACAGCAGCACCCACCCCGCCCGCCGCAGGCGCGCCCGCCGACGCCGCA
>NZ_JAAGLR010001093.1 GCF_010548245.1 Streptomyces sp. SID11385
CTCGTCGCATCCTGGGGCTGGAGTCGGTCCCAAGGGTTGGGCTGTTCGCCCATTAAAGCGGTACGCGAGCTGGGTTTAGAACGTCGTGAGACAGTTCGGTCCCTATCCGCTGTGCGCGTAGGAATATTGAGAAGGGCTGTCCCTAGTACGAGAGGACCGGGACGGACGAACCTCTGGTGTGCCAGTTGTTCTGCCAAGGGCATGGCTGGTTGGCTACGTTCGGGAGGGATAACCGCTGAAAGCATCTAAGCGGGAAGCCTGCTTCGAGATGAGTGTTCCCACCTCCTTTGAGAGGGTAAGGCTCCCAGTAGACGACTGGGTTGATAGGCCGGATATGGAAGCCCTGTGAGGGGTGGAGTTGACCGGTACTAATAGGCCGAGGGCTTGTCCTCAGTTGCTCGCGTCCACTGTGTTGGTTCTGAAACCACGAACAATCACACACTGCCCCCGCATATGATGTGCGGTGTGGCGGGGTGGTTGCTGGTTTTATAGTGTTTCGGTGGTCATAGCGCGTGGGAAACGCCCGGTTACATTCCGAACCCGGAAGCTAAGCTGCGTAGCGCCGATGGTACTGCAAGGGGGACCTTGTGGGAGAGTAGGACGCCGCCGAACAAATATTGAAAGGGTGCCCCGAGTCCTCGGACTCGGGGCACCCTTTTTTGCTTTCCCAGCGTTTCTCTCCACTTCGCGTCGTGTTCATGTCGACGGGCAACCATCCAGTCATGGACACCGCGAGATTGCTGCGAGCCGCAGGTATCGGAAGCGGGGACGAGGTCGTCATATCCGCGTTCGACGGCCCCGCGATCGCCGAGACCGTTCTCGGTCTGGGCGCGCGCCCCGTCTTCGCCGACATCGACCCGTACACCTACAACCTGGACCCGGCCCACGTGGCGAGCGTGCTGGGGCCGGGCACGGCGGCCGTGGTCGTCGGGCACCGGTTCGGGGGCCCCGCGCCGCTCGGGGCCGTCAGGGAACTCGGCGAGCGGCACGGCCTGCTCGTACTGGAGCACCACGAGGCGGGGGCCGAGCGGGCAGTGCCGGCGGCCCGGGCGGAAGGGGCTCGGTACCTCGACGCGCGCTTGCGCGGCGTCGTGCCGCCGCGCGGCGGGGCGGAGCACAGGTACCTGCGCTACGTCGCGCGCGTGCCCGGGAACGGCCGGCCCGACCGGGACGCCTTTGTGCGCGCCGCCCGAGCCAAGGGAATCGACTGCCGCATCCCGGTGCCGACCCCGCTGCACCGCCTGCCGGGATACCGGCGGGACGTCTACCTGCCCGCCACCGAGGACGCCGTGGCGGAAACCCTCGCCCTGCCCCTCGGCGACGGCCTGCGCAAGCGGGAACTCCAGCGCCTCGTCGCGGTCTGCAACGCGCTCGGCGGCTTCGTGCGCCTGCCCGTACTGAGTTGAGAGCCCGTACCGAGCCGATAAGCGGGCGGAACGCGTGGTGCGGGGCGGGTGCGGAATCGGGGTATGATTTCGTTCGTCGCCACGCGCCGGAGCGCGTGCGGGACAGGCCCCAATAGCTCAGTCGGCAGAGCGTCTCCATGGTAAGGAGAAGGTCAACGGTTCGATTCCGTTTTGGGGCTCAGTCAAAGCAACGAAGCATGAGAAAGGCCCCCGCCCGATGGCGGGGGCCTTTCTCGTACGTCCCGGTCAGTCCTGGTGAATTCCCGGCAGCCGCATCGCGAGAATCGCCATGTCGTCGGACGGGGCGTCCGCCGCGAAATTCGCGACGGCGCGCATGACACGCGCCGCGACCGCGCCCGCCGTCAGACCGGTGCAGCCCTTGAGGACCTCGGCGAGGCCGTCGTCGCCGAGCATGCGGGTCCCCTCGCGGCGCTCGGTGATGCCGTCCGTGACGCACAGGAGGACGTCGCCGGGGTCGAGGGTGACCGACTCCTCGTACAACTCCAGGTCGTCCATCACGCCCAGCAGCGGCTGCGGCTCCGCGGCCGGGCTCACCGTGCCGTCCTGGTGCAGACGCAGCGGCAGCGGGTGACCCGCGCACACGACCTTCAGCAGCGCGCTGCCGTCCTCGCGAGGATGCAGCTCGCCGTAGAGCAGCGTGAGGAAGCGGCTCCGGGCGCCCTCGTCGAGGATCGCCGCGTTGAGACGCTCCAGGACCGCCGGGCCCGGCAGGTTCTCGCGGGCCAGCAGGCGCAGCGCGTGCCGGGCGAGGCCCGTGACGGCGGCGGCCTCCGGGCCCGTACCGCAGACGTCGCCGATCGCGAAGCCGTAGACACCCTCGCGGATCGGGAAGAGGTCGTAGAAGTCGCCACCGACCTCGTTGCCCTCACCCGCCGCGCGGTAGATGACCTCCACCTCGACGTTCGGGACCTTGGGCAGCGGCTCCGGCGGCAGCAGGGAGCGCTGGAGCGACTGGCTGATCGCGTTGCGCTCCGAGTACAGGCGGGCGTTGTCGAGAGCGAGCGCGGCCCGGCGCGAGAGGTCCTCGGCGAGTTCGAGGATCTCCTGCCGGAAGTGCTCGTCGGCCGGCTTGCCGAGCGTCAGCATCCCGATGACGCGGTTGCGCGCCACGAGCGGCAGGACGACCGTCTCGCCGCCCACCGCCGCGGCCGTCGCGAGGGTGTCGCCGATGCCCGAGCCGACGAGGGTCAGCTCGCCGGGGTCGAGGCTGCGCATCGAGTCGCGCAGCGCCGCCTGGTGCGCCGCCTCGGCGGGCTCCGTCCACACGCGCGGACCCGGCGTCGTCACCGGCTCGGGCGGCGCGACGCGGGTCAGGAGCGCCTTCAGGCCGTCGATGCGGTCCTCGTCCTCGTGCAGGACGTACGAGAGGTACGGCTCCGAGGCCGGATCGGCGATCGTGTAGACCGCGCACCACGTCGCGACGTTCGGCACCGTCATCTGCGCCATGAGCGCGAGCGTCTGGTCCCTGTCCAGCGTGCCCGCGAGGAGATCGGACGCCTCCACGAGGAACGAGAGCGAGCCGCGACGCAGCTTCTCCAGCTCGCCCAGGCGCGCCGACTCGACGGCGAGCGCGATGCGGTCGGCGGCGAACTGGAGACGCAGCGCCTCCTCGTTGGTGAACCGCTCCGGAGCCTCGGCCGCGACGCCGAGCGAGCCGGTCAGCCGGCCCTCGACCTTGAGCGGCACCGTCACCACGGAGCGCATCCCCGTGCCGTCCAGGAGCGGCACCGCGCCCGGCACGTCCTTGAGGTCCTCGTGCACGGCCGGCATCCGCGCCGAGCCGTAGCGCCCGACGCCCGCCTCGACCTGGACGCGGGCGAAGCGCTGGCGCGCCGAGGGCAGGCCCGTCGAGGCACGTACCTCCAGCTCCGTCTCGTCGTCCGTGGCGAGCAGGAGGAAGGCGGCGTCGCCTTCGAGCATGTCCCGCGCCCGTTCCACGGTGCGCTGGAGGAGGCCGTCGAGGTCCTCGGGCGGCGGGGTGCCGATGAAGGTCTCGAACGCGTCGGGCGCCGTCGCCTCGCCGCGGCCCGCGCCGTCCTTGCGGGTGGGGCGCAGCGGGGCCTGGAGGACGGCGCGCTCGTCGTCGTGGACGAGGAGGCAGACCGTGGACGGGGCGCCGTCGGCGTCGCGTACGCGCAGGTGGGAGGCGTAGACCGGGATGACGCGGCCCGAGGCCGAGCGGAGCCCGTAGCTGCCCTCCCAGCGCGACAGGCGCAGCGCCTCGGCGACGCCCGTGCCGGTGCCGGGGGTGTGCGGCCAGGCGGCGAGGTCGGTGAGGGGTTTGCCGACGACCTGCGCGGCGGTGTAGCCGAACATCTCCTCCGCGTCCTCGTTCCACGCCGAGACGGTCTCCTCGGCGTCGAGCTGGACGACGGCGACGTGGACGTGGCCGGCGGCGAGCGGGAGCAGCTCGTCCGGCAGGAGCGGGCCCGCGCTGCGGGTGCCGACCGGGCGCGCGGGCAGGTCGAGGCGGAACCAGACCGTCTTGTGGGTCGAGGAGTACTCGACACCCCAGCGGGCCGCGAGCGCCGCGCAGAGCTGGAGGCCGCGGCCGCCCTCGCGCTCGGGGTCGGTCAGGACGTACGGGGCCGCGCGCACCGGGACCTCGCGGTCCGGGTAGCGGTCGGCGACCTCGACGCGTACCCCGTCCTCCTCGCGCAGGCACAGCACCTCGGCGCTCGTGCCCGCGTGCACGACGGCGTTGGTGACCAGTTCGCTGGTGAGGACCGTCGCGTCGTCGACGAGGTCGGTGAAGCCCCAGCCCTGGAGGGTGTCGCGGACGAAGGCGCGGGCCGTCGCGACGGAGCGTCCCTCGGGGGCGAAGGTGGCGGACGCCCGAGCGGTCACAGCACTCCCTGTCACGAATTCGGCGTTCTCTGTGGTGGCGCGCGGCGCCGCGACGTGGGGGGCCGCGGTTCTCGCCCGGTCCTCGCCCGTCCGCCGTGCGGGGGCGTCGTCCGCCCCGGGGCGAGAATCCGGGGTGTCCTCCCCGGCGTAACCCAGTCCCATCCTCGGCCGCCCCTTTGTTGCCGTGGTGCCGCGCGGATGCCGTTGTGCCGCGCGGCATGTTCGTGCCACCGTGCCCTCGCCGCGGACCGGTGGACCGGCGGGAGGGACAGTTCAGGCCCAGGTTACTTACCATCCGGGGTCCGGTGGATGCCGGTTCGCTGTGTTTCCGCCCCGAAGAGTGTCGCCGGGGCCCGAAGCTGCCGAACTGTTATGGCCTGCGGGGGGCGGGGTGAAACACTTGGGGGAGCCTTACGGAATGGACGGGCCCCGCCGCCGCGCGGTCCGGCACGAGCACGAGGTCGAAGCCCACGGGAGGGACCACGGTGGAGTCTGGCGCAGCGACGCGACGTACCCGTACGCGCGCGGAGAGCGGACAGCAGTCGCCCCGGAGCGAGCCGTCCCGCAGCGGCCGGGGCCGGGGCAGGGGGACGACCGAGGTCGACACGACCTCGCTCAACCGGCTCCTCGCCGCTCTGGAGGCGATGCGGGACGGGAACTTCCGCAAGCGGCTCACGGTCTCGGGCGACGGGATCATGGCCGAGATCGCGGCCGTCTTCAACGAGGTCGCGGACCGTAATCTGCACCTCACGGGTGAGCTGTCGCGGGTGCGGCGCGTGGTCGGGCGTGAGGGAAAACTCACGGAGCGCCTGGAGACCGGCGTGCTCGAAGGCGCCTGGGCGACGGCGGTGACCGCGTCCAACGCCCTCGTCGACGAGCTGGCGCGGCCCGTCTCCGAGGTCGGCCGGGTGCTCTCCGCGGTCGCCGACGGTGATCTCGAACAGCGCATGGAGCTGCGCGGGCAGACCCCGGAGGGGACCTGGCACCCGCTGCGCGGCGAGTTCCTCAAGGTGGGCCGCACGGTCAACAACCTCGTCGACATGCTCTCGACCTTCACCGACGAGGTGACGCGGGTCGCGAGCGAGGTCGGCACCGAGGGCAAGCTCGGCGGGCAGGCGAAGGTACGGGGCATGTCGGGGTCCTGGAAGGACCTCACCGACTCCGTCAACACGATGGCGTACCGCCTCACCGCCCAGGTCCGCGACATCGCGACGGTGACGACGGCGGTCGCCGCGGGCGATCTCTCGCGCAAGGTGACGGTGCACGTCGAGGGCGAGATGCTGGAGCTGAAGAACACTGTCAACACGATGGTGGACCAGCTCTCGGGCTTCTCGCAGGAGGTCACCCGCGTCGCGCGCGAGGTGGGTACCGAGGGCGAACTCGGCGGGCAGGCGCGGGTGCCCGGCGTGGCCGGGGTGTGGAAGGACCTCACCGATTCGGTGAACCTCATGGCGGGGAACCTGACCGCCCAGGTGCGCGGCATCGCCGATGTCACGACGGCGGTCGCCAACGGGGACCTGTCGCGCAAGGTCGAGGTGAGCGCGCGCGGCGAGATCGCGCAACTCGCGCAGACGATCAACCAGATGACGCAGACGCTGCGCACCTTCGCCGACGAGGTGACACGGGTGGCGCGCGAGGTCGGCTTCGACGGGCAGCTCGGCGGCCAGGCGAACGTGCCGGGCGCCGCGGGGACGTGGAAGGACCTCACGGACTCGGTCAACACCGTCTTCCGCAACCTGACGACGCAGGTGCGCGACATCGCGACGGTGACGACGGCGGTCGCGAGCGGTGACCTCTCGCAGAAGGTCACGGTCGCGGTGGCCGGCGAGATGCTGGAGCTCAAGAACACCGTCAACACCATGGTCGACCAGCTCCAGTCCTTCGGCTCCGAGGTGACCCGGGTCGCCCGCGAGGTCGGCGTCGAGGGGCAGTTGGGCGGTCAGGCGAACGTGCCGGGCGCGGCGGGTACGTGGAAGGACCTGACCGACTCCGTCAACACGGCCTTCCGCAACCTCACCGGGCAGGTGCGCAACATTGCGCAGGTGACGACCGCGGTGGCCAGCGGTGACCTCTCGCAGAAGGTCACGGTGGACGTCTCCGGCGAGATGCTCCAGCTCAAGAACACCGTGAACACGATGGTCGACCAACTGTCGTCGTTCGCCGAGCAGGTCACCAGGATGGCGCGCGACGTGGGCACCGAGGGCCGCCTCGGCGGCCAGGCGCGGGTCGACGGCGTGCTCGGTACGTGGCGTGAACTGACCGATTCGGTCAACTCGATGGCGTCCAACCTGACCTCGCAGGTGCGGCAGATCGCGGATGTGACGACGGCCGTCGCGCGCGGTGACCTCTCGCAGAAGATCGACGTGGACGCGCGCGGCGAGATCCTGGAGCTCAAGAACACCATCAACACGATGGTCGACCAGCTCTCCGCCTTCGCCGAGCAGGTGACCCGCGTCGCGCTCGAAGTGGGCACGGAGGGGCAGCTCGGCGGTCAGGCGCAGGTGCCGGGCGTCGCCGGGGTCTGGCGGGAACTGACCGACTCGGTGAACGGGATGGCCGGGAATCTGACCGATCAGGTGCGCAACATCGCGGGGGTCGCGACGGCCGTCGCGCGCGGCGATCTCTCGCAGAAGATCACGGTCGACGCGCGGGGCGAGATCCTGGAGCTGAAGAACACGCTCAACACGATGGTCGACCAGCTCTCGAACTTCGCGGAGCAGGTCACCCTCGTCGCCCAGGAGGTCGGCACCGAGGGCCGGCTCGGGGGGCAGGCGGAGGTCCAGGGCGTCTCGGGCACGTGGAAGGACCTCACGCAGTCCGTCAACGGCATGGCGAACAACCTGACGCTCCAGGTGCGCAACATCGCCGAGGTGACGACGGCGGTGGCGCGCGGCGACCTGTCGAAGAAGATCACCGTGGACGCGAAGGGCGAGATCCTCGAACTCGTCACGACCGTCAACACCATGGTCGACCAGCTCTCCGCCTTCGCGGACGAGGTGACCCGCGTGGCCCGCGACGTGGGCACCGAGGGGAACCTGGGCGGTCAGGCGCGGGTGCCCGGCGTGACGGGCATCTGGAAGGACCTGAGCGACAACGTCAACATCATGGCGAACAACCTCACCTCGCAGGTGCGCGGCATCTCGCAGGTCGCGACGGCGGTCGCCAACGGCGACCTGACCAAGAAGGTCACCGTCGAGGCGCGCGGCGAGGTCGCCCAGCTCGCCGACACCGTGAACATCATGGTCACGACGCTCTCCGCCTTCGCCGAGCAGGTGACCCGCGTCGCGCGCGAGGTGGGCACGGACGGCATCCTGGGCGGCCAGGCGCGCGTGCCGGGTGTCTCGGGGACGTGGAAGGACCTCACCGAGTCGGTGAACTCGATGGCGTCCAACCTGACGGGGCAGGTCCGCAACATCGCGATGGTCACGACGGCCATCGCCAAGGGCGACCTGACGAAGAAGATCGACATCGACGCGCGCGGCGAGATCCTGGAGCTGAAGACGACCATCAACACGATGGTCGACCAGCTCTCCAGCTTCGCCGAGCAGGTCACCCGCGTCGCCCGCGAGGTGGGCACCGAGGGCATCCTCGGCGGCCAGGCGCAGGTCCGCGACGTGGACGGTACGTGGCGGGAGCTGACCGACTCCGTCAACGAGATGGCCTTCAACCTGACCGACCAGGTACGGGGCATGGCCTCGGTCGCGACGGCGGTGACCCGCGGCGACCTCAACGTCTCGGCCAAGACGCAGGCGTCGGGCGAGATGCTGCGCCTCCAGGACACGATCAACACGATGATCGGCAACCTGCGGGACACCACGCTCGCCAACGAGGAGCAGGGCTGGCTCAAGGGCAACCTCGCCCGGATCTCCGGGCTGCTCCAGGGCCGCCGCGACCTCACCGACGTCGCGCAGCTCATCATGAGCGAGCTGACGCCGGTCGTGACCGCGCAGCACGGGGCGTTCTTCCTCGCCGAGCCGCTGGAGGAGGGCGTGGAGGTCACGGACGTCGACGACGAGGCGTACCAGTTGCGGCTCATCGGCTCGTACAACTACGCGGCCGGGATGATGCCGACGGCCTTCCACCCCGGCGAGACCCTCGTCGGCACGGCGGCGCGCGAGAAGCGCATCCTGACCGTGAACGAGGTCCCTGCCGACTACATCAAGATCTCCTCGGGGCTCGGGCAGGCGACGCCCGCGCAGGTCGTGGTGCTGCCGCTGCTCTTCGACGGCAAGGTGCTCGGCGTCATCGAACTCGCGACGTTCGCGCAGTTCACGAAGATCCAGCGGGACTTCCTCGCGCAGATCGCCGAGGTGATCGCGACGAGCGTCAACACGATCAGCGTCAACTCCAAGACCACCGTGCTGCTCGCCGAGTCCCGCGAGCTGACGGCGCAGCTCAAGGACCGCTCGGCGGAACTGGAGCAGCGGCAGAAGGCGCTTCAGGAGTCCAACGCGGAGCTGGAGGAGAAGGCGGCGCTCCTCGTCCGGCAGAACAGCGACATCGAGGTCAAGAACGGCGAGATCGAGAACGCGCGGCAGGTCCTGGAGGAGCGGGCCGAGCAGCTCGCGGTCTCGATGCGCTACAAGTCCGAGTTCCTCGCGAACATGTCGCACGAGTTGCGCACCCCGCTCAACTCGCTGCTGATCCTCGCGAAGCTGCTCGCGGACAACGCGGAGCGCAACCTCTCGCACAAGCAGGTCGAGTTCGCCGAGACGATCTACGGGGCCGGTTCGGACCTGCTCCAGCTCATCAACGACATCCTCGACCTGTCCAAGGTCGAGGCGGGCAAGATGGAGGTCTCGCCGACGCGGATCGCGCTCGTCCAGCTCGTCGACTACGTCGAGGCGACGTTCCGGCCGATGACGGTCGAGAAGAACCTCGACTTCTCGGTACGCGTCTCGCCGGAGCTGCCGGCGACGCTGCACACCGACGAGCAGCGCCTCCTCCAGGTGCTGCGCAACCTGCTCTCGAACGCGGTGAAGTTCACGGGCAGCGGGGCGGTCGAGCTGATCATCCGCCCGGCGGGCGCCGAGGTGCCGGACGCGATCCGGGAGCAGTTGCTCGAAGCGGGCTCGCTGACCGAGCCGGACGGCAAGATGATCGCCTTCTCGGTCACGGACACCGGGATCGGTATCGCCGAGGGCAAGATGCGCGTCATCTTCGAGGCGTTCAAGCAGGCGGACGGCACGACGAGCCGCAAGTACGGCGGTACGGGCCTCGGGCTCTCGATCAGCCGGGAGATCGCGCGACTGCTCGGCGGCGAGATCGACGCGCAGAGCCAGCCGGGACGCGGCTCGACGTTCACGCTCTACCTGCCGCTGCACCCCGGCGACGTCCCGGCGCAGGGCGGCATGACGGACCTCGCGCCCGCCGTCGAGACGGGCGACCGCTTCGTACCGGGCGAGCGGCCGATGACGCCGACGCTCACGGGCGGCGCCCTCACGCCTGTGCGCGACAACCGCAACGGTCCCGCCGAGAAGTTCCGCCGCCGCCGCAAGGCGATGCAGGCGGAGGAGCTGCGGCGCAAGCGGGAGGAGAAGCGGGCGCGCGGCGAGACGGAGGACGGCGCGCGCGCGGGCGACGGCGGGGAGGCCGCCGGGGCTTCCGGCGCCACCGGTACGGATGCCGGCGCGACCGGCGACGCGGGCGCCGAGGG
>NZ_JAAGLR010001129.1 GCF_010548245.1 Streptomyces sp. SID11385
CGCGCACCGTCCTGGCGCGCAGCGACCCACCGTTGCGGTGCAGCAGCCGGGTGACCGTGGCGCGCAGCAGCGTGTCCGCGGTGAGCGCGTCGCCCTCCTCCGCCGCGCGCAGCACGCGGTGCACGAGGCGCGTCGCGTAGGGGTCGGCCAGGACCGGCGCGGCGAAGCCCGGGGCGCCGCGCAGCGTCGTCGTCTCCCGCGCGATCTCCGCGACGAGACCGGGGGCCGGGTAGACGGCGCCGTACCGCCAGCCCTCGGGCCCCTGGGCGCGTCCCGTGTGCGGCGTGTCCGGGTTGACCAGGGCGAGGCTGCCGGCGCCCGCGTACTCCTCGATGCCGCGGTGCCGGAAGATCTCGACGCCCGAGGTCACGGCCGCGATCACGTAGTGCTCGTGGGTGTGCGGGGCGAAGGTCTTGCGGACGTAGCGGGCGCGCAGGAGGTCGACGCCGGGCAGTTCCGCGTACCGCCAGTGCCGCGCCCGCTCGGCCGCTCCCCGCTGCCTCACCTCGCTCGCCCTCATGGCGTCATTGTGCGAGGAACCGGATGGCGCGCGGCGGAGCGTTCCACGGTGCGGACGCCGCGCGAGCCACCGGGCCGCCACGCGACGTACCTGGTCACACACGACGTACCCGCCGCACCACGCGACGTACCCGCCGCACCACGCGGCGTACGCGACGCCCCCGCCCCATGACGCGAGGCCGCCGCTTCCCCAGCCGTTGTCAGTGCCACGGTGCACGATGGGAGGCATGGCCGCTTCCGCCCTCCAGGGGTTCTCCGCCGCCACCCGTGACTGGTTCACGGGTGCCTTCTCCGCGCCCACCGCCGCGCAGGAGGGCGCGTGGCGCGCCATCCAGAAGGAGTCGGACGTCCTGGTGGTGGCCCCGACCGGTTCCGGGAAGACGCTCGCCGCCTTCCTCGCCGCGCTCGACGGCCTCGCGTCCACCCCTCCCCCCGCCGAGGCCCGCAAGCGCTGCCGCGTCCTCTACGTGTCCCCGCTCAAGGCCCTCGCCGTGGACGTGGAGCGCAATCTGCGCAGCCCCCTGACCGGTATCCGGCAGGAGTCCGTGCGCCTCGGGCTGCCCGAGCCGGAGATCCGGGTGGGCATCCGGTCGGGCGACACCCCGGCCGCGGAGCGCCGCTCGCTCACCACCCGCCCTCCCGACATCCTCATCACGACGCCCGAGTCCCTCTTCCTCATGCTCACCTCGCAGGCGCGCGAGGCGCTGACGGGCGTCGAGACGGTGATCCTGGACGAGGTGCACGCCGTCGCGGGCACGAAGCGCGGCGCGCACCTGGCGCTGTCGCTGGAGCGGCTCGACGAACTGCTGCCCCGTCCCGCGCGCCGCATCGGGCTCTCCGCGACGGTGCGCCCCGTCGACGAGGTGGCGCGCTTCCTGTCGCCGCAGCGCAGGGCCCAGGTCGTGCAGCCGGTCTCCGGGAAGGAGTTCGACCTGTCCGTCGTCGTCCCCGTGCCCGATCTCGGGGAGATGGGCGGCTCGCCCGTCGGCGAGGACGACAAGGGCGAGTCGCCCTCCGTGTGGCCGCAGGTCGAGGAGCGCATCACGGACCTCGTGCAGGCGCACCGCTCGACGATCGTCTTCGTCAACTCGCGCCGTCTCGCCGAGCGCCTGTGCAACCGGCTCAACGAGATCGCCTACGAGCGCGCCACGGGCGAACCCCTGCCCGAGGACCACGGCCCGGCGCAGCTCATGGGCGGCTCGGGACCGGCCAAGGGCGCGCCTCCCGTGCTCGCGCGGGCACACCACGGCTCGGTCTCCAAGGAGCAGCGCGCGCAGGTCGAGGAGGACCTGAAGGCGGGCCGGCTCCCCGCCGTCGTCGCGACCTCCAGCCTGGAGCTGGGCATCGACATGGGCTCCGTCGACTTGGTCGTGCAGGTCGAGTCGCCGCCCTCGGTCGCCTCCGGGCTCCAGCGCGTCGGCCGCGCGGGGCACCAGGTGGGCGCGGTCTCGACGGGCGTCGTCTTCCCGAAGTACCGCGGCGACCTCGTGCAGTCCGCCGTGGTCACCGAGCGGATGCGCGGCGGGCTCATCGAGGCGCTGCGCGTCCCGTCCAACCCGCTCGACGTCCTCGCGCAACAGCTCGTCGCGATGACGTCGATGGACACCTGGCAGTACGACGACCTGCTCGCGCTCGTCCGTCGCGCCGCGCCGTTCGCCGCACTGCCCGAGTCCGCCTTCGAGTCGGTGCTCGACATGCTCGCGGGCCGCTACCCCTCGGACGCCTTCGCCGAGCTGCGGCCACGTGTCGTGTGGGACCGCGTCGCGGGCACCGTCACGGGGCGCCCGGGCGCCCAGCGGCTCGCGGTCACCTCGGGCGGCACGATCCCCGACCGCGGCCTCTTCGGCGTCTTCCTCGCCGGCTCGGACCCGAAGAAGGGCGGCGGCCGGGTCGGCGAGCTGGACGAGGAGATGGTCTACGAGTCGCGCGTCGGCGACGTCTTCACGCTCGGCACGACGTCGTGGCGCATCGAGGACATCACGCGCGACCGCGTGCTCGTCTCGCCCGCGCCCGGGGTGCCGGGCAGGCTGCCGTTCTGGAAGGGCGACCAGCTCGGCAGACCGCTGGAGCTGGGGCGCGCGCTCGGCGCCTTCGTGCGCGAACTGGGCGGCCTGTCGCCGGACGACGCGCGCCTGCGCCTCGTCGCGGCCGGGCTGGACGCCTGGGCGACGGACAACCTCCTCGCGTACCTGGACGAGCAGCGCCGCGCCTGCGGGCACGTCCCCGACGACCGCACCATCGTCGTCGAGCGCTTCCGCGACGAGCTGGGCGACTGGCGCGTCGTCGTCCACTCCCCCTTCGGCGCGCAGGTGCACGCGCCGTGGGCGCTCGCGATCGGCTCGCGGCTGCACGAGAAACTGGGCCTCGACGCGCAGGTCGTGCACGCGGACGACGGCATCGTGCTGCGCCTGCCCGACGCGGACCTCCTCGGCCTCGACCTGCTCGACGTCGACGCCGCCCCGAAGACGCCGGGGACGGAGTACGACAGCGAGCAGGCCCCGGTCGGTGCCTCCGACACCCTCTTCGACCAGGAGGAGATCGAACGGATCGTCACCGACGAGGTCGGCGGCTCCGCGCTCTTCGCCTCCCGCTTCCGCGAGTGCGCCGCCCGCGCCCTCCTCCTGCCCCGCCGCGACCCCGGCCGCCGCACCCCGCTGTGGCAGCAGCGCCAGCGCGCCTCGCAACTGCTCCAGGTCGCGAGCGAGTTCGGCTCGTTCCCGATCGTCCTCGAAGCGGTCCGCGAGTGCCTCCAGGACGTCTTCGACGTGCCGGGGCTGCGCGAGCTGATGGGTGACATCGCCGCGCGCCGCGTCCGCCTCGTGGAGGTGACGACGCCCGAGGCGTCCCCGTTCGCCCGCTCGCTGCTCTTCGGATACGTCGCCCAGTTCCTGTACGAGGGCGACTCGCCCCTCGCCGAACGCCGCGCCGCCGCGCTCTCGCTCGACTCGCGGCTGCTCTCCGAACTGCTCGGCCGCGCCGAACTGCGCGAACTCCTCGACCCGGAGGTCCTCGCCGAGCTGGAGCGGGAGCTGCAATGGCTCACCGAGGACCGCGCCGTCAAGGACGCCGAGGGCGTCGCCGACCGGCTGCGCCTGCTCGGTCCGCTCACCGACGAGGAGCTGGCGGCGCGCGGCGCGCAGCCCTCGTACGTACGGGAACTGGCTCAGGCGCGCCGCGCCATCGAAGTGCGCGTCGCGGGCCGCGCGCACTGGGCGGCGATCGAGGACGCGGGGCGGCTGCGCGACGCGCTCGGCACCGCGCTGCCCGTGGGCGTGCCCGAGGCGTTCACGGAGCCGGTGAAGGACCCGCTCGGCGACCTCCTCGCCCGGTACGCGCGCACGCACGGCCCGTTCACGACGGCGGACGCCGCGGCCCGCTTCGGTCTCGGCACCGCGGTGACCGAGGGCGCGCTCCAGCGGCTCGCGGCCGGTGGACGCGTCGTGGCCGGGGAGTTCCACCCGGCGGGACGCGGCCAGGAGTGGTGCGACGCGACGGTGCTGCGCCGGCTGCGCCGACGCTCGCTCGCGGCGCTGCGGCACGAACTGGAGCCGGTGGCGCCCAGCGCGTACGCGGACTTCCTGCCGCGCTGGCAGCACCTCGACGGCAACGGGCTGCGCGGCATCGACGGCCTCGTGCGCGCCGTCGAGCAGTTGCAGGGCGCGACGGTGCCCGCCTCCGCCCTCGAACGCCTCGTCCTGCCCTCGCGCCTGTCCGCGTACAGCCCGGCGCTGCTCGACGAGCTGACCTCGGCGGGCGAACTGCTGTGGGCCGGAGCGGGCGCCCTGCCCGGCAAGGACGGCTGGATCGGGCTCTACCCGGCCGATTCCGCGCCGCTGCTGCTCCCCGAACCGCTCCCCCTCGAACTGAGCCCGCTGCACCAGTCGCTCCTCACCGCCCTCTCCGGCGGGTACGGGCTCTTCTTCCGCCAGATCGCCCAGCAGGTCCGCGCCACGACGCACCCCGACGCGACCGACCCGCAACTCGCCGACGCGCTGTGGGACCTGGTGTGGTCGGGGCGGCTCACGAACGACACGCTGGCGCCGCTGCGCGCGCTGCTCGGCTCCGGGCGTACGGCGGGCTCGACGGCGCACCGCGCGCGCCGCACCGTGCCGCGCGGCAGGTACGGGTCGCTCACCGCCGCC
>NZ_JAAGLR010001151.1 GCF_010548245.1 Streptomyces sp. SID11385
GACCCGCGCCGCCGGCGCCCCGGCCAGCCGCTCCGGGTCGCGCACGACGGCGGTGCACTCGTGACCGGCGCGCGCGGCGGCGTGCAGGAAGGCGCGGCCTGCGCGACCGGAGGCACCGAAGACGGTGATCCGCATGAAAGCACCGCGCCTTTCCGGACCGGGGAGGGACAGGGAACAGTACGAACGTGGCGCGCCCGGTCCCTGGGCGCAAGTCACGTGACCCGTCCGCACCGTCCGGCGCCGGGATTCACCGTGTGCACCGCACCGCGTGAACCACCAGGAACCGGGGGCGGCTCGACGGACTCGACCACCCTGCATCCCGGCCCCGCCGATTCCCCGCCCACGGACGGGACGCACCCGCCCCGCACACCCGAATGGGGCCACGGGACGGTGGAACGTGCGGCCGAAGGCGTGACGGACGGGGGCGGGGAGGCGGCAGACCGGGACCGCGCGCGACGGGCGCGCGCCCGGCGATCTCGTACGCTCTCCCCGCCCGTGCCGCCGGCAGGCTCCGGGCGCGGCCGGTGACCGTGCCCGTCCGACGTCAGCTCGACGTGCGGCCCGTCTCATGGCGGACGGTACCGGCCGACTCCGCACGTCCGCGCGCTAGTTGCCGCCCAGCACGTGGGCCGCCCGCCGTTCGGTCCCCGCCTCGGCGACGTCCTCCTCCCGCAGCGGGGCGTCCCTGCGTCCGCCGTTGGCGAAGAAGTCGGCCAGTACGAGCGTCGCCGCGCCGACCGTCACCGCGTCCGCGCCGAGCAGTCCGAGCCCGATCGAGACCTTCCCCGCCGGGCGCCGCAACGCGAAGCTGTCGGCGTGGCGGCGCACCGACGGGAGGATGTGCGGGCCCAGTTGGAGTCCCGCCCAGCCGCCGATCAGGACCTGCTCGGGGCTGAAGAGGTTGATGAGGTCGGAGAGTCCGGCACCGAGGTACTCGGCAGTCTCTTCCAGGACCGCGACGGCCACGGGATCGGCTCCGCCCCCGCTGCCCGGGTCCGCCGCCGCGAGCAGCGCCGTGACCCCCTCCTCCTCGCCGGCCCCCGCCGGCGGGGCGCCGCCCACCTCGCGCCAGCGCTCCAGGAGCGCCTCCGCCCCCGCGTACGCCTCCAGGCAGCCCCGCGCCCCGCAACGGCAGCGCCTGCCACGGACGTTGACCGTCAGGTGCCCCCACTCGCTCGGGCTGCCGTGCATCCCGCCCTGGACCACGCCCCGGGTCACTATGCACGCGCCGACACCCGAGCCGAAGAGCACGATGACGACGTCCTCGCTGCCCCGGCCGCCGCCGAACCACAACTCGGCCTGCCCCAGCGCCTTCGCACCGTTGTTGACGAAGAAGCCGACCTCGGCCGGGAGCCCGGTCGCGGTGCGCAGCAGCGTCTCCAGCGGGACCCCGTCCCAGCCGATCGTCTGGCCGAACACGAGCGCGCCCTCGCCCTCGGGGCGCTCCACGATCCCCGGCACGCCGACGCCCACGCCGAGCAGTTGGTCCGCGGGGACCTCCGCCTCGGCGAGCACCGCCGCGACCCCCTCGGCGACGGCGCGCACGATGAGGTCGACGTCGTAGCCGACGCCCGTCAGGCTCGTCTCCGTGCGCGAGAGTTCGGACATCGCCAGGTCGAACAGCTCGGTGCGCACCTTCGTCTCGCCGATGTCGACCCCGACGAGGTACCCGGCGCCGCGCGCGACGCGCAGCAGAGTGCGCGGCCGGCCGCCGTCCGACTCGACGACGCCCGCCTCCTCCAGCAGCCCGTCCGCCGTCAGCTCCGTGACGACGTTGCTGATGGAACCCGAACTCAAGCCGGTGGCGGGGAGTAGTGCCTGACGGCTCATCGGGCCGTCGAAATACAACCGTTGCAAAACAGCGGCGCGGTTGCCTCTTCGCAGGTCACGCACGGTTCGTCTGTGCCGTTGCACCATCTTGCCCCTTCCCGGACCGCAACATACCCCCGCCACAGCCCTTGACGCGACCTTCTCTCAGGTTTTAACTCACGTCCTAAATTAAGTCGTGAGGCCGTTCAGGGACTGAACGCCTTCACTCTTCCTTGGCCACCCCCCGGAAAGGGGCATACCGACATGCGCAGACTGCGAGCCGCTGCCGCTGCCAGTCTCGTCACGACCCTCGCGCTCACCGCTTCCGCCTGTGGCGGCGGGAGCGGCGGCGGGAGTGACAACTCCTCGCCCAAGACCCTCACGTACTGGGCCTCCAACCAGGGGGCGAGCGTGGCGGTGGACAAGAAGGTCCTGACCAAGGAACTCGCGAAGTTCACCAAGCAGACCGGTATCAAGGTCAAGCTGGAGGTCATCCCGTGGTCCGACCTCCTCAACCGCATCCTCACCGCCACCACTTCCGGTGAGGGCCCCGACGTCCTCAACATAGGCAACACCTGGTCGGCCTCGCTCCAGGCCACCGGCGCCCTCATGGACTTCGACGACGCCGCGTTCAAGGCGATCGGCGGGCGCGACCGCTTCGTCGACTCGGCCGTGGGCTCCACCGGCGCCGCGGGCAAGCCCCCGGCCGCCGTGCCCCTGTACTCCCTGGCCTACGCGCTTTACTACAACAAGAAGCTCTTCGCCGACGCCGGCATCGCCAAGCCCCCGGTCACCTGGGACGAGTTCGTCGAGGACGGCAAGAAGCTCACCAAGGGCAACACCTGGGGCACCGCGCTGGAGGGCAGCAACCTCTCCAACAACATCCACCAGGCCTTCGTCCTCGGCAAGCAGAGGGGCGCCGACTTCTTCGACGCCGACGGCAAGCCCACCTTCACCTCCGACGGCGCGGTCGCCGCCGTCAAGCAGTACGTGGACTGGATGGGCAAGGACAAGATCATCGCCCCCGGCAACGCCGAGTACAACCAGAACCAGAGCCTCAACGACTTCGCCAGCGGCAAGGTCGGCATGGTCCTGTGGCAGGCCGCCGACACCACCTTCCAGGCCCACGGCATGAAGGCCGAGGACTACGGCGTCGCGCCCGTCCCGGTCCAGTCCGGCACCCCGGGCACCGACAAGCAGACCAACTCCATGGTCGCCGGCATCAACATGGCCGTCTTCAAGAACACGAAGAACAAGGAAGGCGCCCTCAAGTTCGTCAAGTTCATGACGAGCAAGGACGAGTCGACCTTCCTCAACAAGACGTGGGGCTCCGTCCCGCCGGTGAAGGACGCGCAGGAGGACCCCGCGTTCAACAAGGGCGGCGCCGGCACCATCAAGGAGACCCTGCTCAAGAGCGCCACCGCGCTCCCGCAGGTGCCCAACGAGGCCCAGTTCGAGACGGCGGTCGGTACCGCCATCAAGGACCTGTGGGCCGACGCGGCGGGCAAGAAGGAGATCACCACCGCCGACGTGAAGGCCGCCCTGACCAAGGCCGAGCAGCAGATGCCGAAGTGAGCAACTGAACCATGACCGACACCCTGCCTGAAGCGCAGGCGACGCCGGGCCCCGCAGCGGGGCCCGGCCTGGTCGGGAAGAAACGGCGCAAGCCGATCCTTCCCGACCGCGTCCGCCGCGTGGGACTCCCGTACCTGCTGCTCCTCCCCGCCCTGCTCTTCGAGCTCCTGATCCACATGATCCCCATGGTCGTCGGGATCTTCATGGCCTTCAAGGAGCTCACCCAGTTCTACATCCGCAACTGGGGCCAGGCCCCCTGGGCCGGCCTCGACAACTTCAAGCTCGCCGTCGACTTCGACAAGCCGGTCGGCGAAGCCCTGCTGCACTCCTTCTGGGTCACCTGTGCCTTCTGCGTCCTCGCCGTCGCCTTCTGCTGGCTGATCGGCGTCGCCGCCGCGATCTTCCTCCAGGACAACTTCAAGGGCCGCGGCTTCCTGCGGGCGCTCTTCCTGACCCCGTACGCGCTGCCCATCTACGCCGCCGTCATCACCTGGAACTTCATGCTCCAGCACGACAACGGCATGGTGAACCACGTCCTGCACGACCAGCTCCACCTCACCGACGAGCGCTCCTTCTGGCTCATCGGCAACAACAGCTTCATCTCCCTGGTCGTCGTCGCGGTCTGGAAGACCTGGCCCTTCGCCTTCCTCATCGTCATGGCCGCGCTCCAGAACATCCCCAAGGACCTCTACGAGGCCGCGGCCCTCGACGGCGCCGGCACCTGGCAGCAGATCCGCAAGATCACCCTGCCCTCGCTGCGCCCCGTCAACCAGGTCCTCGTGCTCGTCCTGTTCCTGTGGACGTTCAACGACTTCAACACGCCGTACCTCCTCTTCGGGGACTCGGCACCGAAGAACGCCGACCTCATCTCCATCCACATCTACCAGTCCTCCTTCGTGACCTGGAACTTCGGCACGGGCTCGGCGATGTCCGTCCTGCTGCTCCTGTTCCTGCTCGTGGTCACGGGGCTGTACCTGTTCTTCACGTCGAGGAAGAAGGGCTCCGATGTCTAGCGCCGCACCCGTCGCCAAGACCGACGGCCCTCCCGGCAAGCCCCCTGTCGCCAAGACCACGCAGGTGCTCCACACCGGGCGCTCGCCGATGGCGCCGCCGCGCTCCTTCCAGGCCGTCCGCGTCGTCTTCCTGACGATCCTGACGATCTTCGTCGCGCTGCCGATCTTCGTCATGATCACCAGCTCGCTGAAGCCCCTCAAGGACGTCACCGGACAGTTCCGCTGGATACCGAGCGGCCTCACCATCCGGCCGTACATCGACATCTGGAAGACGGTGCCGCTCGCGCACTACTTCAGCAACTCGCTCATCGTGGCCGGGTCCGCCACGATCTGCTCGGTGATCATCGCGATCTTCGCCGCCTACGCGGTCAGCCGCTACAACTTCCGCGGCAAGCGCGTCTTCACCGTCTCGGTGCTCTCCACCCAGATGTTCCCCGGCATCCTCTTCCTGCTGCCGCTGTTCATCCTCTTCGTCAACGTCGGCAACGCCACCGGCATCCCGCTCTTCGGCTCGCGACTCGGCCTGATCATCACGTATCTGACCTTCTCGCTGCCCTTCGCGATCTGGATGCTCATCGGCTACTTCGACTCGGTGCCCAAGGAACTCGACGAAGCCGCCATGGTCGACGGCTGCGGTCCGCTCGGCGCGCTCTTCCGCGTCGTCGTGCCCGCCGCGATCCCCGGCATCGTCGCCGTCGCCGTGTACGCCTTCATGACGGCCTGGGGCGAAGTCCTCTTCGCCTCCGTGCTCACCAACGACGAGACCCGCACCCTCGCCATCGGCCTCCAGAACTACTCGACGCTCAACGACGTCTACTGGAACCAGGTCATGGCCGCGTCCCTCGTCGTCAGCGTGCCCGTCGTGGCCGGCTTCCTGCTGCTCCAGAAGTACCTGGTCACCGGGCTCACCGCGGGAGCCGTCAAATGACCCGCGACGCGAGGAGCCCCGCGAGCGAAGGACTCGACTACGCCGCCCTGCCCGAGGGCTTCACCTGGGGCGTGGCCACCGCCGCGTACCAGGTGGAGGGCGCCGTCGACGAGGACGGCCGCGCCCCCTCGATCTGGGACACCTTCTCGCACACCCCCGGCAAGATCGCGGGCGGCGACACCGGCGACGTGGCCTGCGACCACTACCACCGCTGGCGCGAGGACATCGGGCTCATCAAGGAGCTGAACGCGGGCGCCTACCGCTTCTCGGTCGCCTGGCCCCGGGTCGTCCCCGGCGGCGACGGACCGGTCAACGCCAAGGGCCTCGACTTCTACGACAAGCTCGTCGACGGCCTCCTCGCCGAGGGCATCGAACCCTTCGTCACCCTCTACCACTGGGACCTCCCGCAGGCCCTCCAGGACCGGGGCGGCTGGCCGAACCGCGAGACCGCCGAGCACTTCGCCCGCTACGCCGAGGTCGTCGCCGACCGCCTCGGCGACCGCGTCAAGCGCTGGGCCACCCTCAACGAACCGCTCTGCTCCTCCTGGATCGGGCACCTCGAAGGGACCATGGCCCCCGGCCTCACCGACATCGAGGCCGCCGTCCGCACCTCGTACCACCTCCTGCTCGGCCACGGCCTCGCCACCCAGGCGATCCGCGCCGCCGCGCCGGACTCCGAGGTCGGCATCGTCTTCAACCTCAACCCCGTCGACCCCGCCACCGGCTCCGAGGGCGACGCCGCGGCGGCCCGCCGCATGGACGGCCACGTCAACCGCTGGTGGCTCGACCCCGTGCACGGCCGCGGCTTCCCCGAGGACATGGTCGACGTCTACGGCGTCGCCCTGCCCGAGCAGCCGGGCGACCTCGACACGATCGCGCAGCCGCTGGACTGGCTGGGCCTGAACTACTACTTCCCGTCCGTGGTCACCGACGACCCCGGCGGCCCCCAGCCCTACGCCCGCGCCGTGCGCCGCCTGCACGTCCCGCGCACCGGCATGGACTGGGAGATCGACGCGAACGGCATCGAACGCATGCTGCTCCGGCTCACCGAGGAGTACGGGGCGCGGAAGATCTACGTCACCGAGAACGGCTCGGCCTGGCCCGACGTCGTCGGCTCCGACGGCTCCGTCGACGACCCCGAGCGCATCCAGTACCTGGAGGACCACCTCGCCGCCTGCGCCCGCGCCGCCCGCAAGGGCGCCCCGCTCGCCGGCTACTTCGCCTGGTCCCTCATGGACAACTTCGAGTGGGCCTACGGCTACGACAAGCGCTTCGGCCTCGTCCACGTCGACTACAAGACGCAAGGACGCACGGTGAAGTCCTCCGGACGCCGCTACGCCGAACTCGTCGCGGGCCACCGCGCCCGCGCCCGGCACGCCGCCTGACCCACCCGCAGCACCCCACGCGACGCCGCCGCACCCGAGCAGGGGTGCGGCGGCGTCCCGCGTCCGGGCGCCCTGCGGGCGGGGGCCCGAGCGCCCCGGGGCCGGGCGCTTCACCCGTACCGGCCGTACCCGCGAAGCGCCCCCCGCCCGCTCAGTGCGGCGGGTACTGGTCCCGGTAGTACGGCTCCGGCGGATACGCGTCACTGCCCGAGGCCGACCACGTCGCCGAATCCCGCGCCCGCTCCACCGCGAGCGCCAGCCGCCGCCTGCTGCGCGCGAGCACCAGACCGAGCACGAGCCCCGCGAAACCGCCCACGAGCAGGATGTTCCCCAGCACGGGCAGATCCACCCACGCGAACCGCCACGTCACCGCGTACCGCAGTACGGCCCCCACGATCATCAGCGCCAGCCCCGCCGCAGCCGTCATACGCCCTCACCTCTCCGCTCCATCGGCCGTCCCCTCACGCGAGTTCGAGCACAGGGCCCTCGGCGGCGAGCAGCCACGCCCCCTCCACCGCCGTCTCGGCCCCCGACTCCACGAGATGCACGGGCATCCCCAGCTCCTGCCGCAGATGCGCATCGAGGCCGTACAACCGCGCCCCGCCCCCGTGCAGCAGCACACCCCGCTCGAAGACGTCGTCCACCAGCTCCGGGGGAGAGGCGTCGAGCACCCCCGCGACGAGCCGCGCCACGTCCTCGTACACCGGGCGCAGCACCGCGCGGACCTCCGCCACCGTCAACTCCCCGACGCGCGGCAGCCCTTCGTCCCGGTCCTGGCCCCGTACCGGCAGCCGCGCGCCCGTCTCAAGGGCCGCCGCGAGCTTCGCCTCCTCGGCGACCTGCGCCCCGATCGTCAGCGCGTGCTCCTCGCGCGCGTGCCGCATCAGCCACGTGTCCACACTGCCCGCGCCCCGCTTGACCGTCCGCGTCACGAGCGCCGTGCCGAGCGCGATCATCGACGCCGATGTGCGGTGCTCCCCGACGTCCACGAGCAGCGCTCCCGCCGGGCTCCCGCTCACCCCCGCGCCCGCCGCCGCGGCGACCGAGTGCGGCACCGACCGCACCTGGTTGATGCCCGCGTCCCTGCACACCTGCCGCAGCACGTGCCGCTCCAGCGACGTCGCGTGATCCGGCACGCACACCACCGCCCGCGCCCCGCGCAGCCGCCGCGCCTTCCCCGAGGCCGCCCGCAGCGCCGAGCCGAGCAGCCGCGCGG
>NZ_JAAGLR010001187.1 GCF_010548245.1 Streptomyces sp. SID11385
GTGCGCCAGGCGCTCCAGGCGCTGCGCGCCGAAGGGCTGCTCAGCCACTCCACGAAGGGCGTCCCGCCGCGCGTCGCCCAGCCGGGCCACGACGGCGAACGCGCGGGCGGCACGCCGGAGCCGCGCCCCACGCTCGTCGCGCTCGGCCCCCGTCTCGTACGGGCCTTCGCCGCGCCCGACGTGCGGATCGACGCCCTCTGCCTCACCGCCGAATCGCTCATCCCCGCCGTCAGCGAGGCCGTCATCGGCGTGCACAGCGGGAGCCTGCGGCCCGAGTCCGTCGACGTGCGCATCCTGCTGCCCAGCCGCAGCATCGACCTCGCCTTCCCCGTCGCGGCCTCGGGCGAGCCCGTCGAGGCGGCGGCCGTGCACCGCCGCTGGCTGGAGATGCGCGATTCGCAGGTACGGGTCCTGAGCCGGACGCTCACCGGGCTGCGGCAGTCCCACGGGACGAAGGTGTCCGTCGCCTTCCGTACCGTCCCCTTCACCCCGCCGGTGAAGCTGTACGTCCTCAACGGGAGCGAAGCCCTCTTCGCGTACTACCTCGTGAGACGGACCGACGAGAACGGCGAGGACGTCCCCGAGATGATCGACACCTGGGGACCGCGCGCCCAGCTCTTTCCGTACGACGTCACGCACGGCCCGCGCGACGAGGTGTTCGTCGCGCAGTCCGCCCGCTGGTTCGAGGGCCTCTGGCAGACCATCAGCGAGGAGCTGAAACTCGACGGGTGACGACAACCAGGACGCACACGGAACCGGAACACGCCTGCCTCGCACGGGAGTCGGGGCACCGACCCACATCGGGACCCGGCCCGGAACCGGACCCCGGGCCGACCGGTCCCGCCCTCCGCGCCGAGCCCCCCGCCGAACCACTGGCCGAACTGATAGCCCGCACCCGCTGGGTGCTCTTCGACTTCGACGGCCCCGTGTGCCGCCTCTTCGCCGGGCATCCCGCGCGCGGCATAGCCCGCCGCATGGCGAGCTGGCTCGACGCCCGCCCCGGCGGCCGGGCGCTCGCGGCGGGCGCCTCGCTCAGCAAGAACCCGCAGGCCCTCCTGCGGGCCGTGGGCACGCGGGACACGGAGGGCGGTACGGTCCGGGCCCTCGAATCCCTTCTGACGGATGAGGAGTTGAGGGCGGCCGAAAGCGCCCGTCCGACGCCGTACCTCACCGAACTCCTGCACACGTGGTACGCGGCGGGCCGCCGCTTCGCCGTGACGACCAACAACTCCCCGCTCGCCGCCCGCCGTTACCTCGAACTCCAGCACCTGGACGGCTACTTCGCCGACCACTACCACGGCCGCGGCCTCCCGCTCCGCCTCAAGCCCGACCCGTACTGCCTGACCGAGGCGGTCAAGTCCCTCGGCGCCGACCCTCGCGCGACCCTGATGATCGGCGACGAACCGGGCGACGCGAAGGCCGCCCGAGCCGCCGGTATCCCCTTCCTCGGCTACGCCGAACGCCCCGCCCGCCGGGCGGCGTTGCACGCGGCGGGGGCGAGGTATGTGGTGGCGTCTTATACGGAGGTGTTGTAGGGGTGGGGGAGGGCGCCCGGCGGGGCGGGGATGCGGTGCGGGACTGCCGTACGGGACGGACTGCCGTGCGGGTCCGAGGCTGCGTCGGCCGCAGTCGCCCGCAGTGACGGACGGCCCCCCGCCGCCAACCCGCCGCCGCCCTCGCCCGGCTTCACGCCCGCCCGTCCCGCCTCCTCCCCACTCGGCAAGCGCACTCCGCCCCGCACCCGTCACAACGCGTCGCCGACATTCGGCGATCCGTGCGAGCGCCAACCCCCTGCGCGGCCGCCCCTGCCGGACCCCGCCCATCGCCCACCATCCCCCGCTCCGGCACCCGGTCCGCCCGCCTCCTCGCGCCCCGTCCCGCCGCCCTCGACCTGGGCCCTGACCTGGCGTGATGGGTGGCGTGGGCTGGCGAACAGGGGTGGCGGACGGGTGGCGAACGCGGGCGGGTCGCCCGGGTGCTCGTACAGCCGTACGCCGAATCGTTTCTTCTCGGTCCCGCGAGCGGAGGCGCCTCTTCCGCTCCGTTACGGTGAGCGAGCGGAGCCCCGGTGGGCGGGGCCGGTTCGGGAGTGGCACGTGCGCACCGTGAGGTCCGGTTGGCAGGGCAAGGAGCCGGGGGGCGGCGAGAGCGGCGGACACGACTCCGCGCGCGACGTCACGCACGGTGCGTCACAGGGGAGTCATGAGTCGCGTGCACCGCGCGGTGCGCATCATGTGCCCGCGCCCCGCCTGCACGCCATCGCCTGCGGAGTCGTCCGCGCCGCCGGGGCGCAGACGGAGGGCGCCCACGCCTTCGGCCCCGCGCGTCCCCGCCCCGTACCGCCGTCCCCCGCAGGCCGGTTCGGCTGGACGCCGGACGAACGCGTGCCGCCAGCACCGGAGTTCCCGGCCGACGCGGTCACCGAGGCGCTCGCCGCGGCCCGTACCGCCGACCCGGCGCGGGTCCGCGTCCTGAGCGGCACGGCGCACCGCAACGCCGTCGTCTGGTTCCCCGCCATGCAACGGGCCGTCGTCGTACGGCGGTTCGCGCCCGCCGTGGCAGTCCGCAGGGAGCGCGGCTTCTACAGCGAGCACAGCGTCCTGGAGGCGATCCACACCACGTACGAGGACGGAGCGCCCGCAGAGCCCCGCGCACCCCGTCTTCCCCGCGCCCCCCGCGTCCCCCGCGTCCTCGCGCTCGGTCGCGACGCGGAGGGGTCCTTCTCGCTCCACACGTACGAGGGCCCGCTGCCCGGGCCTTCGCGCGTCACGCCCGACCGGCTCACCCCGCGCCACCCCGTCAACGGCCTGCGGGTCCGGGAGGCCGACGCGCTCGTCGACCAGCTCGCCGCACTCACCCGCGTGGACTGCGCGCACCTCGAACCGGCGGCGGGGCGACCGGAGTTCTTCGCCTGGCTGCGCGCCGAACTCGTCCGCCTCGTCGCCTCGCTCCCCGCCCCGGTCCTCGCCCGCGCGACCGCGAGCGGCCTGCCGGACCCGGCCGCGCTCGAAACGCTCCTCGCGCCGCTCACCGTCACGCCCCGCACGCCCGGCCTCCTCCACGGCGACCTGAACCCGTGGAACCTCGTCCGCCTCCCCGGCGACGATCTCGCCCTGATCGACTGGGAGTTGGCTCTGACCGGCGACCCCCTGTACGAACTGGTCCGGCACCTCCACCTCGCCCCGGCCCGCCCCTCGCTGCGCACCCGGATGCTGCACCGCTGGAGCCGTGTGCTCCCCCCGGACCGCACGGCGGGCTGGGAGCGCGACGCCCCCGTCTACGCCCACCTCGAACGCCTCCGCAGCGCCTATCTCGACCTCGACCGCATCGTCACCGGTACGGCACTCGACGCCCCCAACGTCGCCCGCGCCGTGCGCCGTTACGGCCGCACACTGTCCGCGGCACGGGCCTCGCTCGCGGCGCTCGGGGGAGTGGCGGGCACGGCTCCCTGAGCGCCGGGGCCACGCGCCCGCCGCCTCAGAACGTGGAGCGCACCTCGTTGAGCGCCATGACGTCGTCGGGTGCCAGGCCGGCCGGCCGGTCCCGCACGTCGCGGAGCAGCCACGCCGCGACCTCGCGGCGCGGGCCGTGACGCGGCCCGTCGCGCCGGCCTTCACCCAGATCGCCGAGGAAGTCGGGGGTTGAGCGGCGTAGTTCGTGAGGAGGACGTCCGCGGACGGAGTCGGCGTCTCCGTCCAGACGCCGAGCCACGGTCGTGCCCTTCCACTCGCGACCGTCAGCACGCCGAGCACTTGTGCCGCGTAGCCACCGCCCCCGGCCCGGGCTCGGCCGCCCCACGCTCGTACGGCGGCGTGCGGCGGTGCCCCGCCCGCTCGCTCCCTGCCTAGGATGGCCGGGTGCGAGCGAGGAGCGGGGCGGGACAGGGCGTGGGCAACGGCGGTACGGGCGGCGTGGGCCGGGCGCCCGGTCTGCGGGAGCGCAAGCGTCTCCAGACCTACCGGCACGTGTCCGAGACGGCCATCGCCCTCTTTCTCGCACGCGGCTTCGACGCCGTACCCGTCGCCGAGATCGCCGCCGTCGCGGGCGTCTCGAAGCCCACCCTCTTCCGGTACTTCCCCACCAAGGAGGACCTCGTCCTCCACCGTTTCGCCGACCACGAGGACGAGGCCGCCCGCGTCGTGACCGAGGCCCGCGCCGAGCACCGCCGCCCGGTCGCCGCCCTGGCCGCGCACTTCCGTACGGGACTCGACCGCCGCGACCCCGTCACCGGCCTCAACGACGTCCCCGCCGTCCTCGCCTACCACCGCCTCCTCTACGGCACGCCGTCCCTCCTCGCCCGCCTCCACGCCTACACCGACCGCTCCGAAACCGCCCTCGCCCGCGCCCTGGCCGGACCCCTCACGCCGGACACGGACCTCCCGCCCCTCGCGCACCGCCTCGCCGCAGCCCAGATCGTCGCCGTCCAGCGCGTCCTCGCCATGGAGAACTGGCGCCGCATCGCGGCCGGGGCCACGGCGGACGCTCTCTACCCGACCGCCGCGCACGAGGCGGAGGAGGGCTTCACGGGACTGGCGGCGGCGCTGAGGGAGCGCTGAGGGGCCGCTGAGCGGCCGCAAACGAAAACGTAACCGAGTAACAAAACTAACCGGGTTGCCTTAAGCTTCGGGGCCATGACGCCGAAGCCTGCCCCCGCCGACGCCGCGAACGCCCCCACCGAGTCCGCGTCTCCCGCCCTCCCCGCCCCCCTCCGCGCCGCCCGCGCCCACCACGCCCGCTGCCGTGCCGCCGTCGCGGCCGCACGCGAGGCCGCGCACGACCACGTCGTCACCGGCGCCACCGTCTCCGCGTCGGGCGCCGACGCCGAGGTCCTCGGCCGCGCCCTGCGCGGTCACGCGCGGGACCTGGACGAACTCCCCCCGGGCCCCCTCTTCTTCGCCCGCATCGACTTCGCCCCGGACCCCGCCCGGGCGGGCGAGCACGCCGGGCAGGGCTACCACCTCGGCCGCCGCCGCGTCTCCGAGGACCCCACCGTCCCCCCGCTCGTCGTCGACTGGCGCGCCCCCGTCGCCCGCGCCTTCTACCGCGCGAGCCCCGCCGAGCCCTACGGCCTCGCCCGCCGCCGCCGCTTCGGCTGGGCCCCGGGAGCGGACGGTACGGACGAGCAACTGACGGCGTTCGAGGACGAGTTCCCCGAGGCCCGTACCCCCGCCATCCCCCACGAAGCGCCCGCGCCCGCCAAGACCTCCACGCCCCCGGTGGCCGCCACGCCTTCCGCCCCCTCCGCCACGCCCATACCCCCCAGCCCCCTCCTCCTCGCCGAGATCGAACGCCCCCGCAGCGGCCCGCTCCGCGACATCGCCGCGACGCTCCAGCCCGAGCAGGACACGCTGGTACGGGCCCCGCTCGACGTCTCGGTCTGCGTGCAGGGCGCACCCGGCACGGGCAAGACGGCCGTGGGCCTGCACCGCGTCGCGTACCTCCTCTACGCGCACCCCCGCCGCCTGAGCCGCGCGGGCGTCCTCGTCCTCGGCCCGAACCCCGCCTTCCTCCGCCACATCGCCGAAGTCCTGCCCGCACTCGGCGAGTCGGGCGTCCGCCAGTCCACCCTCACCGCCCTCCTCGACCACGGCCCCGCCCGCACCACGGAGCCCGAGGCCGTCGCCCGCCTCAAGCATGACCCCCGCCTCGCCACCGTCCTGCACCGCGCCCTCCACGCCCTCACCGCCGCACCCGAGGACGCCGAAGCCTCGCTCACCGTCCCCGACGGCTCCGCGCTGTGGCGCGTGGACGCCGAGGCCGTCCGCGAGGCGCTCGCCCCCATCCGTACCGCCGTCAGCGACGGCACCCTCCCCTACCGCGCGGGCCGCGAGCGCTTCCGCGCCCGCCTGCTCGCGCTCGTCCGCGCCCGCGCCGAACGCCGCTCCGGCCCCCGTACCGCCGCCTG